>JBAQUK010000309.1:0-2340 GCA_049297455.1 Desulfosalsimonadaceae bacterium | reverse complement strand
TCGCGACTGTAATAACAACAACCGTTAATTTTGTGAAGTGCGTAAGAAATAGCCAGTTGCGTGCCATGCTGGAAGTGATGACCGACCCGGAACTGGTTTAGGGAGAAACCGACGATGCAGTTTACCGAAATCCTTTATGATAAAAAAGACGGCACGGCGCGGATCACCATCAACCGGCCGGAAAAATACAATGCCTGCACCCCGACCACGATTTATGAGCTGACCCAAGCGTTTACCGATGCATGGGTGGACCCATCCATTGGCGTGGTGGTGCTGACCGGGGCCGGGGACAATGCCTTCTGCACCGGCGGGGACCAGTCCATCCGGGAGCCCGGCGGCTATGCCGGAACAGTAGCTGCTTTACCTCTTGAAGTGGGGTGGCAGCAGGTCAGCACCCTGATCCGCACCATCCCCAAGCCGGTCATTGCCCGGGTCAACGGGTATGCCATCGGCGGCGGGCACGTATTTCATGTGGTGTGCGATTTTTCCATCGTATCCGACAAAGCGACTTTCGGACAGGCCGGCCCCAGGGTGGGGAGTTTTGATCCGGGCTACGGCACCGGGGATCTGGTTCGCGCGGTTGGGCTTAAAAAAGCCAAAGAAATCTGGTTCTTATGCCGAAAATATTCAGCGGATGAAGCCCTGAAAATGGGACTCGTCAACGCGGTGGTTCCCCATCACCAGCTCGATGCGGAAGTGGACAAATGGTGCGCGGAGCTTCTGGCAAAAAGCCCCACTGCCTTAAAAATGCTCAAATACGCGTTTCACGCGGAAACCGACGGCGTGGTGGGCATCACGAACCTGGGGGTCGGGGGCTTAAGCCTGTTTTACGATACCGAAGAATCCCTGGAAGGCCGAAACGCATTTATGGAAAAGCGGCCGCCCGAGTTTTCAAAATTCAGAAAATGATGGATTCATCATTATAACCGGGTAATTTTGAGGAAACACGCAGCATGTTCGAATTGACCGGAAAAATCGCCGTTGTCACCGGCGGGGCGAGGGGTATCGGCAAAGGCATTTGTGAGGCACTGGCAAAACAAAAGGCATGGGTGGTGATCGCTGACCTGCTGGCGGAAGAAGCGGCTGCGACCGTAGCGGAAATCACCCATTCAGGTGGAAAGGCCATGGCGGTGAAGACGGACATTACCGATCTTGACTCCGTTCAGGCAATGGTCAGCACCGTAAAGGAAGCCTTCGGGCCGGTGGATATTCTGGTCAACAACGCCGGGTGGGACCGGATGAAACCGTTTTTGAAAACCACCCCGGATTTCTGGGATCGGGTGATGGACATCAATTTCAAAGGGGTGCTGAACACCATCCATGCCATCGCCCCCGGCATGGTGGAGCGGAACAGCGGCAAGATCATCAATATCGCGTCGGACGCAGCCCGGGTGGGCAGCACCGGCGAATCCGTCTATTCCGGGGCCAAAGGCGCGGTCATTTCGTTTTCCAAAACCATGGCCAAGGAACTGGCCCGCAACCGGATCAATGTGAACGTGGTCTGCCCCGGCCCGACGCCCACGCCGCTCCTGGATGACATGAAAGCCGAAGATGCGTTTGCCGACAAAATTCTGTCCGGCATGGACAAAATCATCCCCCTGAAACGCATGGGAACCGCCGAAGATATTGCCCATGCCGTGGTCTTTTTCGCGTCAGAGGAAGCGGATTTTATCACCGGCCAGGTTCTGAGCGTCAGCGGCGGGCTGACCATGGTCGACTGACACTTTGACCTAAACTGTTGGGCCTTTACAAATAGAATTGTTTTTTCCATTCAATAAAGGAAGTCATGAAACGAGTCCTGCTGCTTTTGTGTAAAGGTTTTGAGATTTATGAGGCCGCTGCGTTTTACGATGTATTGGGCTGGTCTGGTGAATATGGCACAGAAGGCGTAGAAGTTGTAACTGTCGGGTTTCAGGAGGAAATTCGAGGCACGTTTGGGATTAAGGTAATTCCAGGCCAACTATTATCATCAATCAAGCCTGAAAATTTTGATGCACTGGCTATCCCGGGCGGGTTTGAGTCTCACGGTTATTATGAGGATGCATATTCTGAATCAGTAGTTGACCTTATCCGTATTTTTAACAATATGGAGAAACCAATAGCGTCAATTTGTGTTGGCGCGCTTCCGATTGCGAACAGCGGGATACTTGAAGGGAGACAAGCTACTACCTAGTGCCTGAACGAAAATATTTATATAATAAAAAATCAAATCATTACAAAAATAGTTTTGATTGAAGTTTTTTAATAAAATGGCAATTTTTTTCGTTTTTTACTTGACAAAAATTTTTACTAAAATTATAATATTTTGAATTTATTTATTATAATCAATTTTTTTCGATT
>JBAQUK010000308.1:0-5148 GCA_049297455.1 Desulfosalsimonadaceae bacterium | reverse complement strand
AGTTAAAGGACCGCAACGATTAAAATCCCTTATCCAGAAGGCTCTTAACGGCAGTAGTACCGTAGGATATCATGCAATATGCGGGTTTGCTGGGATTTAATTTTTTTTTATTTAACATTTAAGTAATTGCCAAATAAAAAATTAAAGGTGCAATTAATGCTCCCAAAAAGATCTGAAATAAAATGACATATCCATACCATTTGCCTTGTTCTGATTTAACTGCCGACATGCCCAGCATGATCATTACGGGCAACAATGGCGGGCGAAACGAGTCGGGAGACGGGGGATGGTCTATAGCCCTTTCTTTTGAATAAACACTAAAATTATAAAGATTTTTTGCCGAATGATAATAGTCTATCGCATCAGCTCTCATTAATGGAGGAGAGAATATCACCGTATCATTATAAAAAAACTTCAAGCTGAATGATAATAAGAAAATAATTATGGCGATATAGCTGATTTTTATTTTCATCAATTTTCTTCTGCCTCAATCGCTGCTTGTGCTGCAGCCAATCGGGCGATGGGTAGCCGGAACGGTGAACAGCTCACATAATTGAATCCCGCCTTAAAGCAGAATTCCACGGATGCCGCATCTCCGCCATGTTCGCCGCAGATGCCGATTTTCAGATTGGGCCGGGTGGCGCGGCCTTTTGTAACGGAATGCTGGATCAAAGCACCGACCCCTTCGATATCCAGCGTCTGGAACGGATCCTTTTTTAAGATCTTTTTATCAAGATACTCGCCCATGAACCCGCCGATATCATCCCGGCTGAAACCGAACGTCATCTGGGTCAGGTCATTGGTGCCGTAAGAAAAGAATTCCGCTGTTTTTGCCATTTGGTCAGACAGCAGGGCGGCCCTGGGAATCTCAATCATGGTCCCGAACTGACAGTCAATTTTTTCCACTTTGAATTTCGCGGTCACATAGGCATACACGTCATCAAATATTTTTTTCATATCATCAAGTTCTTTAACGTCACAGGTGACCGGCACCATAATTTCAGGAAGCGCTTTTTTCTTATTTTTAATCAATTCGGCAGCCGCTTCAAGTATGGCCCGGCACTGCATGAACGCCATCTCAGGGTAGGTGATACCCAGCCGTACCCCGCGATGTCCCATCATAGGGTTGCTTTCGTTTAATTGTTCGCTTCGCTTGGTCAGGGTCTTGATGCTGATATCAAGGCTTTTGGCCAGTTTTTCCTTGTTTTTTTTGCTGTGGGGCACAAATTCATGCAAGGGCGGGTCCAGGAGGCGGAAAGTCACCGGAAGGCCGTCCATGATCTCCATGATGCGCTTCACATCGGCTTTCACGTAGGGAAACAGTTCGACCAGGGCCGCCCGGCGTTCTTGCTCCGTTTTGCTTAAAATCATTTTTCTTAAAATAAACAAAGGCTTTTCAGCCCCTTCGCCATAAAACATATGCTCGGTGCGAAACAAACCAATGCCCTGAGCACCAAATTCTCTGGCGATCATCGCATCTTCCGGTGTTTCGGCGTTTGCCCGGACTTTCATGGTGCGAAATTTATCCACCATGGTCATAAACCGGGACAGCCGGGGATTTTCCGTGGCGTCGATCATCGGCAGCTGTCCTTTATATACCACCCCTTTGGTGCCGTTCAAGGTGAAGACATCGCCTTCTTTAAACACATTGCCGTTGATCGCCAATTTTTTTTCAGCGATGTCAATTTGCATGGCGCCCGCGCCCACAATACAGCATTTCCCCCAGCCGCGTGCCACCAGCGCGGCATGACTGGTCATGCCGCCCCGGGCAGTGAGAACCGCCACTGCTGCACGCATGCCTTCCACATCTTCCGGGTTGGTTTCCTCACGCACAAGGATGACGTTTTTGCCGGCTTTTTGCCATTTCACCGCATCATCAGACGTAAACACAATCTGTCCGAATGCCCCGCCCGGTCCGGCAGGCAACCCTTTGGCAATCACCTTGCTTGATTTTTCCGCTTCCGGATCGACAAGCGGGTGCAACATTTCATCGAGTTGTGTCGGCATCACCCGCATGACTGCGGTCCGCTCATCGATCAGTCCTTCTTCGAGCATGTCCATGGCCATGTTCAATGCGGCCAGGCCCGTGCGTTTGCCCACCCTGGTCTGAAGCATGTACAGCCTGTTTTCCTGGATGGTGAATTCCAGGTCCTGCATATTGCGGAAATGGGTTTCCAGCTTGTTGCGAATATCCAGGAGCTGCTGGTAGGATTCGGGCATGGCGATTTCAAGGGAGGGCAGGTGGC
Organism: Desulfosalsimonadaceae bacterium; assembly: GCA_049297455.1. Classification (GTDB taxonomy): domain Bacteria; phylum Desulfobacterota; class Desulfobacteria; order Desulfobacterales; family Desulfosalsimonadaceae; genus SURF-3. Next base: position 2,902 of record JBAQUK010000308.1, on the reverse strand, counting down.
GGTTCTGATCGTTTTTGGTGGCTTCGTTGAGGGGATTGGGAGTCCGGATGCCGGCCACCACATCCTCCCCCTGGGCATTGGCCAGCCATTCCCCGTAGAGTTTGTTTTCGCCGGTGGCCGGATTCCGGGTAAACCCGACACCGGTCGCGGAAGTGTCGCCCATATTGCCGAACACCATGCTTTGCACGTTGACGGCGGTTCCCCATTCATCGGGAATGTTTTCAATCCGGCGATACGCAATGGACCGTTTGCCGTTCCAGCTTTTAAAGACAGCGCCGATGGCGCCCCATAGCTGATCTTTGGCCTCATCCGGAAATTCGACCTCCAACACTTCCTTGACTTTGATTTTAAATGAATCTGACAGGGCTTTAAGATCATCCGCCGTAAAGTCCGTATCTCCGGCGTAACCTTTCGCGTTTTTCATTTTTTCCATGATATGTTCAAGCTGGGCACGGATGGACTTGCCTTCTTCGGGTTCGATGCCTTCGGCTTTCTCCATCACCACATCCGAGTACATCATGATGAGCCGTCTGTAAGCGTCATAAACGAACCGGTCATTGCCGGTTTTTTTGATCATGCCGGGAATGGTTTTGGTGGTGAGTCCCACATTCAGTACGGTCTCCATCATGCCGGGCATGGATGCGCGCGCGCCGGACCGGCAGGACACCAGAAGGGGTGCCTCAGGATCGCCGAATTTCATGTTCATGATGGATTCCACATAACACATGGCCTGATCGACCTCGTCATGCAAGGACTCGGGATAATTGCATTCGTTGTCAAAATAGTCGGTACAGCATTCGGTGGTGATCGTAAATCCTGCAGGCACCGGCAATCCGAGCCTTGCCATTTCAGCCAGACCCGCACCTTTGCCGCCGAGTAAGTTCTTCTGGGTTCTGTCTCCCTCAGCCGTTCCGTTGCCAAACGCGTAAACATATTTTGCCATTTGTGTATCCAGCCTTTCCCTGATATCTTAATAATTAATTAAAACATATTGAAATTTGTGAAAAAGAATCAAGCAAATCCGATAGGATCCATTTTTTTGCGGGTCTATTAAAATTGATGAATATATCTTTTCGCATAAGTAATGGTCAAGTAAAAATATCGGTTACGCTGAACTTTAATAACTATTAAGATTTTAAGTGAAATGTTTTATTTTTTTATATTGTGGGTTAAACAAAATGAGGTATAATTTGGTGCCAAATTGATAAGTCAAACGATGGGGCAAAGGAAATAGGGTAATCCGGCTTGGCTATCAGCGTTGATTTCCTGCTGCTAACTTCAATCCGTTGATGGTTAAAATCCGGCAGAAATAAATGACAAAAATTGTCACCGAATGCCGCAATTTGTAAATTAGCCTTTCATTAGTTGCCCAATTGCTGAGTCCAATCCGGAACGCTGTTTACTCATTGGGATGAATTTTCCTATCTTTGCAAACGATTAGATATAAAATAACAACATATTTGTTCTTTGGCACGCTACTTGCTCATATATGAGTCAAATGCAAACCAAGAAAAAAACCAAAACATAAAAACTCAAAAAGGGGGGATGCAAAACGCGAAAGCAAAAGTCCATGTCAGAAAAACATGAACAAAAAAATTATTGAACACAAAAAAAACAACCACCAAACCCACATAGCATAAACAAACCAAAAAAGGAGAACCACCATGCAAAAACTTAGAGGAAACACCCAAGGTTTCACACTCATCGAACTGATGATCGTTATCGCCATCATCGGTATTCTGGCCGCCATCGCGATCCCGAATTTCATCGCTTACAGAGACAAGGCATTCTGCTCTGCGACAGAGTCTGACGCCAATGCTATCGCCTCAGGTCTGGCAGATTACTTTGCCATTCCCACCAATGTGAGCTGGGGCGATCAAAATGGTGTTGCTACTGTTCTCTTTGCCGGATCAACCGACCTTGCTCTCACTGACCAGAATACTGCCGATGTCACCTGGGCGGCAGGCCCCCCGGCCGTTATTACCATTGCGGTCACAGACGGCAGTTCACGTTGCCCGCTGGCTTATCAAGCAGCAGTAACAGGCTGGAGCAATGCGACGCCTGGTGTTTTCACAAAAACCATGTAATTCCACTTTGTTTTACTACTGACATGAAGGAGGGGGAACCAACATTTCTCCCTCCTTTTTTTATGCACGCGTTAATGCTGTCCTATAAAAATCAACTGAAACAATATAGCAAGTCATATTATGAAAAAAACGTCCTGGATTTGGGGGCAGCATGCAACTTGCCCTGTCATCCGATTACGAGGATCTTGGATATTCTGTACAAGCCCCGGCATTCGCAACGGCTTCCTCGGAAACAACGTTTCCTGAATCGGGATAAACATATGAAAATATATAGCTTTAACCAAAATTCAGAAGGTTTTGCCTTGATAGAACTGATGGTTGTTATTGTTATTATTGCCATCCTTGCGGCTATCGCTATTCCCAATTATATCAATATGCGGCATAAAGGGTTTTGCTCGCAAGCGGAAAGTGACGCTAGTATTGTCGCGGCGGCTATTGCCGATTATTTCACAGTCGGCACAAGGAGTGCGGTCCCTCTACTCGCCGATTTGCATGTCAATGTAGCCAATCCCGTCAATATCACGGGAGCCTCCGCAACGGGTTTCTTTATTGAAGTCACGGACAGGACCGGTCGTTGTCCTGTTTCCTATCAAAATGCGAATCCTTCCTGGGATGGGAATTGCGTGTATACCAAATCCGTAAGGTAAGGAGTTTACGGGACAAAATTCACCAAAAAATCTCTCTTTGTTTATTTAGTGCCTGACCGAAAACCCCGGTTTTTAATTTTCCGGTAAAAAATTTTACTGGATTTTCCCATCGGACAGGGAGATTTAAAGCAAAATATTATCGATATTGATAAAAGCTATATGCGACAT
>JBAQUK010000307.1:0-2149 GCA_049297455.1 Desulfosalsimonadaceae bacterium | reverse complement strand
AGTCGGCAGGCGTTTTCCCGGCCGGCCGTTTTGTATCAATCCCATCCGGGGCCTGCTGATTGAAAAGCCCTTTTTGGGTTGCATTTTGGATCCATTTTATTTTTTGTCCGGGGGGGAGGTCCGGAATGAGATCCCGCATTTCTTCCGGGACCGATTCAACAAATGAATCCGCAAATTCTTTCAGTTGGCTTTCTGAAAGTTTGCGCTTTTCGATTTCCTGATTCAGACGGCTTAATGGTATTTTATCCTTGTCATCTGCGGGTTTTTCGTGTCCGGTCACGTCCAGGATAAATTTTCCGTCTTTTTCCACATAAAGCGATTGAATGCCAGCGTCTAGTCCATCAAGTGAATCGATTGAATATTGCAATGCCATTTTCTTTATTTCTCTCCATTTTACGCCTGGGCAGGCGAATTATTGTTTTCGGTGCCGTGTTCATTTTGTATGCAAAACAAAGCGTTTTCCGCTTTAATTTTCTGAAGCGATTCTATGGCCTCATCACGGGTTCGAAGTTCCGGGTTTCGCTCCATGGCAACATCCACCGGGGAAAGAACGCCCAGCTTGATTAAAGAATCCCATGTTTCGGCCTGGTCTTTCGGGCTGATTTCCGGTTTCGGATCATAAAAATCAACGTTTAAAACGGCCGCATCACTGATTTTTTTTGCCGGGTTATGGACGTTCCAGACAACGCGGATCAGTTCAAAAAGCTGCTGTTCAAAGCGCCGCCATAGGATAATGTCATCCCGCCTGAGTTCTTCAAGTTCCCGCTGCCCGGCAACCTTTGCAAGGCCGGATTCCCGGACGGTTTTTGTGCTGAGACTGGAAGCGGAAAGGCCATTCAAGACGGCAACCTGGGCAATTAAAAAATCGATGGCGGAAAGGATTTCTTTAATCGGCGCTTTTTGGGATTCAAACCCGATGGCACCGTCTTCAGGCAGTTCAATCAATGTTCCAGGATTTACCCCGATTGACGCGCCGGATTGCTTTGATTTTTTAATCCATCCGACGCCGAATCCCTGCATCCGTATAATGTAGAGAAGATCCGTCAGTTTTTCGTTGATGGCTTCCTGAATATTTATAAGGTCATCGCCGCCGGAAAGCCAAAAGTCGGAGGTCGGGCACCGGTCGAAAAGCGGCAGGAATTGCAGGACACCATAGGGATTGACTTCTTCCTGGATCACGTTCCCGCGATAGTCCAGGCGCTTGAATTCGGTATCAGTCCAGAACGAATATTCGATTTCATCCTGTTTTCCGGATTCCGGGTAATGGGTAATCATGACAGACTGCAAATCTTCCGGGGTGTCACCGGTGGCCACGTCCAGCACGTCACCGGTCAGAATATCAAGGTCAATGGCACCCTTGCGCCATACCGGACGGATAAGGACGGTCTTACAAAGTTTGACATACCGGGAAGCCGCTTTCATTTTGACGCTTAAACCGCTGGATTGACAAATGGCCTGAAAGGTTTCCACGTCCTTTTCCGCGCCCTTCAGTTCCCGCACTGCATCACGGGCATAGACCGCGGCAAGGGTATTGATCACCTTTTTAACGACATTGACGAAGCAGGGGGTTATCGCATCCGGGTTTGAAAAAATGGTGGCGATATGGTCAGAGATATAGTCAAGCTGGTTGTCGTGATAGAAGTCTAAGCGCTTGGCGGTATTCGTTTTGCGGGTAGTGTTTGCAGCCTGGTCGATCTCCATGTTGAGCTGCTTGAATAATCCGGGGACCACTGATTGAAATAACATAGAAATTATCTATTGCCTCCATTGATAATAATCTATGTTATTAAGCGGATTTTTGGCTTCTTGCAACAAAAAAAATGAAAAAATATTTAATTATTTCTTGTATTTATTGAACTGTAGTCAAGATTTATGGGGTTAAAGAGGGATTAAAATTATAAATTATTTAAATTTATAAGAAAAATTAAAGCTTGATGATAAAAAAAAGGCAATGTTGACCTCGCCGTGATCGTCAACATTGCCTTTTTTTTTCGGAAAAGCAGAAAGTATGTTCTAAAAATTTAGTAACTATTCAGCGAAAAAAAGTTTAAATGAAGTAAAAAAAGGCTTGACAAGGTTTTAGGGGGGAAAAGTAAAAATGGCTTGTAGCTGAGAAACCGGCATATTTATGCTACAGGAAGCACTTAGA
>JBAQUK010000306.1:0-3042 GCA_049297455.1 Desulfosalsimonadaceae bacterium | reverse complement strand
AGTTAAAGGACCGCAACGATTAAAATCCCTTATTCAGAAGGCTCTTAACGGCAGTAGTACCGTAGGATATCATGCAATATGCGGGTTTGCTGGGATTTGATTTTTTTTCATTTAACATTTAAGTTATATAGGGTGGGTTTATAAGAGGTGGCGGGCCATCGACGGACGAAAAAATCAGCGTGGATAGTTTTAACAAATGGCTGAACCGGATACAAGAAGGATTCAACCATTCCGTGTTATATTTTTTAAACCCACTGAAAAAATAATGGTTTTTTGATAGAAACAATGCTAAGAATCAGTTTAAAAGAAAGAGTCTCTTCTTATCGAAGCGTCGGACATGGAAATTTACCGGCAAATGGTTGAGGTCTCAGATTTATATGACCGGCAAACCAAAACTGCTGGATCAGCTCCGGGAAGCATTGCGTTCCCGTCATTACAGCCGCCGGACGGAGCAGACCTACTGCCATTGGACGAGGCGGTATATTTTTTTTCACCATGTGCGCCATCCGGCGGACATGGCCGAACCGGAAATCAATGCGTTTCTAACCCATTTGCTCGAAGGGGGTTACGACATCCGAACGGTGCAGGAACTTTTGGTCCATAGCGATGTCAAGACCACGATGATTTATACCCATGTCCTCAACCGTGGTCCGTCCGGTGTTCGCAGTCCGATGGACGCGCTTTAAGGTGACTCATGAGGCATGTTATGCCGATCCGCATAACATGCCGTGATAAAACGATGTGTAAAGTAAAAGCTTGCAATTATAGTATGTTAATATGTCAAATAAAATGCATTCAATGGCATCTTATGCGGACAGAAAACCAAAATTCAGCATCTTATGCGGATCAATCCATTTAATGTTATCGAAATAGGGTAAAAGACTTATGAGTGAAAATAAATATAACCCTGATTATGATGATAATAAATTCCTTAACACTATCTATGTTGGCAAGAGGAGGGATTGGAATGGACGCTATGTCGAACTAATCACTGAAGACAAGAATCAGTTTTTTGTTGTTTCAGAAAAAGCAAATGCGACATTATATAAAACTCGTGGTGGTAGACAAAAAATACAAGCAACCGTTCTTGATGCCGAAGGGAAAATTCCGGTTATATATATTTCAAGAATTAATGTTAAAACAGGGGAGATCGCCAATAATGGTGAGCATCAAATTTGCTTATACCCAGAAGTTGCTGAAAAGCTATATCATTTCCTCGGTAAAGTTAAGTCTATTGATTATTCAAATCCAAACAGTTTTAAACTTCCTGCTGAGAGCCTAAATGAATTACATGAAAATCCTATTTGTAGCTCTGATAGTTATTTTTCAGCATTAAGAAAAGATCCCAGACGCGCAGAAATAATAGAAAAGTTACTTGATGAAGGCGCGATAACCTCAAAAGATATAGTAAACACTTCCTTCAGGAAAAGGGAGTTGGGCATCTTCAAAATGCTTATTGATAATTGTGACTACTGGAAAACTTATGCATCTGAAAATTGTATTGTTGATAAAAGCGAAGAGAAGGTTTGGCAGTCTTTTTTCGAAAAAAATGAATGGATATTTGGTTATGGTCTTGACTATCGCTTTCAAACTATATTGCAACAAGAATCACATGTTTCAGATGTTGAGCTAAATGGATCCAATACAGTAATAGCGGACTATCTACTTGGTGATAAGAAGTTCACTACTTTTGTTGAAGTCAAAAAACCATCAACACCGTTATTTGGAACAATAAAGAACAGGTCTAATAGTTGGAGACTCTCTAATGACGTTGTTCATTCTGTTTCGCAAATACTTGAGCAGAAGGCATCAGGCCTTATAAAGTTAGACAAACAACAATATGATTCATTTGGCAACCCTATAAGTCAAAAAGCGTATGATTCTAGGGTAATACTTATTATTGGCCATTGGAAACAACTGGAAGAGTCAAGCAATGCGCTTGAATGTGAAATAAAAAAGAAGACATTTGAACTATTTCGTAATGACAGTAGGAATATTGAAATCTTAACTTATGATGAGCTCTATGATAGAGCCAGATATATTGTAGAAGGCGATAAAAATGAGATTGAAACAGATAATACGGCTGATGATATTCCATTTTAATATTGAAGAATGAAACAGTCAGGCAGTGACGTTTAATGTCACTTTCACTTGAAATAATATTTTTACGATAACCTTTGCTTTCACAGCGACGGCAAAAAGCCGCCGCGCGTGAAGCAACCGTTGAACTCAACCGTTTCGCGGAAGAGGCACCCTTCCGGAAAGGTTTGATTCTCTTCCTAGGATGATTGGTTTTTAAGAAATCAGAGTTGAAATGAACGGATTTAAATATGCAAAAATGAAAGACAGCATTCAAACCATCTATGATTCAAAAGAGAATTCATATAATCCCCATAACCGGAACCATGATGCAGGGGGTTTGATTAAGGATATGTTTCATACAAGCAGAAAAATGGCTGTAATCGCCTTGAACTATAATAAAAACCGGCACATCCATTCCGGAGGCATGTAATTCATTTTCAAGATGGTCGGCTTTTCAGAAATCGGAGTTGAAATGGATGGATTTATACATTGAAAGATGAAAGATAACATCCCAACTTTCTGATTAAAAAAAGAATTTATATAATCCCCATAGCTGGCATAGGTAGTGCCGGCAGATTGAGTTCAACAACGTTTTATCCATCATCCCTTTGCAATGGAAAGCGTTCCGACTTCTATGAGCTGGGTTCAGGTGATCCTGCTCGTGGATATTCTGCCGGGGGATGAAGGATAAAACGCTATTTGTTATGTTTTAGTTGAATATATAAATGAAGAAATCCAATAAAGTCATAGCCACTTTGACAATAACGACTGTTTTCATTGTTGGGGTACTTACATACTTTTCATATTTATATTCCAAACGAACTGCCATAGAACTTGTTGAACGAAGCCGCTACGCGGCGGAAAAATCAAAAATGGTGTATACTCCACGTATCTGTCCAATTTCGGGCATTTATAAAAAAGGAGTATACATCATGATCCCAACAGAAGTAAATCGGTTTG
>JBAQUK010000305.1:0-9324 GCA_049297455.1 Desulfosalsimonadaceae bacterium | reverse complement strand
CGGGCTGAATCTGACGTTCTGGATGAAATTAAACATAAGCGGCTCTTCTTTTCCATCCACCACTGCAACACAACTATCACCTTTAAGAGCGACATAAATAAATCGCTTGGAATCAGGGCTAAAAAGGAAGTTATTTTTGATTGGAATGCCCTTATACGGTGCGCCTGGCTTGCCATCGACAATCACATATTGCTTTTTGTTTTTTTCAACCCTGCAGGCATACCGGGATCCGTCGGGGCTGAAAATAAAATTGTCTGCAACGTTTACTGTGTCAATTGTCTTGCCATCGACCACAATAACCGATTTTTCAATATTAAGATAAGCGATATACGCATGCCGGTTCATTTGTGGACTGAAAATCGGCATCCCGGGTTGTACGGCATAATATATCGGGCTGGTTCGGTCGTTGATCTGGATTATATTATGGGTGTTATCGGAATATGCAGCGTAGGCCACATTCCGCACATCAGGGCTCATTTTAATGGATGATGGTATAATTTGATATCCTTTTGGGAGGTTTCCCAGCGAAGCTTCCCTGACCATTGGTTGAGTGGTGGGCTTTTCTATTTCCATGGCGGGCGATTTTTGAGCCACCTCGGACACTTCAGAGCTAAATAGCAATTGGTCGTCTGAAGTGGCTGCAAAAACCATCGTTGAAGCGATGATATGTAAAATTAAAAGGATGGAGAGAACGAACAATTTTTTTTGCATTTGGGCATCCTTATCAGATCGGTGATGTGCGTTTTAAGCTTTAGCCTGTGAGGTTGTCAAAAGATATCAACTGCAGGTTATGAATAAATATTACTGATATTATAAAAGGTTGAAACAATTGTCAAGAAACGAGGAATGAATTTATTAAGTCAAATGGTTTTGAAGAGGCATGAAGAGTAAGATTTCACAGTATCTCGCAACCTTGTAAATCAGGGGAATGCAAAATCAAGAGTAATCAGGATAAATATAAATAAGGATTGATGACTGCGAACGAGTTTGTGCGGTGAATTCTCTAACTATAAGTGCACCTTCAACTTTAAATGTATTTATCTGCATGCTTAATTCTTTCAGCAGTAACAGAGTTCAAATATGCTATTCCTTTCAGGGGACAGTCCGGGTTCGCCAATATGCTGATTTTAATGTGCATTTGTGCCAATAGACGCTGCCGCAGGTTCTTCAGCTTTTTCTCCCCCGCCAAAAGGCTTTTTAATAAGCTCGATGAGGTGATGGATGGCTTCCTTTTGTTTGTGCATCAGGTGTTTCTGGTGTTCAATAAATGCATGAAAGGGCATGGTGACGCTAACCGAGGCCAGATAAATATAAGTGCTTTGTTCTATGTTCAGGCCAGCATAGGGATTGTAAACCGGATAGAAAAAATCGGTGGAGGTGCTATTGGTGCTTGAATTATTGGGGATTTTAAACGACGGGTTGAACAGGACCCCAAGACCCACATCCAGGGTCGCGCCGTGAGGGAGCTTCACGCCTGCGCCTGCGCCGATATTGTGGAGGTCAGGAACGAAATAGAGCAAATCTGCCAGTTCCGGCTGAACCGAAGTGGGCCGCCATTCATACCCGCACCGGAGTTCGAGTTTTGGGGTGGCCTGAAATTCGAGGGCGGCTCCCCAGGACACCGTATCTTCAAGCTTTCTTTGCACGATCAGGTTTCGATGTCCGCCGGTATAGCCTAGCATTTTAACCAGTTGCAGTAACTGAATGTCCTGGTCGGTTTGAAAATTATCCTGCCCAATGATGGACCAGTCAACCCAGTTCACATCAAACAGGAACTTCAGGCGTTTGCCGGGTTTCAGGGCGACTCCGGACTGGAGCCGCTGGGGAAATTTCTGGGTAGCGGTCATGGTGCCGGCCTGATAGGGTACTGCCTGGGTAGGCAGTTGAAACATGGAGGAAACGACGAGCACCAAGGGCGAGCTGCCCTGCCAGGCCATCATTTTTTGCCATTGAGGGGAGTAAGTGAACTGATAACTGCCGTTCATATCGGCTACAATTTCGCTTTGATAGGTCATGCCCCAAGTCAGCCAGGGCTTCGGCTCCCAAAGCATGCCTAAGTTGTAGTTGGGCGAAAAATCATCCCGCACGTTCAGTTCCAGAGACGCAACCTTGTCGTATGGACCCATTCCCCCGCCAAACCAGGGCGGCGGCAGGGTCAGCTCGGACAATATGGGGATTTCCAGATCCTTGGTCGCATCTCCCAGAATTCGGGTTAACGCCACCAGCTCATTGGGGGAACGCATATTCATGCGCATGCGCATGGCCGTTTGACCCATACCCACGCTCATGCCAACCGCTAAATCCGGCGTCAGTTTATAACTGGCGGCAGGTGAGGCATATATCAAATGTTGCAAAGTCAGGGAACGGCCGTTCCAGGCAACCGGGCTGTCGCTTTTATAGTTTAAGCCCCCGGCAAATGGCGCATAGTTGCCCACCGCGAAAGTCCATCGGGAGTCCGGTTTTCGATAAGAGAGCCCGGCTGTGGGGCCGACAAGGAAATTGATGGTTTTGTCATAAATCGGGATGTACATCATCCCGCTGCTGTTGGAGTCTTCGCTGCCGTCAATCGGGTCATGTTCCTGTCCTTCCTGAGGGCCCCACTGGCCGAAAAATCCTTCAAAATCCGGATCAGCCTTGAATTTTCGGGTAACGGACAGCCATGGAAGGGTAAGACCCTGTGAAAATACCTTGCCTTCCGGAAGCTTTGAAAGGCCCGCCGGATTGTAGTGAATTGACATGAGTCCGGGCGGATCCGCTGTGCAGGTATTTGCCATGGAAATAGCTTTGGCAGATATAGCCATTTGCTCGTTAAAAGCGGCGTGCGCAGACGTTCCGGCCAGAACAAAGATAGCGGTTAAAGTTAAAAAGGATTTAATCATCAACCGTCGGATGTTCAAAGTGAACAAATTTTCTTCTCCCGTTCTTCTCTGCGTATATGATATCAGCATCTGATCAACTGCTTACAGTGCAAAATCAATCGGTGTGGAAAAGGATAAAGTAAAACTCCGGGTGGACGTAATCGGAATGCCGATGGTAAAATTCATGTTCTGGTTTTTGCTGAATTTGTACCCGGTGCCGATATTGATGCTGGCCCCTGTGGAATCTCCGGTTTCGGCATCCGGCGCGTCCTGATATTTATAGATCGTGGAAAAACTGTATGAATAGCTGAAACTCATGTTCAAATTCAGCTTATAGGATAAGGCATAACCCAGACCCACTGCCGCGCCAATCCCCACACCGGGATCCACTTCATCCAAAATCCCTTCATCACGCTTCTGGTCAATGGACTGTGTTGCAAATGGATAGCTGACACTAAAACTGCTGAAGGCAACTACCGGATCGGTTACCTGACTGAAGGAAACGCCTAAACCTGCATCATAAATTCCGGAACTGGTGGACAATTCTTCTCCAACTTGAATTTCATAGGGATTTTTGCCTACCGGGATGCCCAGGCTGCCGTTGATAATAATGGTCGGGATATCAGCGCTGCTTTTTATCGGCTGGTATTGCCAGCTTAATGAAAGATCCCCTAAATCCGTGGCGGACATAGAATCTATGGTGCCGACCTTATAATAGCTGTATACGAAGGGGATCGATGTGCCGACGGATAAATTGTTTTTTACACCGTAGGATACGCCAAAGGAATTACTCAGAGTATGGTTGGCAACATCTTCGACATTGGTGCCTTCCCGGATCGCATCATAACCGGAATATTCGTAACTCAAGCCATAGATGAGTTTGATATTGCCAGCCTGGGTAAGCGTGTATTCCTGACCAGCGGCTTCGAGGATATCCTGTTCTTCAGCGGCGGATTCCTCTTCGGTGATCTGGAGCTGGCTCCGGATGTCGGCTTCCCCTTTCATTCGTTGCATCGTCTGTTCTAAGATCTGAAGTTTTTGCTGCATTTCTTCCATAGTGAGCGGTTTTTGAGGGGAAACAACCTCTTCAGGAGCTGGTGCTATTGGTTCGGAATTGTTTTTAACAAAGGTTTCATTATCAGCATTGCTTACCGAGTCATCCGCTGCCTGGGATGCAGTTTGAAGAGAATCCGCCGGTGTTTCAACAGACTCGTGAATATTTGTTTGATTGGATCTGGTGGTTTGCAGGGAGTTAAATCGGGTGACAATCATGGGCGTGCTTACCGTTTTTTGAAACCCGGACAAAGCCCGAGATGCATCGCTGTATGATTCATATTTTCCGAGCCTGACTGAGAATACCTCTTTTCCTTTTGAATTCATTGATTTAAAAATATAGGGTTCAAGCCCCTGGGCTTTTAGCTGGGTTATTTGCCTGTTTGCGTTGGATTCGGACAGAAAATAGCCGGTCTGAACGGCAAAAAATATTTCATTATCTTCGGGAGAGGCATTTACACCGTCAGGAGTTTTTAACTTTTCGGTTTTAGTGGTCGTTTCTGATGAAATACCGCCCTGAGCGTCATGGGAGCTTTCAATGGCTTCGGTGATTGTCTGAGACGAAATGGCGGTGGGAAGAAACACGCCCAATAAGCTCATGCCGAGAAAAATGAAAAGTATATTTTTCAATTTGAACTCCTAGTTTAACTGGTAGTTAAATTTAGACGATGGCTGCATGGAAAAGTCCAAAATCATGTTAATAATCGTATTTCTGGTATTCGTTAGGAAGTATGAATTCATCAAGCTCTGGAATATGCGGGGCATAATCAGTCAAAATATCGAGAGTTGTACTTTCATTGATATAACGGAGATCATCGTTGGTCAATCGCATATTGTTAAGTGAATTATCGTTTGTCCGGTCCACAACGAAAATAACATTCTCGAACCACATGTCCTTGAACGCGGAAAGGGTGTAGCTGGTGTTGCCCCGGTAAGGATCAGCCAGAAAAATATGATTGCCGTGTATACCCCTGAAAACGGTAAAATGGCGGTAGCCGAAAAATTCAATGGGAAGAATACAGGGTTTGCCGAGTGTGGATAGATCACTTAATTCGGCTTTGTATCCATTGGCGGCATATCCGAGTGTGGATACGAATTTTTTCATATCCAGCAGGGAAAACGCACGGCGTTCGGCGATCTTTTCCTTGCTGCCCAGATCCATAAGGCCCTGGATGACCTGCCGTTCGCTGAAGTTCTCACCCAGATAGGAGTTCAGGAGTGTGGCAAGTGCTGCGGAACCGCAACTGTAATCGTAGGATTGTTTGGTAATGTATTTGAATTGGAATTCATTCAGAGGCGTGACCTGATGCCTGATTACCACGGGTGTGCCGGCACCCACATCGACATACATTTCGTTATCCTGAAGCGGGTTTACCGGATGAAATCCGGCAAACAGACATACGACGATGACAAACGCAGCTATAATATGCATAAGTCTATAATGGGATCTTTTGTATGGATAGGGTTATTTGGGTTTGTTTTCCGAAATAAGATACTTAATTATTTGTTTTTTGTCAAATAAAATATCAATGAAATATCAATGAAAAAAAACAAGGTTTTTTTCGTGTTGCCGGCCCGTCAGTCGTTTTCACCGTCAGTCGTTTTCACCGTCAGTCGTTTTCACCGTCATTCCTTTGATGCCGGAATCCCTGCCTCCTCCTTCCGGATAAAGCCGAAGTCCGGAGCAATCGTTTATCGGTTGTTCCATTCGGATATCGGATCGGGGTCCGTTTGACGAGGCGTGTTCCTCCCTTCCGGATCAGTAATCAGCATGTGACGCAGGGGTGTTTTTTTATGTTCTTCAAGGCATAAAAATGTGTTTATTGAGATATGTCTGTCTCATGAGTGGGTTGTTGTGTTAAAGCATTAGGATGGAGGCGGGGCGAAGGGCGAGCTTGTTGTCTTCAGCCGATATCGCCCTTTCTTGATAAAAAAAACTTAAAGCATGAGGAATTACGGAATGAGCTTGAGATCCAGCCGATTTACCTGGATGCCGTCGATGGCGCCGGGTCCGAAGTCGGTTCCGTCAAAATTGGCATTTTCGAACCGGATGGACCCCTCCATGGGCAATTTCAAGGCCAGCATGCCATAGATAGTGCCGCTTCCATAAACATCCCCTTCTCCCGCATTGATACTGGCGGGATTGGAAGGGGTGAGTGTTGTCATGTCGCCGAACAGATCGCCGATTTGGAAGTCGCCGAAATCAATCGGGGTAGCCCGATTGGGCATCCAGGAAACGGGATACCGCGGATCATCAGACCCGTCGACAAAATTCCCGCCGATATATGTGGGGCAGAATTCGAGCGCATTGCAACTGTCTTTATACGCATACCCGATTTTATCGATGGTCATTTGAAAGTTGGTTTGATAGTCGAAACCCGATCCGCCGATGCGGGGAGAGGTCCAGGTAGAAAAATGCGGGAGATCGATATTCCCCATATATAAAGAGCCCAGGTCTACCGGTGTGGCGACAACCGTGCTGGTAGGATCGCAAAAGATGAAGTTCCCAATGGAATAGGCAACTTTCTGGTCCCAGTCATATGAAATCCAGGATGACATCCCTCGGGTAATGGCGTCTCCCGAGGTGATTGCAACGCCGTCCCATTTGTTGACCGGAGCTACTTCCGGTTCAAAAACGTCAAAATACATAGCGCCGCTGCCGGTAGTGGTGCCGAAATCATAGTTGAACAGGGCCGGACCGCCGGTATCGCCATTAAGCATTTTGATGTTTTGAAATTCCAGATAGCCATTGTCCGATGCACAGTAACGATAGCTATCAATAAACTGAAACAACTGGACATTTTTAATGGCAATGCTGAAGCCGCCGTTTCCTGTAACTGCTTCCAGTTCATTGTTTTCCATGGGAGTGAGTCCGGCATGGCTATCGAACGGTATAGACGCGACCGTTGCGCCAATCAATAAAATTAGAAAAAAGGTAATCTGTCGTGGCAGCTTAAAAAAGTGGGTTTGCGGCATCTGATAAATAGATGGATTAATGACGAAGGTCATTTGTTGCCTTTCATCGTTTTGCTTGTTTCGTTCTTCAGCATTTGCTGTCCTCGGCAGGTCGGGTGTTTGCCGGAGAACGCATCGTAACCCTATTTTTTATCCATCGGCATTCCGGATGTCATAACCCCTGCTTAAACAGGGGTTCGTCGGTCAGTTATGACACCCGGAACAACGATGCATTTACTGTCATTCTCGGATTTCAGCGGTTCTTAAAAAAACAGCGAAGGAAGAAATCCTTCCTCCTTCGCTGTTTTTTGTTTTTTTACACACGGTCAGATCAAGATGAATCCTCTGGCCATGATTTTTCTAACACACGCTCATACTAGTGAGGAGCGATTTCCAGCCAGCCGGACAGCGTGGTGAAAGTGATGCCCTGAAGCTCGATTGTGCCGTAGTCTTTGTTATTATTTGCGGCTGTTGACGACGTTCTGCCATTGATCTCGCCGGTATAGAAGGGGGTCATGCTCATGGAATCAATGTAGATTTCCAGGGTCGGGATGCCGATCAGCACGCCGCCGACGGTTAAATTGGACACTGTGCCAGTATTGTTGTTCTGAAAGCCAGCTGTCAGTGCCGGAAGGGCTTCAGTCACATCAATGGTAAGTGACTTGGCAATAAATCCGCCAGTAGGAGAAATCGATGTGAAGTTGTTCAGGCCCTTGTTGTTATTCGTGCCATTCAGATAGCAGCCTTGGGCGGAAGCTGTTCCATAATCATAGAACAGGGGGATCATGCCGCAAACGGTTGAATACAGGGGCATGCTGCCGACGTTGCCAGTGGTCTGGGTGCCCTGATCGTCAGCGGTGGTTGAGCTGACGATGGCGTTAACGTTCAGCACATCGATTTGGAAGTTGTTCAGGCCAATCGCGCCACCGGCACCCGTGCAGGTTCCGGCATCAAGATTGTTGGAGTTGAAACCGTCGCAGTCAATATAAGCCATTTTGTCAATGTTGATGAACAGCTGAACATCGTCCACAGCGATTGAAACGCCGGACTGACCGGTGACCTGATCCATCGCGTTGTCATTTAACATTTCCAGGCCGAACGCTGAGCAAGGGATGATGATAAGAGATAGAATAAGTGCTAATTTTTTCATTGGAGCCTCCAAATAATGTTTAGGTTAGATATTGGTTGTTGGTTTTTTGTGCTGGGCATAATCTCTTTTTGTGTGCCGAATCACCTCCTTTTTTTGTATTTTTCTTGAAGTGGATGAACACGTTTTATATCAATGCGTTCATTCTTTTAGGGGCAAATAGAGTCTTTTCCCCTGAACAATGTTTACACAAATAATGGATCAGGGAAACAATGTCAAGGAAAAAATAGCTTCAAGTGGAATTTTAAAGTCAGAAGAGTATTCCACATCGTGTGGGAGCCAATGCCCGGTGTCCTGTATGTCCAGTTCAAACTGAAGTCTACTTTTTTTCTTCCGGCTTTGTTAAACCCTCAAAATTCGGGTCGGTTTTTATTTTTTCTGTCACGTTCAGTCCTTTTTCTTCGGCTTTTTTTAGCAACTCTTTGGCTTTTGGAATGTTGCCAGACACTGCATATACAGCAGCCGAGTTATAATACAGCAAGGCATTTTCAGGACTCATGCGGATCAGTTTGAGATAAGCCTTACTCGCCGCCTCATAGTGGCGGGTAAGCGAAAATAACTTTGCCAGCCTGGAAAGAAGCGCCCGGCGCAAAATCTCATCTTCTTCCCCGGCAATACCCTCTGCCTTTTGATAGGCAGCGAGAGCCTTTTCTGACAGACCCTGGCGGTTATAAAGGTCTCCCTGTTTTAGCAAAAGGGCAGGGTCATCGGGGTGATCGTCCAGCATCTGACGGATTTGGGCGTCAGGGTCTGGCACCTGATTTAAAAACGCGGTTAAGGTAGCCAGTTCTTTTTTTGCGGATTCATCTTCCTGATGGAAGTTCAGTGAGAGGAGATAATAATTTTTTGCAGCTTCAAGTTCTCCTATGTTGGCCAATGAAAAGGCTATTGGCTGCAGGATATTGCCTGTCGCATCCTTTTGTTCAAGGGCTTTGGAATAATAATACGCCGCTTCAAAAAACCGGTTTTGCTTCATCAGGGCCGCTCCCAGATTGGCAAAGGTGGCGAAATCCGGTGTAGCTGCTCCTTTATCAAGGTTCAGGGCTTTTTTATAATAGTGGGTCGCTTTGGACCATTTACCGCTCTGTTGATATGCGAACCCAAGATTCTTATACGCACGCGGTTTGTCGGCTGATTTTGACAACGTGTCTGTCCAGAAAAGAACCGAATCCCCCCATATCTGGTTTCGTTGAAAAGTCCAGGCGGAGAAGGTCAGGGCCAAGGTGCACAACAGGGCATAAACGGCGGTTTTGTTCTTGATGAGGCGGAAGGCGAGAAGGACGAACATCAGGCTGGTCAGCATGAAGGGAA
>JBAQUK010000304.1:0-30328 GCA_049297455.1 Desulfosalsimonadaceae bacterium | reverse complement strand
GGTCAAATCGGTACCATGCCTAACCTGGATGATATCATCCAGGTTAGGCATGGTCGCAATCCCTTCATAAGTCAGGTCAAATCGGTACGCCCTGGATATTATACGCTTTCACGAAAGCGTTGTAACGTCGCAATCCCTTCATAAGTCAGGTCAAATCGGTACCCCTTATTTTGGCGGAAAATCAAAAGTAGCCGATGTCGCAATCCCTTCATAAGTCAGGTCAAATCGGTACATATGGTGGAGGCTGCGTTTGGCCGGGTTGCGTATCGGTCGCAATCCCTTCATAAGTCAGGTCAAATCGGTACGTCCTGGACGCATTTCCGCACCTGATTTTATCCTCCCGTCGCAATCCCTTCATAAGTCAGGTCAAATCGGTACCCAGTACCCCGGACCGCTCAAGGGAGCCGATCCCCAGCCGTCGCAATCCCTTCATAAGTCAGGTCAAATCGGTACTCGAGACCATCCAGGCCGATAGATCAACCTTGGTTTGCCGGTCGCAATCCCTTCATAAGTCAGGTCAAATCGGTACAGCGGCCTTTGTTTCCCTTTTGAAATCCGGCGATTACGGCATGGTTTCCGCGTACCTCCATGAGAAAAAAACGATTCTTCATTTTTCACCTCCTTTCATAATGGTAAAAACCTTATAACATAATGAAACGACAATCAAATTTATTTTCCGCGAACCTGCGATCCGCAATTTTTTAATTTCCATATAATATCAAAAGGTTGCTAAAAACTAAAAAATGCGCCCGATGGTCGGCGGCTAAACCACCAGGTATTCGGTATCCGGATCGACGAACACCCCCCGGCCGATATTTTCAACGGTGCCCGCGCACTTTTCGCATAAGGGGAAAAATTTCACCCCGTCCTCGGCAGGCTCAATTTCCGCGCAGACCCGCATCCACATTTCCAGAAACCGGCGATTGTCCGCATCCACCTCAAAAATGGATTTCTGTACCCGGAAGCCGTAATCCTTGATGATTTTGGCGACCCGGCTCAGACGCCTGGGGTCGGCGATGTCATAGGCGACAATCATGTTCATTTCATATCACCGCATAATCCAGTTGAGTAATTTTCAGTCCCTGGCCCGCAACAATGACTTTGTTCACGCACCCTGCGCATATTTTGTATATCCGCACATTGTCCTCATCCAGGTCCAGGGTTTCCCGGCAGAATCGGCGAATCGCTTTCAGGGCCGTGTCGTCAATATCGCATTCAAAAACGGATTTTTGCGTATTAATGCCGAATTCCTTCAGAAATTCATGGGTTTTCCGCAAACGTTTGGGATCAGTGATGTCGTAGGTGACGAGCGTAATCATTATTTAAGCAGCAGCGGCTGATATACATCCGCTTCCCCTTCGATGACTTTCCGGTAATGGGCCGCCTGTTGAATAATGGCGTCCCCATAGGTGATGTTGCGCTCCAGCGGCGCATAATAAAAAGAAGTGGTGAGCTTTTTTTCAAACGCATCGATCACTCTGGCGAATGCTTCCGGTTGAAGCGTGATAGGATATTTTCCCGTCATCTGGTCCGGGGTGACCGGCGAGGGGTCAAGACGCTGTTCCGGAAGATCAAAAGCGGCCCCTGACCCGGTTTCCGAAGCCTCGCCTCCATCCGCATTCGTGGTCATTCGGCCGATGGGGTCTGTCGTGACATCCGGAATGCGGCACTCCGAAAGGGTTTCAGTCTGCGGAACGGCAAGCGGAACCTCGGCCCGGAAATCGGTTTTCTGGAGAATCTTTAGATTAAACAAAGACAGCGTGAGGGTGTCGGCGACAATGGAACGGAATTCCTCCATCAGATCCAGGACCAGGGAATACCGGCCATAGTCCAGGGTATGCAAAAAACCTGGACAGGGATCCAGCGCCGATATGCGCACTGCGGCATAGACCCGGTTCATCAGAAAAGTGTAGAGCAGGGACAGAACGGAATTCACCGGATCGGTGGGAGGTCTGCGGACCCGGCGCGTAAACCCCATATTTTCCACAAAACCGAACCGCAGCCCACTGAAATAAATAGCGCTTCCGCGGCCTTCATATCCCCGGATACTGTCGATGGTGTCGGCTTCGGCCAGCCGGTCAAACAAATTCTGGATTTCCTTTGCCTTGAGGCCCGCTTCCGGAGAATTCCGGCTGCGTTTGATGCGCATCATTATGGTTGTCATGTTGGCAAGCTTTCCGGCCACGATGCTTTTGGCGATTTTGAGCCCGAATGCCGGGTCGTCCACCAGTTGAAACTGGCGCTTGCGGAGAAACACGTTTTTGGGCTCCACCGGGGACAGCCGGCCCAGATAACGGCCGTTGCGGGTGAGAAACACGGTGTCGATATTGTTTTTCATGAGGGCGCACAGGGCAGGGTGGGTGATTTCAATTTTTCCGAACAGGATCAACTGGCTCAGGCGGTAGGTGAACAGGGTGTTGCAGGTGTCATCCCCCTGCTTGACCAGCAGGTGCCTGCCTTCCCGGATGATTTTCGCGCCCTGGGTTTTGATGTATGCGATCATGGCCGCCTCCTTGACGGGTGGGTTGATGGTGAAATTCGATCCCATCATAGGCGTCGGCCATGACCGAAACAAGGACGGCAATGTTGCGGCGGTTGGTATTTTTTGCTTATTTAATTGTCAAAGAGCAGGGCCGGGGCGTCAATACATCTCCTCATGTCTGCCGATATCAATATCACTTCCGATTATGGCAGTTTTGGAAAATCAAAAAATTCGGTTTCCTGAACAAAGGTGGAGATGGTGGCCAGAATGGATTGAGCCGCTTTTTCTGAAACCGGATTGAGCCCGTGGGCCAGAATCGAATAATTTCGATTGCTTTGAATATTTTCAATATCTTTTTTGTTTTTATAGAAACGTTCACCGGCTTCGTGGCCCATGGCCCGGAGAAATTCAAATGTGGCTTGAAGGGGCAGTTTGAGATGTTTGATATAGGAGTCGAAATATTTCCGGTTGAATTCTTCCCGCAATGATTCCGGGATGACGGAAGGCTTGACCTTGGAATTGTCGCATCCGGCAACTTCCTTAAACAGGATCTGGCCGTATAATTCCAAGGCTCGATAAATCCGGGCCGCCGCGTCGTCAAAGCGTTTGTCCTGCATTTTGCGCCGGGCGTTGTTGAGCAGGTCACGCACCAGCGTTTGATCCGGTTTTTGCAAATCGTCCGTGCTGGCGATGAGGTTGTCAAGGTGGGCCTTGCAGACCTTCACTTCCGCCAAAAAAGCATCCATATTGGATGCCGGATGGAGCGACCGGTATTTTTCCAGGGCTGTGATCCCTTTTTCAAGATATCGCTGAGAGGACTTGTGATTGAACTGGTCCCACAGGAGAAATCCCTGGGCCAAAGGCAGGATGAACCCGAAATAATCGGCGATTTGCGGGGGCGGGGTCCGGTCCAGGGAGTTTAAAATTTCAATGACCGCCGAGTACCGTCGGCAGTTGAAAAGCGTGACGATCTGGCGGCGTTCCTCCTCCGCAAACAACGCCCAGGGGCTGGTTTCGGAGAACATTTCCTCATGTCCCTCCATCACGGTCCCCAGTCCATCTTTATTCCTCAGTGCGCCGCCCACATAATTAAACCGGTAAGACCGGCCCAGGGAGGCCAGCAGCAGGGCAGCGGTCATCACTTTGGTGCCGCCGGTGTAATCCACCATGATGTCCTGGGGCGGCAGGCCGGTTTTAGCGGCCCGGTCGATGCACTCGCGGGCCTTGGTGTAGCATTCATAAAGGGAATTCGGGTTTTCGGTGATCACAAATTCCGTGGCCGGACGTTTGACTGCGGCGCAAAGCACCGTCTGGGACAGGGGAACGGAATCGTGGGACGCGAAAAAAATCACTTTTGCCGGGCAATACGCTGAAATGCTTTTGATGAGCGGGTCCGGGGTGCCGCCCAGGGACATGAGCATGAGCTTGACGGGTTGTGTTTCCATTGGATGGATTCCTTTATGATAATGAAAATTGGCATGACACTTGCGTTAAACTGATTTATAACCAACTTTAGTGTGAATGGCCGTTTTGACCAGACGGATATCCGGAAAAAGGCTTATGAATAAGATAGTGGTCCACACCCGGATTTTTATCCCTCCGGAAAGGAGATTATAAATGCTGAATATACATAAATATTATGTTTATGACGAAAGCCGGAAGCTCGTTGCCGTTCAGATACCGATTGTTGATTTCGAACGTATTGAAGAGCTTCTTGAAAATTACGGTTTATCCAGAATGATGGACGAAACCGCGTCGGAAGAACCCTTAACCGGGGAATCGGCGCTTGAATATTATGAGTCTATAAAAAATTAAAAAGGAAAAACGCATTATCTGCCAACGCATCGCCCACCGGAAGGATATTTACAGGTTGTTACCTTGATCATGAAATAACGCCCCGCCTTTCCCTTGCCAGTTCGTCCGCATCCCACTGAACGCTGGAAGCGCCAAAAAGTCTGCAATTAAGCAAAAAAACAACACGGGAACATCCCGCAAGCATTGCCGCCTGGCCGGATGTCAGCCGCCCGATTTCATAAAGTTTGACCGCCATAGCCATGCGTGCTTCTTCAACAAAAAATTCCGCAGTCATATTGGCGATGGTGGGAAAAAATTCAGGATACTCGATCATTATTTTGTTCATGACATCCCCCTATCATTATTTTTTATTCTTTTTTTTTCAATATCTTGAATCTATTTTCCACTTTTGCAGTCATTCTGTCAAGCAGCACTTCATGTTCTATTCACTGATTCCCACCAGCCGGTATTCCCTGCCGCCGATAAATTCGGCGGTGACTTTCGCTGTTACGGTTTTTTTCTTTTTCTTTAATGCGACGAGCAAAGCCTCGGGGAGCAATGATATGTCCTTTGTCGCCGCATTTTTCCCTTCCCATTTGGCGGAAACGGTCTGGGTGTTCGGCGCATATGAAAGAACGGCTTTCTCCCAGATTTCCGGATCAGGGGCTTTTTTCATCTCAGGTGGTGGGGGTTGTGAAATAGAAGATTTTTCAGTGATGCCGCCATTAAACTGAAGGGAAACAGCCGGTTTTCTTTCAGCTTCGTTGCTGCGCCATTCTTTTTCTCTGTTTTCAAATTCCTTAGTAAAGGAAGGGGTAAGCTCGCAGAGTTCGGCCCATCCAAAGGGTTTGCAATGGCCCGCATTTTGGGGCCGTGCATTTTCACTGGCAAGCCAGACCGTGGTGGCATGATCCAGTTCAAAAGGCTGTTTCCCCTTTCCCGCCAAAATTTTAATTTTCCGGTGTCCTTCAATAGTGACGGATTCAGCGCCGGAATGGCGGCCAATACGGATGGGCATGGCGTTTTTGCTGAAAAAACCGTCCGGAATTTGCACACCGGCAGGCTGGAGTTCCATTTTTTCCCTGTTAAATTCCTTATCATAAAACCAGCCGCCGCTTTTAATAAGGACATCCAGTTGAATGGGCTCCCGGACCGCCTGCCGGGTCAACGGTTCTTCAACAACAATCGCGCCGCGAAACACAGCGCCGGGAAGAATTATCTCCAATATTTGCGGAGGACCTTTGGCACCCTCGCCGGCTGCTTTTTTCACATCTACCGCATAAACAATGCGGGTAGCGATTTCCCCCACCGGCATGAAATCCGATACCTTGACCAGGCGGAAGGGGTCATTGGCAAGATCATTATAATTCAGCAAATTTTTTTCAAGGTCATTGGCTGCATTCCTGCCGCCCGGTGTTGACATGGGGGTGCGCCGCGCTTTGGCATTTAAAAATGCGGTGCGCAGGGAACCCTTGACCGCAGAGCCAGGGATATAAGGCCGTTCGTCCCCTGACAGAAAAGATGTCCGGGAGACGGCGAATTTTCCAAGCTCCTGCTGCACTTTTCGTTTATCGTTGATGGGAAGGGCAATTGTCTTATTGTAATGGTTCACAAAACCGGCGCATAACTGAACCCTTTTGCCGTCCGCCTGTTTGCCTTTCAGGAATTTGTATATTTCCAGAATGGACTCCACTGTTCCCTTGGTGCAAATCGCAGAGAATCGTTGCTTTTCCCCGGCATCCATCCGGCTGATAAAGTCGATGGGGTCAAAGGACACCAGCTCTTTTTTTGTTTCATCCACCACAAAGCCCGTCGGTTCATACACCTCATCACATCCAATATGCAGGGGCGCCAGTGTTTTAATATAACATTCATAAATTTGTTTCATTGGATATCTCCATTTCCAGGGGTAAGTATGGCGCGTATCCCTGAACAACGGTTTCCGGCATGGTTTTGGATACATGGGTGACGGCCCGGCCGATGTAGGGTTTTTGAAATGCGGTGTTATCGTTTGGAATCAGCATAGCTCCCTCATCGGCCATGATCACCGGATTTTTAAAAGGATTGCCGTAACAGGCCAGCTTGTCTCCATGTTTCCCGAAGCGGATAAACGGGGTGAAAAAAATATCTTTAAATGTGTCTTTTCCCGGAACACAAGGAGCGAGGGCATAGCAGGCGGATGCACCGGTCAGGGCCGGAAGGGGCAGTTCATCCACCGCACCAACCGTAAACCGCCCGAGCCCGGTGGACGCATCCCGCCCAAAGCCCCATTTTCCGATCTGTTCAAGGCCGATTTTCACCTTGTTGATGTCCGTGGCCGATTCTTCGATGAGCACAAAAACAACCAGTTCGGTTTCCGGAAAATAATACTGATTTTCCTTTGCGTATGGCGCAAACATGCCTGCGCCCGTGGTTTGGGTCATTCGGTTGATAGTGTTGTGGGACTGAGATGATCCCTTCATGAATTCAGGCTGTTCTGTTTTTTTGATCCGACGCCGGACACCCTCCGGAAGGACACCCGTTGTTTCAGCCAGCACTTCATGATCGTCCATAAATCGGACTTTTTTCAGATTCAGATCAAGGGTTTCATTCACAGCCATCCATTTTTTATTTTTAAATTCTTTGTTTTCTTTTATCTTCAAGGCTTTGTCCTTTTGAGGGGGAACCATGAAAGAAAACGGCAATTCCGGGCGTTTCAATAAATACGTTGTCTGATTTTTATTTATAAGTTTCGGAAAAGCGGAGGAAAAAACAGCAAAGGGTTTTTCCGGATATCGGGATATCTGATGATCAAGTCCGCCGTCGAGCAAAGAAGCGTCATAGGCCGCCTGCCAGCAGAAATGGCCGAAGATCGTGTCACCTTTAAAAGGGGTGCCGAACCCGGATGTGGGTTTTATAGTGATGGCATAAAATTTCAATGGCTTGCCTCCCTAATCAAGGGGTGATGCTGCATTAAATTTTTTCTGAACTTCCGGGTCCTTAAACAGAAATGCAAGGCGGCCATACCCCCGGCTGCCGCTGCCGCCCAAAGCATCCATCTGCAACAGTTTCAGACCTTCCAGCAAAAATGTTTCAAGATCGTTTTCATCCGGATTTAACTGTTTTAACGTGACTCTGAAGGTAAATTCAGCACCGGAAGGGACTCTTTCAGTGAACCTTGGATTTTCGGCCGTCCCCTTAATGCGGTTTATGGAATTTTCCGATTTGACTTCGGAAAAGGTCAAATGTTGTGCCAACGCTTTCTTTTTCCATTCATCATCCAGCGCACAATCGGCAAAAGAAACTCTTGTGGGGCCAAGTGTTGAATCCGTTTCAGATCCACTGGAGCCGAATAGTTTCAGGATTTTTTTACAAATCACCTTTTCGCCATTGTCCTGGCACAGGCTCAGGGTTTTCACCGATACCGGCGCGCCATCGGTCCGGGTCATCAATCCGCTGCGCATTTCAAGCAAAGACCGCACCTTGCCTTTTAATGAAGACCCTGGAATATAGGGTTCCAGAGTGTGGGGATGTTTTATCACCGGATTGTCAACGCCACCGATTTTCATTTCCATGTCGCCAGCGCCAATATGCAGTCCGCTTTTTAAAATAATCGTGCCCGTAATTTCTTTAATCGATTCCAGTTTCATAGGGATATCCTCCTTATTTTAATTTTTGGGGCCATGAAGGCGATAAAAGCCCATAAATGCTTCGAAAAAATTGGCAAATACCGATAGGTCTCTGGAATTGTTGACCTGTTCCACGGAGTGCCTGATAAAATCCAAAAACCCATCGGAAATAAGACTTCTGCCTTTTGCATAGGCGGCTTTTGCCGTCAGCATATGGACAAGCGGGGCGATATTCTGCCATTCCCCTTCCCTGGCTTTTGCTTCCATATCCAGCCGGACCACTTCATCATAAAATTTTCTGATCTGCGTCCTCTTATTTGCGTTTCGGTTTTGTTCAATTTCTTTTGATATTTCGAGCGCAAGATTTTCAGCTTTGATAGAAAACAGGGTGGGATCAATGAGATCCTTTTTGCTGTCTTTCCAGAATTCGATTTTTGTCATCCCTCATTCCTCCTATTACAGTTTCATGGTGCGACGGTTATAAAGAATATCCCAAACCGGTATCTTTAGTTTGGATCCATATTCGGACAGCCAGTTGTTCAGGCTTTTGATGACATGGTCAATCACAGCCGGGCGTTCTTCGGGTTTCAGTTCTTTTGCCGCATTTCTTCCCACGTTATACGACAATAATGCCCGCCATTTGGTGCATTCCATGTCTTCCATATGAATTTCATGGTCATTCACCAGACGCTTTTCATCTCCGGCCATTTTCATAACCTGATTCAAGCGATACAGCATGGCGGCATTGATCCATTCTTTCTCCAGCCAGATTTCAAGTTCGGCCCGGATTGTGGTTAATTGAATCATTTCCTCCCACAAAACGGTTTCGGAAAAAACCGTAACCCGGTTTCTGCCACTGTCTTTGGCGGATTCCATAGCATGCTCAGCGGATTCAGCCATAAATCCAACCGGGGTGTTGGGCTTGTGCAGCGATATCCCGGCGGAAAGATGAATTTCCGGATTATTGCAGACATATTTTGAAAAACTGGTTCGAATGTGCTCCGAAAGTGTCAGGATACGGTTCCAGGGGCCGATCAAAAACAGGTCATCCCCGCCGGCGAACACCGTATACACATTGTTAAATTCCGGCTGAGTCATCAGCACATGGGGAAGATACACACTGAAATAATAATTGAGCTGACGGCTGAGTGTGGCCAGCCGGGACAGGGTAAAATGTTCACCTTTTAATCCGCAGGACATGAGCAGCCCCAGGTTGTCCACATCCGCTTTTAAAACTCCAAGGGCTTCCACCCCGGCGAACTTTCCATCCATTAAAGTGAGTGATTTATTGGCGATGTGGGCGAAGGTTTTGGGTGCGCCGAATGCCATTTCGTCAATTTGATCGCATTTTTTATCCTGTTCCTTTTTCCCCCACAGCAGCCGATCATCGGTAAAGTCATCCTTATTATATACCGGAACATAGCCGTTGATAAACCGGGCGGTCACATTTTTGTTGAATTTTCCTTCCGTTGGGTTGGAAACATCCCAGTATTTCAAAAGCTTTCCATTTTTTGCCATATCATTGAGCCCGCCCTCCAGAAACGCCACCTGATATTCGCCAAAAATCGGTTCCAAAAGTTTATTGTGATCTCCTTTAATTTCCGCATCCCTGGCGGTGATCGCCACCAGCTTGTTTTTGACAAGGTTTTCACCTAAAAAAATATGATCCCGGCACAAGGTGCAGGAAGAAGTTTTGTCTCCAGCAAAACGGGAGTTTTCGGCTTTGGCCGCTGAGGGTCTTTTTCCGCAAAACGGACACAAAGGGCTTTCAAGGTCATTATTAAAGCTGTCAAGATAATCAGAAACCGGTCCGCCGAATTGGGAGAGATCGAATTTATGGTATTTTTTATTTTCCATACGGTTTTTTAATTTATCCCAGGGTTCGGCGAAATCCCCTTTTACAAAATCTTTTGCCGAAACCTCAATAAAGCTGATTCCCATCGCCGTTTCGCCGAAAGATGCTTTTATCAGCCAATTGTTAATGGTTTGCTCAACTGCGGATATGGCATGCTTTGAGTCTTCGGTGTTCGGCGCGATCAGGGTAAATTTACCTGCGGCGTTCAGAATGACCGATATGGATGGGATGCCGATTTTTCTGCACAGCATGTCGGCCGCCAGTTCAGAAAACAGGGAAACCGCAAACGATCTGCCCCGCAGCATCTTAGAGCGGTTCTTCTGGGTATCGCCGCTGAAGATAAAATTCTGGATGCCATAAAAATCACCTGAAATCATAAGAAATTTTTGATTTGTTTCTTGTTTGATATCAGGAATGGTCATGCTGCCGGTTTGTTTATGAAACAGATACAACGCGGCAGCAATCGCCGACGTTGTTTTCAGATGATCATACAACGAAACATCCGGAATCACATGCCCTGCCCTGGCGGCCGGGACCGCAGACGTATAGATCATGGCGAGGCTTTCAACATGTTCAAACCACAGGGTTTTGTTTTGCTCCCTGTGATAAAGGCCCTTCACTCCTTCCACAAAACCGTCGTACAACTCCTGATATTCGCTTGATGCAATTTTGTTGTCTTTGGTGCAAATGTCCTTTTTCAGCCCAGGGAAAATATTTTCCGGCGTTATTTCCTTTAATGGGTAGCAGTAGTTGTAACCATCCGATGTTTCAGGCGGTTTGCCGGACTCTGCGGAAAGAGGCTCAAAAATGGGCAGCAGCCTGTTTTTTTTATAATCTTTCGGGGCTACCGCTTTATTGTAAGCTTTTTCAAATTCTGCACGGTCGAACCCGCTGCTGATATGGTCGGCAATGGTGATAATCCATTGCATGGGTGTATCGGGGTTATGATGCCCAGCCGCAAGATTAATGAAACTGTCGCCTTCTCCCCATCCGGGATTATTGAATTCCACCGGCAAATCGTCCTTCATTTGCTCGATGAAAGCCGCCGTATAAACCGCGTGGGAATGAGAATAACGGCCGTTCCATAATGGCAGATAAGTTGCTGAATTATTGTCTATATAATCTTGAGAAAGCCCCATGACCTCCTTATCGGCGAGTTTTCCGATATCATGGAAAAAACCGGCCATTGCAATTTTTAAAACAGTATCATCCATTCTCTTCCTCCCATAAATTGTTCTGACGTTGTCCGATCCCTTTTGCCGGAACCCGGTCCCAGAAAAAAGACAAACCAGTCAAAATGACGTCATTTCTTTTCTTTCATCATTTATATTAAGGACAGTGCATCCTTTATGTTTTATTGGAAACCACTGCAATGTTGCCGTTTTTTTGTATCAATAAATCACTGCAATATTTCCTTTATCCATCAGTATTCCATATCTTGTATCCGGCCTCGAACCGATGGAGGCGATCTCCATGTCTTTTAGTGCATAAGGACCGAATTTTGATAAGATTTCTGTTTTGATTTTGGACTTGAGCGAGTTGAAATTTTCAAGCGTCAGATTGGTGATGCCGGAGTCGCTCATTTCATCCACCGGTCGGGGTCCGCAGATTTTCCGATAAATTTCCGTAATGCCGTCTTTAAGTTCATCCAGGGTTTGCCAGTCCGTAAAGCACTCCCTACAGTCCCGGCAGGCATCGGCTTTTTTCGTGCAATCCTTTTTACGCTGAATAAAAAATACATACAGAGCCAGATGCGCCGGCATCATGTCCAGTTCCAGGGTTTTATAGATGATTTTCCGGGAAATCATATTGACCGTCAAGCCGGGCGACGGGTCCCGGATGAGCGAAAGCATCAGGGTGCCGGGGTCTTTGGGTTCCTTCAAATGCGCGGGAGACAGATGGTCCCGGATGGAGATAAACGGCAGGTTGATGAGCGCGATTTGTGCAAATCGTGTATCCTTGAAATACGGCTGGCCGCGATTATCCTTCAGCTCAATGGGGCGATGGCTTGCTGGAGGGTAGAAAAAATCCCGGTTGCTCTCAAATTCCGGCGATACCAGTACATGATACAACCGATCCTGGGGCCTGCCGTAAAGCTGAGCCGCCAGCGTCAGGCATGAACTCATGGTTTTTCTGCCTCCGGCAATGGAAAAAAAGACGGAGGTATCCGGGTCTTTTGTGAAGGCGAATGTCAGTTCCAGGCATTTTTTCAGCAGACACTCATTGTCTGTCCCATCAATGATATCTGAAATTTCATTTCCATATTCATCAACGATTACATGCACATTGTCATGATCAAACTGAATGCTGGCAGGACCAATGCCGTATTCATTCAGAAAAGCGGCATAACGGCCGGTTTCTCCGGCAAGAAGATCGGCGTAAATTTTTTCCCTGCCATTGCGTGTGGTGATAATCTGTATCTCGTTAACCCTTTGTTTGTTCTGATACAAAGCATACAGGGTTTCCGTGATGACCTGGGGTGTTAAACCGGTGACTGCCAGCAGAATATATTTCATGGCATCCGCTCTGTTTTGATTTTTCCCAGCCCGGAAAGATAATTTCCGGCGTTATTCCCGTATCTATATATAAGGACAGTACGTCCTTTGTTTTCTATTGGAACCAATTGCCAAGTTGCCTTTTTTCAGCTCATGCATCTTTTTTCCCCTTCAACAGTTTCAGGGCAAGAAGGGACCAGTATTCCAGTTTGCGTTCTTTCAGTTCCGAAGGGTCGGCCCATTGAAAGCGGGCCAGTTCGCCGGATGGTATGATTTGCAGAGGTTGCCGGACCGTCAACCGGTACACCAGACCCAGATGCACCGAACCCACCTCGGTTTGCTCTTCATTGATCAGGCCCAGAAATTCCGGCGTCAATTCCCGGACGGCCATGCCGGTCTCTTCCTTGATTTCCCGTTCCAGGCACCGGGTGCAAATTTGTTCGAAGGTCAGCCCTCCGGGAGAACAGTCGATTAAATTAATATGTCCGCCGATGCCGACCGACCAGAGGCCGGTCAGGCGTTTTTCAGTTCCGTTTCGCTGATAGCAGGCGATCTTTTGATCATGGGGTGTCTGTAAAATGCCAAAGGGAATGATCTGTTTGAAGTTTGGATTTTTTTCCACATGGTCCCTGTCAATCCAATATCGTTCAATATCCTTGAGGCGATGATAAAACGCTTCGGGTGCCAGGGCAGTGGTCCCCATTTTTTTCAGCCAGTTTCTGGGTATGTCATCCCGGTGGATGCAGAGGACTCTTTCCATAAACGTTCCTTTTCGGGAATTGGAATCCCGGCAAAGTGTGTCGGGATTGCCCTTCCACGTTGGCGCCGTCCAAAAGTTTTTACAAAAATCACCAATATTGACGGATTTTTTACAAGTCCTTCAAAAATTGCCGGCCCTTTTCCGTCAGGCGGTACTTTTGCCTGCTGCTGCGGGGTTTATCCGGGATGGTCATTTCGATAAGACCATCTTCAATCAAAGGTTTCAGGACTTGGTCCCTAAACTTGGTCCGGTTCGACCTGCCAAGAATACCCATTAGATCCAGAATTCCTTGATCTGAGGAGAGTTTTGCCATTATCCCGACTTGGTCCCGACTTATAGTCCGTGGCGCATGAATTGATACCGTCTCTTTAATTACAATAGGTAATAGCGGTATCAAGTCATGTGCGAAGACCTATAGTCCCGACTTGGTTCCGACTTCACCTGTGACTTCCGGAACCGCTGTCCGGCTGTCCTGTTGAAAAACAGTTACCCTGAAGCCGCCGCTGAATTCCTCAAAGCGCGGGGACGGCAGACCGTAGTTTTGAAATCCGGTAAGAACCCGGCGGATGCCGGTTCCGTATTTTTCGATCAGGCCGGCTTCCTTGAACATGTCGGCGATTTTTTTATTGCGGATTATCGAGATATATTCGCCTTTAAGAAGCTTCTCCACGGTAAGCCCGTCCGGGAGTCGACCGGGGTTAAAGAATTCAATGTGATGGTCATAAATTTTAACCACCGAGTCCGATGAGCTGGCGTAATCCCGATGAACGATGGAATTGACGACGATTTCCCGCAGAGCATCCAGCGGATAATCCCAGCGTTCTTCCCTTTGCGGCCTCCCGGTGATGATATAGGCTTTGCTGATATGTTTTTTGATAAAATCCATCACACCTTCCACTTCGGCAAACAAATCAGTTTTAAGCCTTGCACCGTCCTTGATGATGGTGGGCGTCTGAAACCGACCAAGCTCGATGGCGCTCAAGCTTGATTCGTCAGCCATGAAAAGAAAAAATGCCGCTCGCGTGATTTTACCGTCTCTGATAAGTTCGAATTTTTTCAATACCGTCATTGGATCAACAAAAACAGGCGCTTCTTTGGAACGGTGAATGTATAGTCCGTGGCGCATGAATTGATACCGTCTCTTTAATTACAATAGGTAATAGCGGTATCAAGTCATGTGCGAAGACCTATAGTCGATAAATATTCTGATCTTTTCAAGAGAGATATCCTTAAGCGTATGAATTTCATCCGTATAGAAGTCCCAGCTTGAATTGAAGGTTTTCAGGTGTTCATTGGCGACTTCGCTTGTGGTCATCTGGTGATTGGCATTTTTTACCCGCTTGAAGTATCTTCCTCTGCAGACAATGGGCTTGATCGGATGTTCTATCGTCGAAATCACAATAACTGTTTTGTCGTTTAATTGGATAACATCCGCATCCGGTATAAGAGAATTGGCGGTGCTGAGTTTTACCTGATTGATCCAGTTCTGAATCGTTTCTTTGCCGATTTTAATCCCCCTGATTTCTCCGGCATCCGTCACGCCAATAAAAATGTAGCCACCCCGTGTATTGGCAAAGGCGCAGAGCGTTTCTATCGCTTCCCTGTCAAAATTGAGTTTGAACTCGACGATTTCTGATTCGCCGTGATGAATCACCTTAAAAATTTCTTTTTCAGACCAGATCATAACAGAATATCCTTGTTTGATGCATGGCGTAAATCGTTTCCATGGCCACCTGGGAGCATAGGCCGGTGATCGCGAGCAAAATATTTTTTATGGCACCTGCTCAGTTTTGATTTTTCCCAGCCCGAACGTCGTCTGTTTGCCCAGATGAACCTGTTCACAGAATTCGATGAGCGGAAGGTATTCGCCCATGTTGCCCGTATAGGTTACGGCACCGGCCATGCCGCCCATGAGCATTTTTTCCTCCTGGCGGAAGGAATACCGCTCCCAGTCGTACCAGGAAAGGTTATTGTCAATAATTTTGATGGCTTCCGCTTTTTTGACAAGCCCCGGATAATCCAATGGCGGCTCCCCGTCGCCGTAAGCGTTCATCAGCGAAGAAATCCTTCGGAGCATGGCCCGGACCAGTACATGAAAAGGCAGCTCGGCCTGGAGCCGGTTGTCGAATTTCAGGCGAAGGGGCGTTTCCAGGATCAGCTTGAGGCAAAGGGTTTTGTCCGGAGGGCATTCCGGGGGGTGTTCCGGAGGGGTCAAGCCCAGCTTTTTAAGGCTGCCGTTCATGGTCAGTTTCTGACTGGCCGATGTGTAGATGACCGCATCACCATTCCGGACATTTTCAAGCACAAACTGGCCCCTGCGTCCGTCTGATTTTTTGCCGATGCCGATTTTGCCCATCTGATCAAAGGCGTAAATGAAATAGGGGAGAAAATTGTTCGCCTCGCCCATCAGGAGCAGGCTGAAATCAAAGGAAGAGCCGGCGGGGTAATGGGTTTTGATGGTGAGCGGCGGTTCGATGACAAACGGATGGGGTGGCGCGGCCATGCGGGAATCTTTGCTGCTTGCGGGGACAGGGGGTTCAAAGACCACCGCGTATACGCATTTGGGCCTGAGCAGGCAATCGTCGCATTCCTGGTGTTTTAATGCGCAAACCACCTGTTTCAGTGCGCGTCCGAACACGCCCCGGAAGGTGGAACCCTTGTAGTATGGGAGTTCCGCGTCTGTTTCCAATCTGCATGTGAAGCCGTATCGGCCGAAAAGCATAATGCCTCCTGTGCGTTATTGGTTTGAAAATGCGATGATGTTCTTAGGGAGGATCATGGGAAAAAAGCAATGTCAGGTAAATCTTTGCAATGTTGCGGATAGAATGAAATGGTTTCGGAGGAGCCTGTGATGAGCGGGCGGAGGTGACGACGGGAATTCAAAATCACCGGAATGGTCTGCATTCTTCATCTGTTTCAAGCCTTTATCCGCTGGACGACGTATAGATTGCAATCGTTCTTGTGCCGTGATTCAAGTGCTTAAGCTGTAAAGAAAAATGGGATTATTCTTATTAGCAGAAAATTCGAATCCGTCAAAGGAGAAAATTAGGATAATCGGTGAATCGGGGAAATTTTAAGGCAAGGCCGGAGGACGAAAGGCAGGGGACTATAGGCCGAACCGGAACCCATCCTGGGGACAAGTTCATGTCCAGAACAATTTTCATGCAGCGCCCGTCAAAGCTGATGGTTTTGTAAAAAGTCGATTTTCTCCTTTTTTCGTCGTTCCGGCGAAGGCCGGAATCCAGTATACTCAGTATGTTCTGGATGCCGGATCAAGTCCGGCATGACGGATTAAAGACCTTTTTACGATGGCATCAAAACCGGCACTTCAATTTCTTCAAAATGAGTAATCAATCTGATGTAATTTGTCAATTTGATGATTTTCGATTAGTGGAGGGAAAATATCAATCCCGTTGCCAGAAGAATGAAACAATGGCATATCGTTTATAAGACAATTGCAACAAATGACCGGGATGGAAATATACGGGCCGGCAGTTCGCGTAACGGACGGGTGACCGGCATAAAATCATCCCGGCCAGAGATTCCAACCATCACAGGAGGGACGGCATGATCGATTCTACGGGCAAACTGGTTTATATCACCGGCGGTTCCAGCGGCATCGGGCTGGCGTGCGCCAAGGAGCTGGCGGCATTGGGCGCGGATGTGGCGCTTTTGGCCCGGAACCCGGAAACGTTGCGGAAAACCGCCGAGGACGTGAAAACCCATTGCCGGGACCATTCTCAGAACGTGTTTGTGTTGTCGGTGGATGTTGCCGATCCCGTTGATGTGGAAGCAAAGATGGCCCGGGCGGTCGCGGAATTCGGCGCTCCGGACATCCTTATCAACAGCGCGGGCATCAATAAATACGCCAATCATTTTGACCGGATTACGGCGGACATGTTTGATGAAGTCATGAAAACCAATGTTTACGGGGTCCGCCACGTCACGGCGGCCCTGCTTGCACCCATGAAGCAAAAAAAAGGCCATGTGGTGATTCTGGCTTCGGCGGCCGGTCTTTTCGGCATGTTCGGGTACACGGCCTACGCCACATCCAAGGCCGCGCTCCTGGGTTTCGCCGAAAGCCTCCGCTATGAGCTGAAGCCGATGGGCATGACGGTCACCGTGGTCTGTCCCCCGGAAGTGGATACCCCCATGAATGTGGAGGAGGCGAAAACCCTGCCCCCCGAAGGCCGGGCCATGAAATCCATGGCCGGAATGCTCATGCCGGAATATACGGCCAGTGCCATCATTAAAGCCATATCCCGCAAAAGGTTTTTCTGCATTCCCGGCCTAACGACTTCGTTTCTTTATTTTTTCCACCGCCTGACGAGCGGCCGGATCAGCCGGATCGTGTCCGATGTGGTGGTGCGAATCGCCCGGAGAAAATGACATAAAACAATTGAACAGTGATGAAGCCGGTTGAAACCAAACAAAATTGGGGGAATTGCCATGACGAAGCCGAAAGATCCCGCCAGACCCGCGCCGCCTCTGCACGCTTTTGATAATTCCGTTGAGGCCATCAGCAATGAAATTATTGAAAAACTTTTTTCCATGCGGGCGAAATTTCCCGAAGTGTCGACCATCAATGATTATTATCTCGCCCTGGCCTATGTGGTCCGCGACCGGGTGCTGCACCGCTGGATTCACAGCGCCCACACCTATTTCGAGAGGGAAAACCGCACCGTGATTTACCTGTCCGCCGAATATCTTATGGGGCCCCAGCTTGGCAATAACATCATCAACCTGGGCATTTATGATGAAGTGGCGGAGGCCGTGGCCGGTCTGGGCCTTTCCATGGAGGACATCCTGGAACAGGAAGAAGAGCCCGGTCTGGGCAACGGCGGTCTGGGGCGCCTGGCCGCCTGTTACATGGATTCCATGGCAACCAAGCAGATTCCGGCTATCGGCTATGGCATCCGGTATGAATTCGGCATCTTCGATCAGGTTATCAAGGACGGGTGGCAGGTGGAGCTGACCGACAAATGGCTGCGCCTGGGCAACCCCTGGGAAATTCCCCATCCCGAACGGCGGTATGAAGTGAAGTTCGGGGGGTGCACGAAAGTCAGTTTTGATGAAATGGGCAGGTATCGATCCCTGTGGATTCCGGAGCACCTGGTGCTGGGGACTCCCTATGATACGCCGGTTCTGGGATATGGTGTTGAGAATGCCAATATTTTACGCTTATGGCGCGCTGAGGCCTGTGAGTCCTTCGATTTCCAGGCATTTAACGTGGGGAATTATTACAAGGCCGTTGATCAGAAAATCGTTTCGGAAAATATCACCAAAGTTCTCTATCCCAATGATGAGCCTGAAGCCGGACGGCGTCTCAGACTCGAACAACAGTATTTTTTCGTCTCCTGCTCGCTCCAGGATATGCTGCGGATTTATTTCCAGAGGGAAACAAACCTGGCGGGTCTGCCGGACAAGTTTGTGGTCCAGCTCAACGATACCCATCCGGCTATGGCGGTTGCCGAACTCATGCGCCTGCTGGTGGATGAGCACCTCATGACGTGGGAATCCGCATGGGACATCACCACCCGGACATTCGCCTATACCAATCATACGCTTTT
This sequence comes from Desulfosalsimonadaceae bacterium, assembly GCA_049297455.1. Lineage (GTDB taxonomy): Bacteria > Desulfobacterota > Desulfobacteria > Desulfobacterales > Desulfosalsimonadaceae > SURF-3. The sequence continues at coordinate 11,764 of JBAQUK010000304.1, read as the reverse complement.
GTCCGAAGCCCTGGAAACATGGTCGGAGTCCCTGATGCGGCGGGTGCTTCCCCGGCATCTGGAAATCATATTTGAAATCAACCGCCGGTTTCTGGACGATGTGGTCCGGCCGCTTACGGACGATGGTGAAAAAATCGCCCGGCTGTCACTCATTGGGGAGGGTGGCGAAAAGCATGTCCGCATGGCGAATCTGGCCTGTGTGGGGGGGCGTGCGGTCAACGGGGTGGCCCGGCTGCATACCGACCTGTTAGAACAGACGGTGCTGAAGGATTTTTATGAGTTGTGGCCGGAAAAATTTTTCAACATCACCAACGGCGTCACCCCGCGGCGGTTTATGGTTCTGTCAAATCCAGGCCTGACCCGGCTTATCACTCAGGCCATCGGCGACGGGTGGATACGGGATCTTGAGAAGTTGAGCGCTCTGGAGCCCTTTGCCGAGGATGCCGCTTTCCGTTTGGAGTGGGCTAAGGTCAAGCTGGCGTGCAAAACCCAACTGGCCGGGATGATCCAGCGGGTGACGGGCATTGCGGTGGATCCCCGTTCCTTGTTCGACATCCAGGTGAAACGGATTCATGAATACAAACGCCAGCATCTCAATATCCTGCACATCATCACCCGATACCTGCGTATCAAGCAGGGCATCGAAGACAACGCCCCGCCCCGGACCTATATTTTCGGTGGAAAAGCCGCACCGGGGTATGCCATGGCCAAGCTGATCATCCGTCTGATCCATGCGGTGGCGGATGTGGTCAACCGGGATGCGGATGTCAAAGACCGCATAAAAGTGGTGTTTTATCCTGATTTTAATGTAAAAAATGCCCAGCGGATTTATCCGGCGGCGGATTTGTCAGAACAGATTTCCACTGCCGGCAAGGAAGCTTCGGGCACGGGGAACATGAAATTTTCCTTAAACGGCGCGTTGACGATCGGCACCCTGGATGGCGCAAACGTTGAAATCAGGGAAGCCGTGGGGGCGGATAATTTTTTCCTGTTCGGATTGACGGCGGACCGGGTTGAACAGATGAAAAAGGACGGGTATCGCCCCAGGGATTTTTTTGAGAATAACGCCGAGTTGCGTACGGTCATGAACATGGTCGCAGCCGGGGTATTTACCCGGGAAACCCCGCAGCTTTTTCTGCCCATGGTGGATTCCCTGTTAAATAAGGACGACTACATGGTGCTGGCGGATTATGAATCCTATATACAATGCCAGGATACGGCCGGACGGCAATTTCTCGACCCCGGCGAGTGGCATCGCATGTCGATCCTGAATGTGAGCCGCATGGGCGGGTTTTCCTCGGATCGGGCCATTTCCGAATACTGCCGGGATATTTGGAACGTGACGCCGGTGGATGTGATGATCTGACGGTGCAGGCGAGGTGACCGATTGTGGCGCGCCGTAGCCCCTTTGTTTTGAAAAAAACAACAGGATTCCACCACGAAGCGCACGAAGAACACGAAGAAAAAACTATTTCCAAAAACGCTTCGCACAAAGATTGTCTTCGTGAACTTCGTGTTCTTCGTGGTTAGGAAACATAACCACTACATGGAGTGAATCGACAGGAAACGGAACCTGCCGATTCGCTCATGCTGGCGTTTATGCGGAAAATTTTTCCCCGACCGCTTTTCCGTAATCCTGGCAGGCTTTGGCGCCATCGGATGCCGCGATGACGGCTTCCTTTAGAACCAGGGGCCCCAGGTCCACCATATCCATTTTGAATACATGCAGCATGGTGTCAAACACCATTGTTCCGGATTCGCCGCTGTGGGTGTAGGATGCGAACGCGCCGCCGATTTTTCCCAGTAAATTGGCTTTTTCAGCAATAAACAAAAAGGTTTTCATGCCGGCGGTCATGTCCCGGTGGTAGGTGGGACAGCCGAACACATACCCGTCATATCCCGCCAGGTCTTTTGCCGTTTGAATATCGCTGACTTTTTTCAGGTCCGCCTGATTGCCGGAAAGCCGGACGCCTTCGGCGATAAACTGAGCCATTTTTTCCGTGTTGCCGGTCCTGCTCACATACGCCACCATTACTTTTTTCATTGATAGCCTCCTTTGTGCTTCCAGTGTTTGATGCCATCGTAAAAAGTCTGTAATCCGTCATGCCGGACTTGATCCGGCATCCAGAACATACTGAGTATACTGGATTCCGGCCTTCGCCGGAATGACGAAAAAAGGAGAAAATTGACTTTTTACAAAACCATCAGTGTTTAACAAAACGAAAAGTTTCCTGAGTCGAAAAAAGGAACAAATACTTTTTGCCTTAGACTCAATGCATGGCACTAAGAGACTGGTGTGTCAAGCATTTAGCTGCGTGATCGGCGGGCCGGGGTAGGGATATTCGGTCAGGTGCTGAGCGTTTAAGCCTGGATTCCGCTCCCGGCAATGGATTGCACAAAAATCTGTCCTGGGAAGGCGTGAATGGCAGGCTTGCGCCGATCAATTATTATTAACTAAAATAAATAAAATATATAAAATAATTAAATTCCAAATGTGGGCTTTTCTGTGTATTTATATATAATTATCGGTAATAATAAAATAAAATTATTAAAATTATTTTTTAAAAATTTTTCTTGACACATTTAAATTCTAAAATTAATATAATAACTAAAAATAACTTCAAAAGGAGACCGCCATCATGGATGATGTTTTTACAGTGTATAAGGCCAGTCAATACTGTAAGGTGTCCTCTCAGACCATCATCAACTGGATCGATTCCGGCTATATCACCGCCTATAAAACCCCCGGGGGCCACCGACGGATCAACCAGAAAGACCTGGAAGCCTTTATGACCAAACAGGGCATCCCCATTCCCACGGAAGTTGCGGACGACGGCCGCAGACGCATTCTGGTGGTGGACGATGACCCCATCATTGTGGAATCCATCGTCCAGTCCCTGGAAGAGGACGAGCACGACTATGAAGTCATTTCCGCGTCCGACGGATTTGAGGCCGGGCTTCAGGTGAATCATTTCAAACCCCATCTGCTGATTCTGGACATCATGATGCCGGACATAAAAGGCTATGAGGTGTGCAAGAAAATCAAATCCGGCAAAGACAGCAAAGACACGAAAATTATTGTGCTGTCCGCGTATCTGGACGAGGAAAAATTCAACCAGATGAAGGAAAACGGCGCGGATGCCTGTTTTTCCAAACCGTTGCCCCTGTCCCAGTTAAAAGCGGAAGTCTCCCGTTTGCTTGAATCCTAACCTTTTGGCCCGGCGTAAGCCGGCAAGGAGACAGCAATGAAACTGAAAGAAGCCCTTCAGCGTAAAAACTTTGTCGTTACATCCGAAGTCCAGTCCCCCATGGGCCAGGATCCCCAGGAACTGATCGACAGCCTGAAGACGGTCCGGGGCCGGGTGGACGGTGTGTCCCTTTCGGAAAGCGAATTTGAGGGGGTTGTGGGCGACACCATCAAAACCTGTGAGGTTTTGAAGGAAAACCGGTTCGAATCCATCTACCAGACCACCACCCGGGACAAAAACCGTCTCCAGCTTCAAAAAGACCTGCTCGACGCAAGTGACGCAGGCATCGACAACCTGCTGGTGTTTACGGAAGACTACCGCATCACCGGGGACAGCCTTCAGGAAATGATGTTTTTCCATGTGGACGCCGGAAAGCTTCAGTCCGTGCTGGAACATATCGGCCAGGGCCGGACCGTCGAAGGCCAGGAACTTCAGCGCAGCGCCGAGTTTCTCATCGGTTCGGGCGTGGAATCCTCCTGGGGGAAAAACGTGCCGGATCTGGAAATGAAGGAAATGGAGGAAATGACCCGCATCGGAACCGGATATTTTCTTACCACCCCGATTTTCGACCTGGAGCGGTTTGAAAAGTTTTTAAGCCGGACCCAGACTTTCGGGGTGCCGGTAATCGCGGAAGTCATGATCCTCCGAACCGCCGGCATGGCGCGGTTTTTAAACCGTCATTTAAAATCCGGCCTGGTGCCCGAATGGATGATCCAGAAACTCACCAAGGCGGTGGACAAGGAAAAAGCCAGCATCGAACTGTTTGCGGACACCGTTAAAGGCCTGAAGCATCTCTGCCAGGGTGTCCATATCATTACCATAGGGGGTGAAGAAAAGCTCAAACACTATCTCGACGCTGCTGAATTGAAATAATTCTCCATCTCATCTGAAACGCGGCCTGAACCGTTACCATCACCCTTGCCCTTTGCCAGTCATTAGAGGGAGGCGATTGTGGAAAGTATTGTCCTTACGATCAACGGTCAAAAAGTCACCTGTCCTGCCGGCGTCAGTATCCTGACCGCCGCAGACCAGCATGGCATTAAAATCCCGACACTGTGTTATCACCCGGACCTGAAGCCCCACGGTGCCTGCCGGATGTGCCTGGTGGAAGACGAGGCCACCGGCCGGCTCATGGCGTCGTGCGTGACCCCGGCGGCTGCGGGCATGTCGGTCCTCACCCACACACCCCGGATTTTAAACCATCGCCGCAACATCGTCCGGCTGATGATGGCGGAGCATCCGGAGTCCTGCATCGTCTGCAGCAAGGGCAACCGGTGCGAGCTGCGCAAAATCGCGGCCATTCTCGGGGTCGGTGACAGCGGCCTTTACCCCATGCCCAACCCCATTCCCTATGAGCAGCTCAACCCGTTCATCACCCGGGATTTGAGCAAGTGCATCCTCTGCGGCAAGTGCATTCGGGCGGATCATGACCTGGTGGTCACGGGCGCGATTGACTACAACCTCCGGGGATTTCGTTCCCGTCCCGCCACCCTCTATGAAAAACCCCTGGAGGATTCCATCTGCACATTCTGCGGCACCTGCGTCTCCATCTGTCCTACCGGGGCGCTGGCGGTGAAAAATACCCGGTATGTGGGCACGCCGGAGCGGGAAACGGATTCCATCTGCGGATTCTGCGGGGCCGGGTGCAGCCTGACGGTCGGTGTGTCCGGCCGGATCGTGGTGGAGGTCAATCCGTCCCGGCGCAAGGTTTCCGTGAATGCCGCGACCCTGTGCATGCGCGGCCATTTCGCGGGTGATTTTCTGAATTCTCCCGACCGCCTCACGCTTCCTTTGGTCCGGAACCCTGACCCGGCCGCATCGGAAACCCATGTTCCGACAGAATGGGATGCGGCCATTTCACAGGTTGCGACCCGGCTGTCGGATATCCGCCGGGCTCATGGGCCCGGAAGCCTCGCATTTATCGGGTCGTCCAAATGTTCCAACGAGGAAAACTACCTGTTTCAGAAAATCGCCAGGGAAATTATCGGGACTCCCCATGTGATGAGCGCCGGGTACGGGTTCGGCCAGCGGCTGCTGGCAAAAATCGATGAAAAAACCCTCGGGGCCGGCCGGGTATCGCCCCTCTCGGATCTTGAAAATGCCGAAGTCATTGTCGTGGTTCAGGCGGACCCCGAAAACAGCGTGCCGGTGGCCGGGTATCATATCAAGCGGGCCTCTCAAAAAGGCGCCCGTCTGATTGTGGTGGACGCAGAACGGACCGATCTGGCCCGCCGGGCGGCCCTGTGGATGCAACCCGGGTCTTCCGGTGCGTCCGGCGTTCTGGATGCCCTGGCCGGGCAACTGGTTGCGGACAATCAATTTCATCGGGAGTTCGTAGACCAGTTCTGCACCGGATTCGACCGGTTGAGGGATTCGGTGGCGGGTATCGGCCCGGATTATGCTCCTCTAAAAGGGGGAATATCCTTTGCGGTTGCGAAAGAAGCCGCCGACCTGATGCATGGCAAAAAAACCGCTTTCGTGATGCCCGCAAATCTTCTGGATTTTCCGGACGGGAACCAGACCCTGGATGCCGTATTGAACCTCTGTTTTCTGACCGGGTGCATCGGGCCGAAAAGTTCCGGCCTCTATGTCCTTTTACCGGAAAACAATCTGGCGGGGGCTCTGGATATGGGAGTCGCGCCGGATCTCCTGCCGGGCCGTGTCCGAATTACGGATGCCGGAAACAAGGGCATGGAGCTGGGAACTTTCATCGCGGCGGCTGAAAGCGGGCAGATAAAAGCCGCCTATATCATGGGGGAGAACCTGCTGCGGTCTTTGCCCCAGCAGGAGCGGGTGGCGGCGGCCTTAAAAAATCTCGAATTCCTGGTGGTTCAGGACATTGTCCGCAACCGGACCGCGGAATTGGCGGATGTGATTCTGCCCGGCGCTGCGGTTTATGAAAAGCACGGGTCTTTCACCAATATGGAAGGCAGGATTCAGACCTTTGGGCCGGCGGTTCCGCCTCCCGGCCAGGCGCGCCCGGACTGGGAGATTTTGGGCCAGCTTGTGCGAGCCATGGGATATCCCGAGCAATACCAGAGCATTGAAAAAATAAGGCAGGAAATCCGACACACGGTGCCCATGTATCAAGGGCTGGGAAACCATTACCAGGAGTGGGTGCGCAACACGGAAACCGGAAACCCGTTTGTCAGCAGCAACACCCGGTTTCCCTTATTCCAGTCCATTGATTTGCCCCTGGTCCCATCCGACCCGGCCTATCCCATACTGGCCCATATCCGACCCGTCCGGTATCATCTGGGTTCCGGTACGCGCACCAGCCGTTCCGAGCGGATTCAGGCTTACGGCAGATTGGGAGAGGTCGAACTTGCGCCGGAAACCATCCGCTCCCTCGGCGGCAATGGCTCAGGCAAAATTCGGGTGACTTCCCGGTTCGGCAGCATTGAACGGGCGTTTAAGGAAAACCGGAATCTGCCGGAAGGGCTGGCCCTGATCCCCATGGCCGTGAACCGCAATGACGCCATAAATCTCGCGGACCTGATGAGCAGTGCTGACGCCTCCACCGGCGGCTGGACCATCAGCCGGGTTCGCATTGAAAAAATTTAACCAGGGAGTGGCATTACATGGAACCGAACCCGAACCCGAATCCCATTGACTGGAATAAACTGAACGCCATTATCGAGGAGCACCGCACCCGGAAATGGGGCCTGATTCCCATGCTCCAGGCCGTGCAGGAAGCCATCGGATACATTCCCCCGGAAGCCATTGAACCCATAGCCGATTCGCTGAACATGGCGCCCGCGGAAGTCCAGGGGGTTGTCACCTTTTACGCGGGGTTTTCGCTCAAGCCCAAAGGCAGATGCGTGCTCAAAGTGTGCCGGGGTACGGCCTGCCATGTCAAGGGCAGCCGGAGCATCCTGCGGCACGTCAAAAACGAGCTGCAACTGGAAGAGGGTGAAACCAGCACAGACTATCAGTTCACCCTTGAAACCGTGGCCTGTCTGGGCGCGTGTTTTCTGGCCCCCACCATGATGGTGAACCGGGATTATTTCGGGAAACTCAATCCCACCAAGGTCACCTCCGTTCTGGGGCAATACCGAAAAAACAGGGAGGATGATTGATTCCATGAAAAAGCTCTCATCCATCGGACAGCTCGAATGGCTTCGCAACCAGATTCTTGCGGACACGAACAAGGGGAAAACCCAGATTCATGTATGCATGACCGGGTGCCGGGCCTATGGGGCGGCCCAGGTGCACGACGCCATTCTTGAGGAAGTTTCAAAACAGGGACTTGGCAATGAGGTGGAAGTCCGGGCCACCGGATGCCATGGATTTTGCGCCAAAGCCCCGGTCATCGCCATTGAGCCCCTCGGGGTCCAGTACCAGGAAGTAAATCCGGAAGACGCCGCTGAAATTGTCCATAAGACATTAAAAAGCAATCAGTTGATCGAGCATCTGGCGTACCGGGATCCCAAAAGCCACAAGCCCATCTATTACCGCAACCAGATTCCGTTTTATATGAAACAGGAAAGGCGGGTGCTGGCCAATTGCGGGCGAATTGACCCCACGAAAATCGAACATTATATCGCAGCAGGCGGGTATAAAGCCTTAAGCAAGGCCCTGTCCGGCATGACACCCGAGGCGGTCATCGAGGAAGTGAAAGCCGCGAAACTCCGGGGCAGGGGAGGGGCCGGTTTTCCCACAGGGCTGAAATGGGGATTCGCCCGCCAGTCCCCCAACAAACCCAAATACATTATCTGCAATGCGGATGAAGGCGACCCCGGCGCATTCATGGACCGGGCCATTCTGGAAGGCGATCCCCATGCGGTGATCGAGGGCATGCTGCTGGGCGCTTATGCCATGGGTTCGGAATTCGGCATTATTTATGTGCGTGAGGAATACCCCATTGCCGTGGAGCATTTGAAGATCGCCATCGCCCAGACCGAAGAAATGGGGCTGACGGGGGAGAACATTCTGGGGACCGGGTTTAATTTTCATCTGTCCCTGAAAATGGGGGCCGGTGCGTTTGTCTGCGGCGAAGAGACCGCGCTCATGGCGAGCATCGAGGGCAAGCGGGGCATGCCGCGACCGCGACCGCCGTTTCCGGCCCAGGCCGGGCTGGACGCCAAACCCACCAATATCAACAATGTGGAAACCCTGGCCAACATTCCGCTGATTATCAAAAACGGGTCCGCATGGTACGCCGAGGTGGGCACGGAAAACAGCCGGGGCACCAAAATCTTTTCCCTGGCCGGCAAGGTCAATAATACCGGGCTGGTGGAAGTGCCCATCGGCGCCACCATCCGGGAGGTGGTTTTTGACATCGGCGGCGGGATTCCCAAAGGCCGTAAATTCAAGGCGGTGCAGATGGGGGGGCCTGCCGGCGGCTGCGTGCCCGCCCAGTTCATGAACCTGCCCATTGATTACGACACCATCCAGCGCATTGGGGCCATCATGGGTTCCGGGGGCATGGTGGTCTTGGATGAGAACAACTGCATGGTGGAAATCGCGCGGTTTTTCCTAAGTTTTACCCAGTCCGAATCCTGCGGCAAATGCGCCCCCTGCCGCCTGGGCACCACCCAGATGCTGGAAATCCTCACCCGCATCACCCAGGGCAAAGGCAGGCTTGCGGATATCGCCACCATAAAATCCATCGGTGAAACCATGGCCGAGGCCTCCCTCTGCGGTCTGGGCCAGGCCTGTCCCAAACCCGCCTTGTCCACATTGCGGTATTTTGAAAAGGAATATCTGGACCATATCAATGAACACCGGTGCGCGGGCGCGGTCTGCGATACCATGGTGATATCCGCCTGCCAGCATGCCTGCCCGGCAGGCATTGACGTGCCCAATTATGTGGCGGCCATTGCCGCCGGGAATTACCGCCAGTCAGTGGAGATCATCCGGGAACGGAATCCCTTTCCGGCGGTGTGCGGCAGGATCTGCATCCATCCCTGCGAATTCAAATGCCGCCGGGGGGAACTGGATGAGCCCGTGGCCATCCGCGCCCTGAAACGTTTTGCGTCCGACTGGTATTTCGAGAATATCGGACCGGACCGGGCGCCTTTTCCCGTGACCCGGCCGGAACGGGTGGCGGTGGTGGGCGCCGGGCCCTCAGGGCTCACCTGCGCCTATTTTCTGGCCCAATTGGGGTATGCCGCCACGGTGTTTGAGGCGCAACCGGTGGCTGGCGGTATGCTGGGCATAACGGTCCCGGAGTTCCGGCTGCCCCGGCGTGTGATTGAAGAGGAAATCCGCTACATTGAAAATTCGGGCGTGAAAATCTGCTATAATTCTCCCATTGACGCCAATCACACGTTGAATGATCTGATGAAGGAAGGGTTTGCTGCGGTGTTTATCGCTTCCGGGGCCCAGGCCAGCAAACGGATCGGGATTCCCGGAGAAGACGAAGGCATGGAAGGCCTGTATTACGGGTTGCGGTTTTTAAGCGAGATCCGTACCGGCGTCGATGTCCGGCTGAAGGGCAAAACCATCATTATCGGCGGCGGCAATGTGGCGATGGATGTGGCCCGGACTGCGCTCAGGGCCGGGTCTGAAGATGTGCAGGTCTATTGCCTGGAAAGTCGGGATGAGATGCCGGCCTGGGAAAAAGACATCGAAGAGGCCCTGGAAGAGGGCATTATTATCAATCCGTCCTGGTCCCCTACCCAGATTTTTCATGAAAACGGTAAAATCAAGGGCATCCAGTTTACCAAGTGCGTGTCGGTCTTTGACCAGCAGGGGAAATTCAACCCCTCGTGTGATTTGAACGATACCCAGTATCTGGATGCGGACAACATCATCATCTCCATCGGCCAGGCCCCGGATATGTCGTTTCTGCCGGAAGACAGCCAACTGGAGCGAGCGTTGTGGGGCAGTCTGGCGGTGGATGAAAACACCCTGTCCACCAATGTGCCGGGGGTTTTCGCGGGCGGTGACTTCACCACAGGGCCGACGTTTGTGATCCGCGCCATTGCTTCCGGAAGACGGGCGGCCCTGGCAATCGATAAATTTTTATCCGGCGACCGGACCCGCATCCGGATAGCAGATGAAAAAACCGAACTTGAACAGGACACCGGTCTTGCCCTGGAATCCGAATCCACGGAAGCACAGCACCGGGTAATCGTTGAAATGGAAAAGCCAAAAGATCGCGTGAAGGATTTTCGTGAAGTGGAAAAAGGATTTTGCGCGGAAGAGGCGCATTTTGAAGCCAGACGCTGCTTGAGATGCGATCTGGAAAAAAAGGAGAGCAGAATATGATCCGGTCCATTACCCAGATTAAACCCTTGGAAGAAATTGAACGCCTGCTTGAAGGCATGAGCAGGGTGTTTATCGTCGGGTGCGGCACCTGCACCACCCTCACGCAAACCGGCGGCGCGCCCGAAGTGGAAGCCATGAAAAACCAGTTGGCCGACAAGGGCAAGGTGGTTACCGGCACGACCGTTGTGCCCGTGGCCTGCGATCATTTAACCGGCGAGATTTTGAACGATATCAGTAATCCCGTGAAGCAGGCCGACGCGCTCCTGATCATGTCGTGCGCCTTCGGGGTGCAGACCATTGCGCAGCAGATGGGGAAAAGCGTGATCCCGGCCCTCAACACCCTTTTTATCGGCAGGGAAACCGGTCCGGGCGAATACAATGAAGCCTGCACCCAGTGCGGCACCTGCGTGATCGGGGAAACCGGGGGCATCTGTCCGGTAACCGCCTGCCACAAGGGGCTGGTCAACGGCCCGTGCGGCGGCACCAATAACGGCAAATGCGAAATCGACTCCGACAAGGACTGTGCGTGGACCGCCATCTATAATCGGCTGTCGCAGCTCGGACGCCTGGACGCCATGCGCAGATACCAGAAACCCCGGAATCATCTGGGAGAACCCAGTCCCGGAAAATTCCGTATTCCGGCGTAAAATTTGTCAATGAGGCCATTAACCGTAGGTCGGATTTCTTATCCGACATTGATTCAGGAAAGGAAACACCCATGCCCTCCGCATTCAAAAAAGCCCTGGATTCCGGCAAATTTGTCGTGACCTGCGAGGCCGCGCCTTCCAAAGGCACGAATCTCGAAAATATGATCCACCACATTGAACTCTTGAAAGACAAGGTGGACGCCATGAACGTGACGGATCACCAGAGTTCCGTCATGCGTTATCCCTCCCTGGGCGGCGCGATTCTGGTCAAGGAGCTGGGCGGTGAGCCCATCCTTCAGATGACCTGCCGGGACCGGAACCGGCTGGCCCTTCAGGCCGACCTGCTGTTCGCGTCCAGCCGGGGGGTCAACAACGTGCTTTGCCTGACCGGGGATTCGGTCATGCTCGGCGACCACAAACAGGCCAAACCCGTGTTTGACTTGGATTCCAGCCAGCTTGTGGCCGCTGTCCGGACCATGGAAAAGGGCCGGGACATGGCAGGAAACGAACTGGACGGGGGCGTGCGCTTTTGCGTGGGCGCCATTGTCACCCCGGAGGCTGTTCCATTAGAGCCCCAGCTTATCAAGTTCGAGAAAAAGCTGGAAGCGGGCGCGGAATTTATCCAGACCCAGGCGGTCTACGACATGGAGAATT
>JBAQUK010000303.1:0-3267 GCA_049297455.1 Desulfosalsimonadaceae bacterium | reverse complement strand
AATTATATAGCGTCTTGCTTTCTATCGGTGTTTAATCTGCCTTTCTTCTTAAAAATGTCGGAATGTCATAATCCACATAGGGTTCCGATTTTTCAGCAGCCTCACCTTTAAACCGGTTCACCGGCATTACTTTGGAGGAACTCGAAAACATTTTTCGATCTCTGGCTTCCTGTTTTTTCCGAATAAATGTGGGCTGGAGCATTTCTTCGGGGGAAAAGGCGGGGGAAAAGGGACGCCCTTAACGTGCGGCCGGGCAAGGTCGTGTAATTCAGCGGGTGAGAAGCCCGCCCCGGAAGGCAGGCCAGCCACCGGGTAGCGAGTCCTTGGAGGCTGACTGGTAACAGTCAGTTTTAAACGTAGGATAGCGAGCAAATAGGCCGTAATCCGTAAGGGTGAAGGGATTGAGCCTCGTAATCGTCGCGTTGGAAAGGACGACACTGTGTTAAGAGTGGAAGTCAACACAGGCATCGCCGTTAAAGGCAAGGGGATGTCTGCTTCCTCGGGGTCAGAGACCATGGCATGTTTGACATTGTGATTACACGGCAACCCGGGAGGCCCTGCGTCTCTCTCGAATTTAAGAGAGTATGCCGGACAACTGAAGAAGGAGGAAGGCAAATGAGGCGCAGGGAGTCGGATAGTCTCGAATACCATTGAAGGCGGGTAATGCTGCCGGAGGGAAGGAGGCTACACATGGTAGCGTGGTGTGAGGAAACATCGGCCGTTCACGGAAGCGGGGAACCGGTGGAGACGAAACTGCACCGCATAGCAGAGAAGGCCCGTAAAGAGCCGGGATTCAAGTTCACCAGTCTGTATCACCTGATGAACGAGGAACTGTTACGGGGATGCTTTCAGCGGCTGAGGAAGGATGCTGCTACGGGCATCGACAAAATGACCAAGGATATGTACGCCGAGAATCTGGACCCCAATCTGTCAAACCTGGTGGAACGGCTGCACCGGATGGCGTATATACCGCAACCTGTCCGGCGTAAATACATACCAAAGCCGGGCAGCACCAAACAACGCCCTTTGGGTCCCGAGGAGCTGCTGGAGGCCATCAACCAGGTGCGCCCGTATTTTACCCACAATCATACCAAATTCGATATCTACCGAATGTGTATTGAAAAGGCGATTCTGAAAAAGGAGCAACTGGCGCCCACGACCTATTATCGGTTTATCCGTGAGTATGAACTCCTTAATGACGATAGCGAACAGAACAAGAAGAGACTGGCCTTTGCCATGGCCCATGCCAATGAATTATGGCAGGCCGACACCATGTTCGGCCCGCATGTGAGAACCATGGGCAATGCGCCGGCCCAAACCAAACTCATCGCCTTCATCGACGACGCCTCAAGGGTGATCTGCCATGCGCAATTCTTTTTCAGTGAGAACATCGACGCCCTCATTACCGCCCTGAAGGCCGCCTTTTATAAAAGAGGACTGCCCCAACAGCTTTATGTGGATAACGGCTCGATCTATTGCTCCCAGGAAATTACGCTGATCTGCGCCCGGGTGGGATGCATCCTGCGCCATACTCCGGTCCGGGACGGCGCTTCCAAGGGAAAAATAGAAAGATTCTTCCGCACGGTCAGGGACCGCTTCCTCGCGCGCAAGCTGGATTTATCCTCCCTGGATGTCCTGAACAAGCAGTTGACCCGTTGGGTCGAGGAGGAATACAACGCCTGCCCGCATTCGGCCATCGGCATGCCCCCCATCGACCGATTCGCCCTGGATCTGAACTTCATCAGGTTTCTACCGCCCAATCAGGTGAATGACGAGCTTTTTTATGCGGAGGATTCCCGGCAGGTCAAAAAGGACAACACCTTTTCTTTCAAAAATATCCGCTATGAAGCCCCGGCCGATTTGAGAAACAAAACAATCACCATCCGTTTTGACAGGAACAAACCGGATAACGTCATCGTCTACTACAAGAGCCAACGCATCGGCGCAGCAGAAAGGTTGAATCTTGTGGCGAATTCAAAGACGCCCCGGCTGCGTAAGGCCACGGAGCCTGCGGAAGGAGGACGAAAATGATCCGGGCATTTTACGGCATCGACACCAATCCTTTTGCAACCGATCAGAAGATCAGCCTCCTCGTCCATCAGCAAGAGATTTTTGATATCCTGAAAGTGCATTCTTACCAGGGCGGCCTATGCCTGCTCATGGGCGAACCCGGGACGGGGAAAAGCATCATCAAAACCGCCATCAATCAGCAGGCGGACAAAACCACCCTCGTCATCAATGTCGCAAGAACCCTGCATACCTATTTCAACACGGTGAAAATATTATGCCAGGCGTTTGCCATCGATTACAGCGGCTCCCATTTCAAATGTGAAAAGCGCCTGATAGAAGAGGCCTTCAACCTGCAGCGTCACGGCAAAACGCTCATTGTCATCATCGACGACGCCCATTTGATGGACATGACGAACTTGAGGAGACTGCGCCTGCTTTTCGAGGATTTCCCCAAAAACCACAATATCATTCTGGCCGGGCAAACCCAGTTGCTTCACAACATGGCCTTACGGGTCAATGACGACCTCAAAAGCCGTGTCACGTATTCCACAATTTTAAAAAAAATCAATGCCGATGATATGGAGAAATTTATCATCCGGGAATTGGACACGGCCGGTTTGCCGCACAACATCTTTACCGAAAACGCCTTTTCCCTGGTGATCAGAAGCAGTGACGGCATCCTGCGAAAAGCAAGGAATCTGTGTCTGTCGTGCATGATCGAAGCCGTGCGCGGCAGGAACAAAACCATCACTATCGATACGGTCAACCGCGTCCTGATCCAGCCCCACTGGCGGGCGGAAAAGGACATGGAGCATATTTTCTGAATGGAGAATGAAAATGACTGAAAACCATGAAATCCGGATTGCCTTTGCCGTCTTTGAGCTGCTTTCGCAACTGGAAAGTTTGCTTTGGGAGCGCTATTTTGATGAATTCAATGCCATCATGTACGAACTGGAGAAAAAAAGAGGTATGGAAAAGCGTTTTCCGTTTGATGTGAAAAAATAGCACGTTTACGGAATCGCCGTCATGGAATTTACTGATCAGCCCACGTTCACATGGGATCCGCCAGGAAAAACAATTTGGCTGCAAATGTAAATCAAGTGTCCGGTGAAACGGAGAACGGCTCTGCGGCCCCGATGGCCACTTTAAAATCCCCCACCCGTGGCCGGGTCAAAATCCCCCACCCCGGCGACAGAACAAAGTTAATTTAATCTCTGAAGGTCAGCAATCTTTTTCTCTTTTTCAACCCTTGTTTTC
>JBAQUK010000302.1:0-21595 GCA_049297455.1 Desulfosalsimonadaceae bacterium | reverse complement strand
CAGGTCCGGGGCCGCATCGCAATGGGCTCCCCAGCGGCGAAAGAGTGTTGCCTTTCTTCCCATGTTCCGCTTGCTTGCGGAACGGGTCAATGTCGGGTAAGAAACCCGACCTACGAAAAAATCAAATGAAACCAAATTATTAGAGTAGGTCGGGATTCCAATCCCGACAAATAAAGGATCATCTCATATTTTTTTAGCACAGACGCTTCGATCTCTATGTCGAAGGGTTTTGCCCATCGCGCTGCGTCCCTGGCGGGCTGTTTTTCGTGGAAGAAGGGGGAAACTGTTTGAGCGGCTAAATTTAAAAGTATCTGACGCTTGAACATCTTGAATTGATGCATGAATCATGAAGCGCCGATCACAAAGCGAGTTTTTCCCCCGCCACGAAAAACAGACTGTCAGGGAAAGAAGCGGCGCGGGGCTGGGTTCTTGTCTACTTTTCTTGCCCACCAAGAAAAGTAGAAGAAAAAGGCGTTCATTGCGCCATATTCAGCACCGGTGCCGATGCGCCTCATTATGCGTTTTTTCTTGATTCAAACCAGTTCGGGTGGATTAGCGAACGTAATCAACCAAAAAATCTGCCAAACGGCCAAACGGTGGATTACGCTGCGCTAATCCACGGAAGCTGGGACGGAAAAATATCCCGATTTTTTTACACAGCCTTCAATCTTTAAACACCAGTTTCCCGCCGATATATCCAGCGATACCGGTAGCCCCCAGCAGAACCAGATGGAGCATTAAAAATACGGTCCGGGCAAAGGAGGGTGTTTGCAGGATCTCCGGGGCCGCCAGAAACCAGATGACGCTGATGAGGGTGCAGACGCTCACCACGCCCGCCGCCGCCATTTTGATCCTGAAAATCCGGGTCAGCGCCCCTTTGTATTTCTTTTTCCATTCATTGTATCCGGTAAACAGAACCACCGGCAGGGTCAGCGCCACGAACACCATATTATAAAAGGATGCCTGGCAAAGACCCATAAATTGAGAAATAACGGCCAGAAAAATAAAGGTGACCGCCATTGGAATAATGCCGTTCGGGAAATGGACGGAAATGGGGTGGGCGTGGTGTTTGATCATCAGGCCGGTAATGCCGTCATATGAAAACAGCGGCGCCGGGGGTGTTTCGGGCGCCGGTGAGGCTGCCGCGCTTTCGGCTGGTTCAACTGCTTCCGGCGGGCTGATTATGGGTGATTCTTCTTTTTTTTCAATAAGTTCAATGAATTGGCTTTTGTCCGCCCCGCATACCGGACAGGTTTCGGGCGGTTCATCCCCCGTATGAATATAACCGCAAATCGTGCATTGCCATTTTTTCATAATGTCCTCCTGTTTCAATGATGAAATTTTTTTATGCGTTCCGCATTTTTATTTTTTTTAAGGTGAAGAGGCAGTTTACTTACGGATGGCCCGGCATGCAAGGATAAAATGATGGTGAATGGCCGCCCCATTGTTTGACAATTGGCCGGTTGTTCGTTATTTATCCTACATACGGTCAGGCCGTTGGAATAAACCACCTAACAAAGGAGTCTCTGCATATGTCTTCATCCATTTTGATCACCGGCGCGTCATCGGGCATCGGCAAGGCCGTGGCATTTGAGCTGGCCAAAAAAGGCTATTCCCTTGCCCTGGCGTCACGGGAAACGGATTTGCTCCAGCAGGTCCGCAGCGATATTATGGCGGCCCATCATCCGCCCGCGGTTGTCATCCGTCCGCTGGATGTGACGGATTATGAGGATGTGTTCAAAGCCGTGGACGAGCTGGCGGAAGCGGTGGGCGGGCTGGATATTGTGTTCGCCAATGCGGGTATCGGCCTGGGTGAACGGGTGGGAAGGGGGGATTTTGAAAAGGCCCGGCGCACCATCGAGGTGAACCTCATCGGGGCCATGGCCACGGTGGATGCGGCTGCCGCGTATTTTCTCAAAAAAGGCTCCGGCCATATTGTGGGAACCAGTTCCGTGGCGGCGTTTCGGGGCATGCCCAAGAGTTCGGCCTACTGTGCGTCCAAAGCCGGGTTCGCCATTTATCTGGAGGCGGTGCGGGCGGAATTGTTCAAGAAAAATATCGATGTCACGGTGCTGTATCCGGGATATATCGACACGCCCCTTAATAATATGCTGAAAAACCGGCCATTTCTGATTTCAGTGGAAAAAGGGGCCGAAATCATCGCCCGGTTGATCGAAAAGCGGGTACATTCCTCCACTGTGCCGGTTTACCCCTGGAATATCGTGGGCCGGTTGATGAAATTCCTGCCCACCGGCGTGGTCGCCAAAATGTAGAGGGCATTTGGAATTAGAAAAATTTAAAATCCGTCACCAGATCAAGCGTCAGCAAAAGTTGCGCATACCGGTAATGATCTTCCGCTTCCAGTGAATAAAAATAGAACCATTTGTGTTTGGTGGAAACGGCCATAAAGGAATTCAACTTATAGGAAAGGGCATTGGTGAGTTCCGCCCGTATCTGCTGCTCTGTGAGATCGACCTGCTCCACGGCGATAAATGTATCGAGATCCATCGTATAAGTGAGATTTTTCAGAATCTCATATTTCACGCCCACGATGGTTTCAAGACCGGTCAGCAAATCTTCTTCGGGGTCCTGGGTCTGTTTTTCAAAACCAAGACCCATCTTGGCCGTGACATATTTCGTTTCCGCCAGAACCCCGAAGGTTTCCCGGAACAGAAGCGGACGGAGATCATCCACCTCCTTGACCACCGTATCCAATTGGGATTTGTGATAGGGCTTAAGTACGGGGGACATGTTGTATGTATAAACAAACGTGCCCCGGAGCAAATTTTGAAAGTAACTGTCATCCTGGCGGATATAGAAAATATAGGGGGTGAATATAAATTTATGCATGCGGTTATACACCGTAACATCAATTTTGTCCTCCAACCCCCATTTCTGATAGGTTTTACCGGGTTTGCCCGGCGGCGTGTCCATGTCGTCGTCCCGGGAAACACTGGAATGATCATAAAAATTGGACAGAGCCACGTCGGTTAATACCCTGTAACGGTTATCCAGGTATCCGTAATCGCTGCGGGCTATCACCTGTTCACCTTTCAGATCCTCCTTTATTTCATCGGGGATGGTCTGCCATGAATTGGTGTATTTGATTTCATTATTCAGACTTTTGACTATCCGGTCATATACCGATTGCGGAGAACATATCCGGTAGCGCCTTTTGTCGTCTATCGGATACCCCTGTACGGTGTTGCCGTCGGTTCCGGCGATCACCAGGTTTTTCTGACTGCGGGCGACCTGTTTGAGTTCACTCCCCGACAATTTGTACGTGAAAATGGGGAATTCGTTATTCACCAACTTCAGAAGATGGGAAAAGGTAATGTTCCCGGCGAGTTTCCCCGGAGTTATAGTGTTTTTTTCCAGAATAGCCGCTTCCGTGCCAAACCGGTGGCGCAGGAGTTCCGCCACCCGGAGGTCATCAACCGCCACATCAACGGAAGTTTGAATGATATCCCCTTCTCCATCCCGCGCAAACCGTTCTTTCCAGATGCTTAACCGGCTGGTGAAATCAAGATAGTTGCCGTCGCGCGTTCGTGAGTACGCAGGCTTCCGGAATGCCAGGGAATCAACGGCCAGCGCGTTAACGGACGGTTGTTCCCCGGCGGCAAGGGTCAGCACATAGTATCCGGCCGGGTTTGTCAGCGTGATAATGGAACGTCCAGCGCCGATATCCACCCGTTCGGCTTTTGCCGCGTACAGTTCTCCGGTTGCGTCTCCGCCGCTGATGCACAGGGAAATGTCCGGGTATTTTTCCATCAGTGCAATATTTTCCGAATAAGACCGGCCGGATAGCACCACCATATAATCAACATGCTGTGTCTGAAGCCTATTGATGGTATCCGCAAGGGCCTTGTCAAAATCTTTTACGGTAACATCCAGTATCTTTTTTTCCGCAATGTCCAAAAACCCCGTGTCTGATGTCAGGCCGATAAACGCGAACGTTTTTCCCTGTATCCTCTGGATGAACCAGGGGGCAAAGACCGGCTTCCCGTTCTTTTTAATATTGGCGGAAAGCAGACGGGTATGTTTTCCCTTGCTCACAAATTCCAGATTGCTGACCCCGATATTCAAGTCCTGGGACGACACCAGTGTTGCGGCGCAGTCCAGATAATCCAGAAAGTCCATCATGACCGAGCCGTATGAAAACCGTGACAGCACCCCGGGGTAAAAGGCATTCCCAAGGTCCACAAACAGATCCGCCGGCCTGGTTTTCTGCTCACGGATCAGGGATTGGGCCATGACAAGCATGGGATCTTCCGTATCCTGGTTTTCGGCCGCAGCCTCAAACCGGCCGTTGAGGTTGGCGGTCAGCAGGAGGCGGATCTCAGTGTCCGCAGCCCTGGCATAAGCCGGCATCATGACCAGGACCCATGCACAGACCGGCAGGAGTATGAATTTTATGTATGGATGAAATGAATGGTTCACAGTGGGCTCAATGGGTTTCAATGGGTTTCGGAACGGGTTTGGACGCAGCCGGTGCCGGGTTGGGTTTCTGGCTCAGTTTATCGATAACTGTTTGTTTTTCTTTGATTGTTTTTTGAAGATCCTGGCGGGATGTTATCAGTTCCTGATGTGCTTTTTCCATTTTCTGAATTTTTTCGGTTTGTTCCTGAAGGGTTTTTTCTAAAGCCGCTGTCTTTTTTAATGCCTCTTGATGGCGAGCTTCCAGCGATTGGATGTCGGCGTCTTTTTTTACGGCCGCTTTTTTCGATTCGGATAACTGGTTCTGAAGGGCCAGCTCACGGGAGGCGCATCCGTCTTTGGTGGATGCGAGTTCCTTAGCGGCGGCCGTTAGTTGTGAGTCAAAAGATGCTTTCTGGTCTTTTATGACGCTGTTGAGCCTGGTGGTTTCAGCCGCTAGTTGTTTTTCCAGCCCGTGGTTTTGTTCCGTCAACTCACTGATTCTTTGGCCGCTTTCCTGTTCAAGCAAGGTAAAATCATTGTGAAGGGTTTCATAGCTGTTGTTTAATTCCGCGATTTCCTCGTTTAAACTGGCTGTGTCTTCATTGTATTTGGTGGTTAACGATTCCATATCGGCGTTTAATGTTGAAATCGTGCAATCGAGTTCCTTGACGTGAGATTTGTATTGTTCGTTTTCAGTTTTCAGCACCTCGTTTTCGCGCAACGCAAGATCCAGATTTTTTTTCATGATGCGGTTTTGCGCATGGACCTGATCTTTGGCAAGGGCCTGGTTTTGTCCCATAGGCATTGTTGGCATCGATGCGCAGGCCAGGGCAAGATAGAGGGCCGGTAAAATAAATATCAGTTTTTTCATTGGCATATCTTCAATTTGAAAGTTTTTATCGGTTCAGATTATAGGCTGCTGGTTTTATGCCGTTATCACAGTTTGAAGACAACATATTAAGATGGTCGTGGTCGAGTTATTGATTATCATAGAATATCCTTTTGCTGTAACAATCCAAGGCATTTTATTATGAATGCTTCAAGAGTTGGTGGACTATCCATTGAAATATGTGACTGAGGATCTTCGGCTGGATGTTCGTGTGGGATTCCTCCTTCGCTGTCAACACCATAGATTCGGTGGTTTCCAAAAACCAGGGTCATATTGCGTTTTTTTTTATTCATATTTAGGTAAACCTGAATAAAAACAGGTGGTATGATATCTATGCGGGCCATTAATGTACAATCGGTAACATCCAGACTCGATAATTTCAGTCCATATTTCGCTGTGATATTTTCAATATCATTAATGAAGGTGATCATCGCTGCTGGATACCCTTCAGCTTTTGGCTGGCATATCGCAGCCCTTCAATCGCATGTTCCCATTCCATGGCATCAGATTCTACCTGCCAGGAAAAATCTTGTTCTTTGACGATGTTTTTCAACTCAAAATCTTCAAATGTCATCCCATATTTTTTTTTCATCATTTCATTTAGCAAGCGGTAGCGAATAATGCGCCTTCTGTATTCATTAAGCAGGGCATCTTTGATTTCATCGATGGGCACGGCACGGATGATTTTTTCCACCATTGCTTCATTTGTTTCTACCATTGCATTACCTCATAAAAGTACCCAAAAATATAGCGGTCTCTTAAAACTCCATCAGGATTGTTTCAGCCCGGTTTTATATAACTAATATCTATTTAAATGTAAAATTAATTGCAATGGTATATTCAATGGGATTTTTAATCCACACGTTCAGCTTGCCGCTTTTATCATTCATGCCTTAACGCTTCAATTGGATCGAGGCGGGCGGCCTTGCGGGCCGGGAAATAGCCGAAAATAACACCCACCGCCGCGGAAAAGGCAAAGGCAAGGGCCACGATTTTCGGGTTGAACATAAACGGCATGTTCAGGGCATGGGCACCGGCCAGGGCGGCGGACAGTCCCAGGATGATGCCGATAATTCCGCCAAAGCAGGAAAGCACCACGGCCTCCACGAGAAACTGCATTAGCACTTCTTTCTCCAGTGCGCCGATGGCCAGCCGGGTGCCGATCTCCCGGGTGCGCTCCGTCACCGACACCAGCATGATGTTCATGATGCCGATGCCGCCCACCAGCAGACTCACGGCCGCCACTGCCGCCAGCAGGGCGGTGAGCACCCGCGTGGAACTCGTGAGGGCCTGTACGATTTCTTTTAAGTCCCGCACGTTGAAATCATCTTCCTGGTTCAGCCCGATCCGGCGGCGTTCCCGCATCAGGGTTTCCACGTCCTTTTTGATTTTTTCCGTGGAAACGCCATCTTTTGCGGATATATAGATGGACGCCACATCCTGGTTGCCGGCAATGCGGCGCTGAAAGGTGGTAATGGGAATGAGGACGATATCGTCCTGGTCGTGCCCGAAACTGGACTGGCCCTTGGATTCCAGCACCCCGATCACCTGAAAGGAGAGTTTCTGAAGACGGATGGACACACCCACCGGGTCCTGGCCGCCGAAAAGCTCTTTGCGCACTGTGGAGCCCAGGATGCAGACGGTTCTTCCGCCCCGGATGTCGGCCCCGGTAAATGAGCGGCCGGAGGAAAGATCCCAGTTTCTCACGGTAAGAAAGGCGTTGGTGGTCCCGGTCACGGTTGTCGACCAGTTTTCATTGCCGTAAATCGCCTGGATCTCCCGGTTTGAAGAGGGCGCCACCGCCGCAAGGCCGGATACTTCGCTTGCGATGGCTTCCGCATCCTTGATTTCAAACATGGGTGAAGCGGAGCTTGCCCCGCCGGGGCCGCGAAAGCCCTGGCCGGGCCGCATCATCAGCATATTGCTGCCGAGGCTGGAGATATCGTTGGTGACCTGGGCCGTGGCGCCCCCGCCCAGGGTCACCATGGTGATAACCGCCGCCACACCGATGACGATACCCAGGATCGTGAGGGAGGATCGCAGCACATTGCGCCGGATTTCCCGCTGGGCCAAAAGAAAAGTTTCCCAGATCATGCCTGCCTCCTTTCCGGTCCATGGTCGTTTTCGATCACGCCGTCCAGAAAATGAATCCGGCGGTTCGCATAGGCGGCCATATCCGATTCATGGGTCACCATGATGACGGTGATGCCCCGTTCCCGGTTGAAGGCCGTCAACAGTTCCATGATCTCCCGGCTTCTGGCCGAATCCAGATTGCCGGTGGGCTCGTCGGCCAGCAATACCTTCGGATGGGTGACAATGGCCCGGGCAATGGCCACCCGCTGCTGCTGGCCCCCGGACAGCTCACCGGGGGTGTGGGATTCCCATCCCGCCAGCCCGACCGATTGCAGGGCTTCCCGGGCCTGTTTTTTCCGCCGGCCAATGGGGGTTCCCCGGTATATCAGGGGAAGTTCCACGTTTTCCAGGGCCGAGGTGCGCTTTAAAAGGTTAAACCCCTGGAATACGAATCCCAGAAAATTGCGGCGCAGGATGGCCCGCTGGTCCCGGCTCAGTTTTCCGACATCCACGTTCTGGAACAGGTATTGGCCCGAGGTGGGAGTGTCCAGGCATCCCAGAATGTTCATGCAGGTGGATTTGCCGGACCCGCTGGGGCCCATGACCGCGACAAATTCCCCCTCACGAATGGAAAAATCCACGCTGCTGAGGGCGGCCATGGCCGCAATCCCGGAGCCGTAAACTTTGGTCACACCCCGGATGTCGATGAGTGGTTTTTGATCAAGCGGATTCACCTTATTTTTCCTTTTCCACCGTATCCACAACCAATTGCGTGCCGGCACTTAACTCGCCGGAGAGGATCTCGGTCATCCGGCCGTCCGATGAGCCGGTGATTACCGAAACCGCAGCGGGTTTTCCGTTTTTAAGCATCCAGACATTCTGCCGGTTTTTTTCTTTTGACGGATCTTCCTTGGGTTTGGCCGGCGTGTGAGGAGCGCGGGGGAAGATCCACCCCATCACCCCGACCCTGGGCTGGCCTTCCCCCGGTTCTTCCGGCGGGGAAAACCTTAAGGCCGCATTGGGAACCAGGAGGGCGTTTGCAATATGATTGACGGTGATTTCCGCGGTCGCTGTCATGCCCGGCCGGAGAAGCAGGTCCGAGTTGTCCACCAGAAGCACGGTTTCATAAGTCACCACCCCGTCCACGGTTTTGGCCCCGTACCGCACCTGGGTGATTTTTGCGGGAAACGTACGGTCCGGATAGGCGTCCACGGTGAATTCCGCGCTTTGTCCCCCCCGGACCTGGGCCACATCCGCTTCATCCACATCCACGATGAGTTCCATTTGGGTCAGATCCTCGGCCAGGGTGAACAGCACCGGGGCCTGAAGGGAAGCCGCCACGGTCTGGCCGGGTTCCACCGAGCGTGTCAGGACAATTCCGTTGACGGGCGACCGGATGACGGCTTTGGACAAATCGGTTTGAATGGTGGAAAGTGCGGCTTCGGCCTGCTGAACCTGGGCCTTGGCGCTGGCTTCATCCGCCAGAGCCCGGTCAAGCGAGGCCTGGGCTGCGTCGTGATCCTGTTGGGACACGGCTTTGTTGTTGCTGAGTTGCCGGACTTCCCGGATGCGCTTTAGTTGATTGCGCGTTTCCTTGATGGTGGCCCGGGCCTGAAGCACCTTGGCCTGAGCCGAGGCCAGAGAGGCCTGGGCCTGAAGCACCTCGGCGTCCAGTTTTGACGTATCGAGTTTCGCTAAACGCCGGTCCACGGTGACTTGGTCATTATAGTCCACATCCACCGTGTCGACGATTCCGGACAGTTCGCTGCCCACCTCCACCGTATTGGTGGGCGCCAGATTGCCGGTGGCCGTGACGGTGATGGTTAAATCTCCGCGCTTGGCCTCCTGGGTTTTATATTGCGTTTTGGTTTCGTTTTTATTCCCATTCCATTTTATAAAAGCAAAAACAGCAATGATCATCAGCATCATTATAACGATCCAGCGCAGGACATGCTTTTTTTTGCTTGATGATGCATCCAGTCCCAATGTGGTTGTTATGTCGGAATCCTGTTGGCGAGAAGTGGAGGTCATATTAATAGTTCCTGATTTGGAGTTCATCATTCATCATTCATCACTCATCATTCAGCTTTTGATTCGTCCATCCGCCGCCCAGGGCCTTGTATATCCGGATAAGATTCGAGGTGACGGCCCCGTCGCTCTGGCCGAGCTGGTCCTGAAGGGACACCAGCGACCGCTGGGCCTCCAGCACGGTGGAAAAATCCGAAAGCCCCGCGCTGAATTTGTCTTCGGCAAGTCCTGCCGCCTGGGTGGCGGCGGAGACGGCCCGGGTTAGTGCCTCTCGCCGTTGCTGTTCCTCGGCAAAGGCGTTTAATGCGTTTTCCGTTTCCTCAAGGGCCGTGAGCACCGTTGATTCATATTGGATCAGGGCCTGTTCCTGAAGTGCGGATTGCACCTTGATGTTTTGCCGGATGGCGCCCGCGTCAAATACTTGCCAGGAAACGCCCGGCCCGTATCGCCACACCCGGGAGCCTGCGTTAAGCAGGTCGCCGGAGGAAACGGATTCCAGGCCGATCGTGCCGGTCAGGGTCAATTTCGGATACAGATCGGCGACAGCCTCGCCGATGCGGGCAGTCTGGGCGGCCAGCGCACGTTCGCTTTTCCGCACATCCGGCCGCTGCCGCAGGGCTTCCGCAGGAACGCCAACAGCAACGGTCGGGGGCGTTACCGGAATGGGAAGGCGTTTGATCAGTGTTTTGTTAAGGACTCCCGGCGGCTGGCCGGTCAGCACCGCCAGGCGGTTCATGGCTTCGGAAAGGCCGGAACGCAGGGTCGGTATCTGGGCGCGGGTGGTTTCCAGATTATAACTGGCCTGGGAAACGGCCAGTTCATCAATAAGTCCGGCCTGATAACGGTATTGGGTGAGTTCATAGGTCTGTTTTTGTAGATCGAGATTGCTTTCCGCCGCCGTCAACCGGGTCTGAAAGGTGCGTAAATCCAGATAATTGACGGCTGTTTCAGCCAACAGAGTGACCAGCACATCATGAAGGTTTTCGCCCGCAGCATTAAGGTCCGCATCCGCCGCTTCCACAGATCGTCTCGTGCCGCCGAATACGTCGATTTCCCAGGCAGCGTCGAATCCAACAGCATACAGGTCGTTTTCGTCGACAATTCCCATCCCGCTGCCGCTCGTGCGCGCTCTTCTGTATTCGCTGGTCGCATCAAGGGAAGGAAACCGGGATGCGGTTGCTATACCCCGACGGGCGCGGACTTCCCGAATCCGGGAATGTGCGGTTTTTACGTCCAGGTTGCCGGAGACAGCCTGGCCGATCACATCCGAAAGAACGGGGTCACTCAGGGTTGTCCACCAATGGGTCAGTGTCTGGGGATCAGGTGTCCCCGCGGTCAGACCATTGGCAAGATTGGTGTTCCAGGCTGCCGGAGCCTTTGTTTCCGGCGGAGCATAATCCGGCCCCACAGAGGCGCAAGCGCTGACGAGAAACGCCGTCACCAGGACCGTCAGCGGCCCGGATATCCGTGATTTCCATCGGTGGGCCGGTGTGTTTCGGGTATTGTTTACGCCGATTCTTTTTTTCAAGGGATTCATGATTGGTTTTCACATGGTTGGTATTTAAATAGTTGCTTTTATTGGTTTTTTTCTCTGAACCGTTTATCCGGCCGGCAATGCCTTGGAAATTGTTTTCTTAATATTTCCAGTTGGTTTTTTTGGGGGCCGGTCAGGTGTTCCCCGATCCGGTGAAACGCGGCGTCAAATGCCGCTTGTATTTTCGGCTCAAATCCCTGCCGGATTTTCTTTAGCTGCGCCTCAAGATGGTCCAGAATTTTTTCCACTTCAACCCGCTGATCTTCAGTCAAATCGAGCCGGTCTCCGATGCGTTTCATAAACATGGGGCCGATGTGCGGCGGCCCTTTTTCGTGAAACATCTCTATCCGGTGTTTGACCACCAGATCCGTTCCCAGCGCGCCGGTCATCATTCCCAGTGCGAATATAGCGATAATTCCCGCAATGGCTTTTATTCGTTTCATGGCTGACAGTCCTAAGTTAAAATGGATTGTATATATCCGTTTGCATCGGATCACTCACGACCAGTCCGGCGATCTGAAATTCAAGGGTGTCGTCCATCCGGGCGATCCACACTGTCATCAGAATCAGCAGGGCCGCAGCCACCGGCGCCAGACGCCAGGCCAGATACCCTAATGGCTCACGGTTGTTGTTTTTTACGTCAATCGGGCCCATGTGGCGGACCGATCGCATGACCTCCTGCCGCCAATTTTCACTTGCCGGTTTGGTGTAGGCGGCTTTTGACCGGTAGACGTCCGCCAGCTTACCTATCCGTTGATCCATCGTTTGGCGATCCATCGTTTGGTGATCCATTGACGGGTGGAACGGTTTATTGAAAGGTTTCATCATGCCCCCCGATCTTTCCCCTTTTTCTCCGTGAGGATTTTGTGCAATTTTTTTTTAACGCGCCAGGAGCGGATTTTGACATTGGGGATACTCCACCCCAGCAGTGCGCCCGCCTCCTTATGGCTGAGCCCTTCAAAATATATCAGATCAACCACCATTCGATCCTCAGCCGATAAACGGCCCAGGGCCCAGTCCAGGATTTCGAGAGCTTCGGATTGCCGTCCCCTTTCATCAAATGCTGCGGCCGCATCATCCGAAAGTGTATTTTCCAGCCATTCCTGATGCGCATCCGTCAACTGACTGACCGGGACTTCCCGCCGCCGGTATTTTTCCCTCCAGAAATCATAACAACTGCGGATCGCTATTCCCGAAAGCCAGCCCTTGAATCCGCTTTTTTCTGCAAACCCGGAAAGTCCATTGTACGCACGGACAAATACATCATGGGCCACATCATCCGCCATATCGTTCGGAACATGCCGGCGTACAATGGAAAACACATGGGTCTGATACCGTTCAATCAATGTCTCAAAGGCATTCACATGGCCCGAAATCACAAGGCGGATAATTTCCGTATCGTTGGTTGCGTCGGTCTGGTTCTGCATGGGTACCGGTGTATATTCAATCGTTTTGGCGGATGCCGGTTTTTTTGCTGTTAATATCTGATGCTAACAGACTTGCAACCGTCTTTCAATTTCTGAGTTTTACTCTTCCGGCATTGCCGGACACTTTGGCCGGCCAGTCATTTTTCCCGCGTGCCGGTTACGCATTTCCTTTAATTGCGTTACCTGTTCCGGGGTCAGAACCGGCCGGATTTCCGAGAAAATTTTTCCCCGGAGCACCGCAATGTTTTCCTTTTCCGCAGCAAGGATTTTGTGGGCGTCCCGTATCCTTTGCTCATTAAATTCATCTGCGTGTACGGCTTCATGAACCGATTTCCGGGCCGCATCAATTTTTTCGTCAAGCCCCTGCATCTCCTTCTGGTGTCGGTCCATAATCGCTTTCACCTGTTCCTGCTGCCGGTCGGAGAGATTCAGTTCTTTGAACAGCATCATCCCCCCGCCCATACCCATGTAATGACATTCTTTCGCCATTTGGCATTTTCCGTCTTTCGTCATGGGACACTTCCCCTGTTGGGCCCAGGACATGTTCCCGATTCCCAGGATAAGGGCCAGAACCAGAACCAGAACCAGAACCGTACGCATGATAAGCTTTTTTTTCATCGTAAACCTCCATTAAAATTAAAAATGCCAAAATTAAATTAAAATTGACTGTTTCTTCGGCGATTGCCGCTTTCTTTTATGTATGTCGTATCCGAATCGTAAAAAGTTACAGATGGGGGCTTTTTTTTTTTGAAACAAAAAGTTTCGGCCCCGAATTCGCCGTTTGACAATAGCCGGTAAAATTTATATTTAACTGTGGCAAATGAACAGGACGGACTTCCCTGTGCAATGATTTTTTTAAAGTATAACTTATTGAAATAATAATTATATTTAACATTTAGAGAATGTCCGGGATGCCATGGGGATTGGCGCCAATAAGAAGCAGGCATGGTTTGTGTCGGGAGGTCGGCGCAACTACTCCGGTTTGCCGATAACCCATCCGGAAGCGTTTGTCTCCCCCATAAGTGGGTTGCGCACCGACATGGCCAAACTGGGCGAAAATATTGTTTTAATAAAATCATTTGGTTATATTAATTCTCAGGCGGAGTCGGAACTCATTGCGTTCATTGATGATTTTATTGCACGGCATTGTGATGCCCAACACGGAATCGTCTATGTGGAAGATTACAGTTCTATTCATGGCGCTGATTCCGATGATTTGGGCCCGCCCGTGCTTTATGATTTCGGAATGAAAGAGGCATTGCAAACCCTGTCCGCAACCATTGCGGCAAAGCACAACATTCGTATTCGGCCTTATTTTGCAGGGGAAACGGATACGATTAAAGATGAAATAAAGGCCATCCTCTATCGGAATTTAAAAGAGCTGATGCATAATACCGTTTTGTGCAGGTCAACTTTGTTTTTAATCTTGAAGTCAGGCATAACTGCCTGTTTTTTTTAAATTAACCAATATTATAATGGATAAAAGAGGCTCGGTAAATGGACCCGATAACCCAAAAAATCAAACAATGGATTGAGGAAGGTAAAGACCCACGGATCGCCCACTGGCAAGGCGGGCTTGAGGCCATACTGAATATTTTTCTGCCGTATCTGGAGCCCGGCAGGCTGATACCGGCTCAACCCCTGGAAGAAGATGAATTTTCCGTTTTCACGAAGGCTTTGGAAGTGGTTGATCTCAGTCCCAACCTTCACGCTGCCTTTTTGCCCGCATCCATTGCCGCAAAGGTCACGCCTCCGGCGTCGGCGGACAAGATTCAGCGAATTGAGGAGGGGAAACCGTCCTGTAAACTCCTGATAGCTCGACCCGGCAAGGAAATGCGCATTATGTGCGTTGAAATATCGGCCCACGCGAGAAAACCCGGCGTGGATATTTTTGAAAGCGGCGTGCTCTTGGGAACCTATGATTTTGATAACCCGCAGGATTGTTTTGCAGCGTTAAATAAAATCGTCCGGACCCATATCTGGGAAAAGGGCACATGGAACCGTGATGATTTCAAACGATACACGGTCAACTGGTTTGAGAAAGTGCTGAACCTTCCCGGCAGCACGATTTGCGTGGAAAAAGACTTTTCTTTTTTGCACAGTCCGACCCTGATTCGGAGCAACCGCATCGACGCAGTTTTCACGCTCATTTTTGAAATTTTTATGAAACGCGCAAATGATCCGGACGGCCCATTGAGGGAAGCGGTTTCGGCAATCCGGGCAATCCCGGACGCCGACGTCAGGGCCGCACAATTCCATAATCTTGCTGAAAAAAGCGTATTCGCATTTCTGACGGCGATTAAGCGATGTGGCGTGGTCAAATTCGACACATTTTCGGACAAGGAAAACGAACGATTTGACGGAGAATGCGCCGGGACGATTCGCAGGATCGTGAGCGGGATGGTTTCAAACCGGTAGTATCAAGTTTCATGATTGGACTTATGCCGCATTCCCCTCCGTAAAAAGTTAATTGTGATTGAAAATATTGCATAAAAACTATATAAAACAATTATTGACGATTTCATAAAAAGTCGTGAATGCAAAATTTTAAAATTCTGTATTAACAATATCAATTTGTCGGTTGTGATAATGATAAGAAAGATTTCAATGATACACAATTCCTTAGGAATCAGAATCTCCGTTACCGTTATAAGCATTGTGATGCTGACGGTGCTTGTGACCACTTATTTCACGAATCAGAAAACCGAGAAATTTTTTTATAAATCAGTAGAAGAAAATGCCGTCAACCTGCTTCAGTCCACCAGCAATAACATCAAAATAGCTTATGAAAGTATTTTATACCATAAAAATTCAATGCTTTCTCTTCGTAAAGAAGCATTAAAAAACAATATCATCATAGCGGAAGCGATTGTAAATACTTCCTACCAAAAATGGCAGGACGGCATTATCGATGAAACAACAGCAAAAAAATATGCACTCAATGAACTGAACCGTCTTCGTTATTTGAACGGCACCGGATACTTTTGGGTAAATGATATCGCTCGTCCTTATTCCAGAATGATCATGCATCCTACCATGCCGGAGCTTAACGGCAAGATTCTGGATGATCCGAAATTCAATTGCGCTTTGGGAAAAAATATAAATCTGTTTTCCGCGTTTGTGGATGTCTGCATAAAACACGGTGACGGATATGTCGAATACCAATGGCCCAAACCGTCAGGCCAAGGCCTGACGGGACTGCAACCGAAAATATCATACGTCAGACTCTTTAAACCCTGGGGCTGGATCATCGGTACAGGGCTTTATATCAACGATATCGAAAAAGATGTGCA
Organism: Desulfosalsimonadaceae bacterium; assembly: GCA_049297455.1. Lineage (GTDB taxonomy): Bacteria > Desulfobacterota > Desulfobacteria > Desulfobacterales > Desulfosalsimonadaceae > SURF-3. The sequence goes on along the minus strand of JBAQUK010000302.1, from coordinate 5,932 downwards.
GCGTCGGATTGATTCTGTTATTGATGAATTAAATAAAGTAATTACAAGTAGAGATTTAGACCATAACGGCTATTTTTTCATTTTTGATGAAGACAACCGGACCCTTGTACATCCAAAACCGAACCCCATCGAAAGTAAACACTGGACCAATCCGGAAACCGGGAAGCTGCTTCTGGAGGAATTTAAACAAGCGGCTAAAAGCAAAGAAAAATCCTTTAAATATCTTTGGGATAAACCGGGCCACAAAGGAGAGTACCGCTTTCAAAAAAAAGTTTTTTTATCCTATTTTCCACCGCTGAAGTGGTATATCGGTTCTTCATATTATTCCGATGATCTTGAAAAACAAATTTTCGAACTGACGAATCTGATCATTGCATTTTCGATTGCGTCTCTATTTATCGCCATTTTTATCTCAATCCTTCTTGCCGGAAATATCGTCAAGCCATTAAACGCATTGACCCTTGCGGCTTTCAAAATAGGGGAAGATGGACTGCCGCCCACAGCACTTCCGGTGGCCGGGACGAGAGAGATTGTGGAACTGGGCCGCACCATCAACCGCATGATCGACGCCATCAGGGAATCAAGGCGCAGGCGGAAGGAAAGCGAGGAAAAATTTTGTGCTGTTTTCAATCAGACGTTCCAGTATTGCGGTATCATCGGGACGGATGGGACCTTGATCGATGTCAACCTATCATCTCTTGAAAGCGTAGGGGTTGAAAAATCCGAAGTAATCGGCAAACCCTTTTGGCTCACTCCCTGGTGGCAATTTTTACCGGAAGTGCAGACAAAAATTAAACAGGCCATTTCAAAATCCGCTTCAGGGGAACTGGTCCGGTTTGAAGCTGCTTACCGGAAAAAAGACGGCAGTGACGGATTCGTGGATTTTTCAATAAAACCCGTTTTGAATGACAAGAACAATGCTTTTGCCCTGATCGCCGAAGGACGGGATATCACCAATCATAAACTGGCTGAAAGTGTATTGCGGGAGAACAGGGAAAACCTCAGCACAATTCTTAATTCCATCGGTGATGCGGTGATTGCCACGGATGTTTATGGATGTGTGACGAATATGAACCCTGTGGCTGAAAAACTCACGGGCTGGCAATTGGGGGAAGCGGCGGGCAGACCCATGGCAGCCATTTTTCAGATCATTGATTCCCAGACCAATAAAACGTGTGAATCCCCTGTCAGCAGAGTTCTGTATACCGGAAAGCCGGCCAATCTGTCCAATAATGCCACCCTGATTTCCAAAGACGGGACACAGCGCATGATCGCGGATTCATGCTCTCCTATTTATAATTCTAAGATGTGCCTGAATGGCGTGGTTCTGGTTTTTCGGGATATTACGGAAGAACATGCGATGCAGGCCCAGTTGCAGCATAATCACAAAATGGATGCCATCGGCCAGCTGGCAGGGGGGCTGTCGCACGATATCAACAATATGCTCGGCGGCATCATGGCGTGTGTCGAGACGCTGGAGATGCAGTTGAGCGATAGGCCGGAATCGCAGGGATTATTAGACATTATAATGAACGCCAGCGAACGTGCGAGCGAATTAATCAAGCAATTGCTGGCGTTTGCACGCAAAGAGAAGATGATTTCGACCCCGGTGGATGTTCATCGGGCTATCTTGAATGCGAATTCATTATTGGAACGCACCATAGATAAACGGATCTCCATTTGTTTAGATTTAAAATCCGGGAATTCCATTGTGGCCGGGGATATTTCGCAATTGCAGAATGTGTTTCTCAACCTGGGGATCAACGCGGTTCATGCAATGCCAAAGGGCGGAGAGCTTAAGTTTACAACCGAAACCTATTTTGCAGAAAAAACATACTGCGATAAAAGCTCTTTTGACCTGTTGCCCGGACCATATATTAAAATTGAAGTTCAGGATACAGGTTGCGGCATTCCGGTTGATGATTTGCACAAAGTCTTTGAGCCGTTTTTTACGACGCGAAAACAGGGGGAAGGTTCCGGCCTGGGGCTGGCGGCAGCCTACGGAACGGTGAAGCAGCATCGCGGTTCCATAACGGTCTGCAGTGAACTGGGAAAAGGAACGGTTTTCACTATTTTGTTACCGTTGTTTGAAGAAGAGGAAAAAAAGATTCAAGCCGTAAACGTTTCTCCCATATCCGGAAGCGGTCGGATTATGTTGATTGATGACGAGGAAATGATTCGGACCACAAGCAAAAACATGTTGGAAGTTTTGGGATATGAAGTGGTGATTGCTCAAAATGGAAGAGAAGGGCTTGATATTTTTACTAAAGAATATAAAACAATTGATTTGGTCATCTTGGATATGATTATGCCGGAAATGAATGGTGAGGACTGTTTCACCGCCATGCAAGAAATTGACCCGACCGCCGTTATTATTATCTCTTCCGGCTTTACCCGCGATGCGGACCTTGCAAATCTTAAGGACAAAGGTCTGGCCGGATTTGTTCGCAAACCTTACCGATTTTATGATTTAAGCAAGATCGTATCGGATGCCATTTCAGCAAAAAAAACAATAAGATAACATCGCACGGACAGGTCCGTTAAGGACGAAAAATGCTGTCAATATCCGTAACGCCCTTTACATCAACATCTCCGGCAAAACGCGCGTCCACCAATCCATCCAAATTATCATTTTTAAGCAGTCCGAACCGGACCATGAGCGCTGCCATTTCCTGTAACTGACCGGCATCCGGCGTATAATGCATATATTGAATTCTGTCCGGCGGATGGTTTAAGGCATACTCAACAAGGTCGGCCGGTTGATTCCAGTAATTGGCAGCAATTTCGGCTGCCTGGGAAGCATTGTGTCCGGCCCAGATTCCGGATCGAATCGCGCTGTGAACCAGCAACCGGACCGTTTCCGGATCCTGTTCAATAAACGTCCCCTTTACCACCATTAAATTACAGATAAAATCAGGCCAGATATCTTCAACATGGTAAAGCACCTTTGAGTGACCGGACTTGAGGGATTTTGCTGCAAACGGTTCCCCGACAAAATATGCATCCAGAGCGCCGGATACCATTGCCGAAGCCATATCCGGGGGATTCATCTCAACAATATTTATCTGACCCTTCATGTCCAATTTTTCCATCATTTTCATCATGGTCAGATAATGTCCGGAATACCGCATGGGTACGGCCACCGTCATCCCTGCAAGATCCTCGAATTTTTCGGCGGAATGATTCTTGGCGACAACCAGCGTGCTTTCGTGCCGGTTTCCGATATATACCACTTTAACATCTTCCCCCTGCTGCCGGAGGACGATGGACAGCGGTGCGATCATGAAGGCCGCTTGAATGTGATTATTTCTGACGGCTTCGGCCATTTCGGCAAATGAAGAGAATTTGACAGCCTCAAATCGGACCTTGTCGCCTTTCCGCGTGACATGATCCAGGATGGGGGCGGCAAGATTGGATATAACCGGCATATAGCCCATTTTGATGATTTTACGCGTCTCTTTCGGAGAATTCAGGCCATAATGAAGCAGTGAAATCAGGATCAGCCAGAACACTGAAAATATAAAAATACGCCATGAATTCGGGAGTTGGGCCAGTCTCCGGCCGGCATTAAACCGCATAATTGACTCCCAGCATGAAGTATATCTCGTCTCTTAAACGTTTGAATTCAGGCTCTTTCTCAAAAGCGCGCGGGCGCGGAAAATCCAAGGTCTGTTCCAGGTTTACTTTTGACGGTCTCTCCGACAACACAACGATGCGATCCCCCATGATGAGGGCATCATCGATATCGTGAGTGACGATAATCGTGGTTTTTCGGATAAATTCATGCATGTTGACGACCTCTTCCCGCATCTTCATGTGGGTCAGAAAATCCAGTCCGCTGAACGGTTCATCCATGATCAGCATATCGGGATTGACTGCCAGCGCCCTGGCCAGTTCCGCCCCCCGCTGCATTCCGCCGGAAAGTTGATACGGATAATGGTTTTTAAATCCTTCCAGGTCAACCATCTCGATATGTTCTTGAATCTTCGATATTTTTTCATCAGCATCCGGCATGTGCCGTAGCCCGAGTTCGACATTCTCCCCCACGGTCATCCATGGAAGCAGCCCGGAATGCTGAAACACAAAAATATTTTCAGAACTGGGTCCGGAGATGGGCCTGTTGTCGATGAGAACATCGCCCTGAAAATCACTGTCGAAGCCGGCAATAATTTTCAACATGGTTGATTTTCCGCAACCCGAAGGCCCCAAGATACAGATCATCTCGCCTTCTTTGAATTCAAGGTTGATGTTGTTTAAAACCGTTATTTTTTCGTTCAACGCGGATGGTTCATCATCGGATCGGCGAGTGCGCCGCCGGTTGACGAATTCTTTCTGCAAATGCCTGATAACAATATTGGCCATCTGATTTCCCTGCGGTTCGTTTCGGAAATTTGAATTGCAATTTTTGACATACAGTATTTATGTGACGCATCTACCTGCTGAACAATCCCCATCGGGCGGATTCGATTTTTCCCATTCGCCGCATGAGGGAATCAAGGCATAAGCCGATGATTCCGATGATGATCATTCCATCCATCACGTAATCCATTCGAAGGGCATTCCGCGAGTCCAGGATCAGATACCCCAGGCCGGACCGGACCGCAATCATTTCAGCGGCCACCACCACCAGCCAGGCAATGGTAATCGTAATCCGCAATGCGGTGATGATGGCCGGGACCACTGCCGGAATGACGATTTTTATGATCGTTTCACGACGATTTAAATTAAAATTGGATGCGACTTGAAAATAAACCGGGTTGATGGAACTGACCGCTGCGGTTATCGACACGACAAGAGGGAAAAAGCTTGCAAGGAAAATTAAGAAAACAGCCGGTTTATCCCCTATGCCAAACCAGAGCATGGCAATGGGTATCCAGGCCAGCGGGGAGATGGGCCGAAGAAACTGAATAAGGGGATTGAGTATCTGTCTTCCCGTTACCCACCGCCCCAATAAAACTCCCAGAGGGATTCCAAAAATCACCGCCAGATAAAAACCAATGGTCACCCGAAAAAGGCTTGCCACGGTATGCTTAAGCAAAATTCCTGTCGAACAGAGTTCCCACATGCTTATAAAAACCCTTACAGGACCCGGGAATATATCCGCACTCCAGCCACTGTAACGGGCCGCGCTTTCCCATAGAAGACCAAGAAGCAAAAATGAAAAAGTCGCCCATACGGTGGAAGAAAGTTTCAACGGCTTTCTTTTGCCATGAACACGATTCTTTCCGGAAAGAAATGTAAAACGAAGTCCCGGGTTCTTTTCAGCAGATCTATTCATAAAAACAAGCATTGATTTTATCCGCCATTTCCATATCTGATACGATGACCGATTGACCGGTGATATTTTTAAGTGCCGCTTCCGGTGCCGCTTTGCAAAGACAAGTGGCTGGATCCTGAACGATTAAGATGCCGCCGCGCCGGGTTATTTCCAATGAACCCTCTACGCCGTCATCCCCGGAACCGGACAGCATAACCGCCACGGCATTTTGGCGAAGGGCGTCCGAAACCGAAAACATCAAAATATTGATGGCCCCTTTTCTGTTGGGGAAAGGAGAAGGGGAGACCTGCAGAAGATAGCGCCCTGATGAGGGTTCAACGGTAACATAATCACTGCCTGAAGCGATGTAACAGGTGCCGGATTCAAGCGGCTGATCGTTTTCTGCTGTTTTGACATCAATCTGGCAAATGGATTGCAGATAGTTGACAAATGCTTTTACATGATGTGTTTCTTCGTGCAGTACCACAATGAAAGCAACCGGCAAGCCGGGACTCAGTTGCGGAAGCAATTTTAAGAGCCCCCCGAATCCCATAGCCGTCAGGCTAAGAAATAATAATATATAAATTCAGTTGGTTATACTTTTGACAATGGGGGGCCGTCGCCAGCCCCGCCTGACGCTTCATAACAGTCTCCTTTGTAGGAAAATGCCGATTC
>JBAQUK010000301.1:0-1503 GCA_049297455.1 Desulfosalsimonadaceae bacterium | reverse complement strand
GTGTACGTAATATATTTATACGAACACGATAAAAATGAAGAAAAGTTGTAAGTGTTTTCAAATGCTTAGTTACAATAACGTTGTGTTTTTTGGCTTAAAGTGTGCGCTTTATCCGACTTTTAGGATCGTATCCCTGCCCCTGGTCTTCAAGTCGGCCCGGGCGGCGTTTGAAAGCGTCGACCCCACCCTGGAAAACGCGGCCCGGACCCTGGGGCATTCGGAATTCTCCATATTTCTGAGGGTTTCCCTGCCGCTGGCCTGGCGGGGCATCATGGCGGGGACCATGCTGGCGTTTGCCAGGGCCATGGGCGAGTTCGGCGCCACCCTGATGATCGCCGGCAACCTTCCGGGGAAAACCCAGACCCTGTCCGTGGCCGTCTACCAGGCGGTCCAGGCAGGGGATGACGCGCTGGCGAACACGCTGGTCATCATTATATCCTGTGTCAGCCTGCTCATCTTATACACATCCGGAAAGCTGTTGAACGGCAGGCAGGCATGGATCAGAAATTTTACGGAAAAGGAGATCAAATGAAACCATTTCGTAACGAAAACAGGCGTATTATGAAAAATAACAGCGTGCTGCGTAAAGGATATGTAATATGCATAACCTGCATGGCGTTCCTGTCCGCCGCCGCGCTTCCGTCATATGGGGCGGAAGAAATCATTGTGTCCGCTGCCGCAAGCCTCACCAACGTGATGGAAGAAATCAGCCGGTCCTTTGAAAAGCAGACACCGGGGGTCACGGTCCGGTGCAATTTCGGCGCGTCCGGCTCCCTGGTTCAGCAGATGATAAACGGCGCGCCGGTGGATGTGTTTGCCTCGGCCAGCATTGAGGATATGAAAAAGGCGGAGGCGAAAAATCTGATCAAGAGCGGGACAACAAAAATATTCGCCACCAATCAACTGGTTCTGATTGTCCCGGCCGGGTCGGATGTTCCGGTGGGTGGCATTTCCGATTTGCGCAAACCGGCATTTAAAAAAATCGCGGTCGGGCATCCGGAAACCGTGCCTGCCGGCCGATACGCAAAAAAGTTCCTCACGAAAAACGGATTGTGGGAAGCGCTTTATGACCGTCTGGTCTATGCCAATTCGGTGCGCGAGGTGCTCGATTATGTGCGGAGAGGGGAAACCGATGCGGGTTTCGTGTATGCCACCGATGCGGCCATGGCCGGGGACAAGATCCGGGTCAAGGCAAAGCCAACGGCCGGGAGTTCCCTGAACATCCTTTATCCCATAGCCGTCACCCGCATGAGCCGGCATCCGGAAACTGCGGCCAAATTCTGTGAATTCGTGAGCGGTCCTGAGGGGCAAAAAATACTCTCCGCCCATGGTTTTGGCAAACCGGAATAACTTGTTAAGTATTCAGGAGTCAGGAGTGATGCCATCGTAAAAAGTCTGTAATCCGTCATGCCGGACTTGATCCGGCATCCAGAACATACTGAGTATACTGGATTCCGGCCTTCGCCGGAATGACGAAAAAAGGAGAAAATCGACTTTTTACAA
>JBAQUK010000300.1:0-19528 GCA_049297455.1 Desulfosalsimonadaceae bacterium | reverse complement strand
TAATGTCGCATATAGCTTTTATCAATATCGATAATATTTTGCTTTAAATCTCCCTGTCCGATGGGAAAATCCAGTAAAATTTTTTACCGGAAAATTAAAAACCGGGGTTTTCGGTCAGGCACTATATTGGAAGATTTCAGTTAATATTGTTTTATTTCATTACTATTTTAATGTTTTCATTATGGATCTTTGGTCCGCTAATTTTAATTTCAGTTCTAATTTTTAAAATATACAATTAGATTATAACCATTCATCTGCGTGAGACTGAGAACCGCGGCCCCACAATCCAATCGTTGGCTACATGGAGAAATAAACACACCATGACTATCATCGAAAAAATTCATCTGTCATTTCTGAGGGCACTCATCCGCTTTATCTGCATCATTCCCTACCGCCCGGCCGTGGCCATTGGGAGATCAATCGGCCGGCTCGCGTCGCTGCTCCTCCCCTTGCATATGAAGATAAGCGCTATGCAGGTTCGGGCCACCCTTGGCATCGATGATGCGGAGGGGTTCATGAGAACGGTGTTCATGAATCAGGGTGAGCTTTATGTCGACGCCATCCGGACCGCCTACATGACCGATGATGCGCTCAAGGCATATGTGGATTTTCAGGGAAAACACCATTTCGACCAGGCGCGGGCCAAGGGCCGAAATATCATGATCATCTCACCTCACATGAACTGGGAGGTTCTCGGGAACACGCCCAGAATCCTTGATGTAGAGATCTGCGTCATGGCCGACTACATCAAAAACAAGGCGGTGCAGACCATAGCGGACGAAATCCGGTCCAGATACCGGATTGCACTGCTGCCTCCAAAGGGCGGCATGGTAAAGAACTACATCAGTCAGCTCAGGGCGGGGCGCATTGTGGGAATCATCATCGACCAGAGGGGCAAGCGGGAGGACCGGGTGTTCTGTGATGTGCTCGGGCTGCCGGCGCCCACGAACCCCTCCCCTGCCTTCATCGCCCTGCAAGGCGACGCCGTCATCCTGCCCCTGTATGGATTCAAGGAGGGGGACCGCTTCGTCTTCCGCTTTTCAGAACCCATCGACTCAAGGGACTTCGGCAACGATTACAAGGAGATAGATAAAATTTCAGACTACTGGAAGTCGAGCGCCGTGAGGGACTTAAGCAATGCCTTGCATGCGTGGATATCCGACACTGTCCGGGAAAAACCCGACCAGTGGTTCTGGCTCCACTGCCGGTGGGCCAAAAGGGCCGAAATGAAAGAGCTCATCAAGCAGGGTGGAGATTTCAGGAAATTCGTCCTTTCCCAAGCAAAGGGTTATCTTTCTATGGAAAGAATTGATTAGCAACTCTCTGAAGGGGATCGGGTATGAATTCTGAAATAAGCCCTAACAGCCTGTTACTTCAAAATATTAGAAAGCTTATTCTTTCTGCACGACAGACTGTTGCCCGAAATGTCGATACGATTCAAGTGTTGACCAATTTTGAAATCGGACATCTGATTGTGGAACATGAACAACACGGAGAAAAACGGGCGGAATACGGGAAACATACTTTAAAAGAGGTTTCGGATAAACTGACAAAAGAGTTTGGCAGAGGCTTTTCGTTGACCAATCTCAAGATGATGAGGCAGTTCTATGTCATGCAAAAAGAACAAATAAGCCAGACACCGTCCGGCCAATTACCTTGTGCCAGAAAAGGTCAGACACTGTCTGACCAATTGCCGGTTAAAGGAAAAAACACGAAAATAAACTCCTCATCCGTTTGTTTTTCCTTAAGCTGGTCGCACTATGTGTTTCTCATGGGAATCAAATCCGCAGACGAACGCACCTTTTATGAAATTGAAGCCACACAACAAGACTGGTCATTGCGGGAACTCAAGCGCCAGTTTAATTCCGGACTTTATGAACGGCTGGCGCTCAGCCGCGATAAGACCGAAATCCGAAAACTTGCACGGGATGGGCACATTATCTCAAAGCCCAAAGACCTGCTCAAGGATCCTTATGTTTTGGAGTTTCTTGGTCTGGACGAGAAAACGAAATACTCCGAAACCGATCTGGAATCGGCAATTATTGATAAGCTGGAACATTTTCTTCTGGAGCTTGGCAAGGGCTTTCTTTTTGAAGCCCGGCAAAAACGATTTACCTTTGATGAAGATCATTTTTTTGTTGATCTGGTTTTTTACAACCGACTTTTACGCTGCTATGTGCTGATTGATCTTAAAATCGGCAAACTGACCCATCAGGGCCTTGGGCAGATGCAGATGTATGTCAATTATTTTGACCGTTATGTAAAGAGGCCCGATGAAAATCCAACTGTTGGGATTATTCTCTGCAAGAAAAAACATGATGCCTTGGTAGAAATAACGCTTCCACAGGATGCAAATATTTTTGCTTCTCAATATCAGTTGTATCTGCCCACTAAGGAGGAATTGAGGCAAAAGCTACTAGGTTGGATGGCAGAGGAGGAGGAAGGGCAGATATGAATTCTGGTCTAGTCTTTTACAGCGGCAACCTGGCAGAAAACAAAGGTTGCTCTGAGCGAAATATTAATTGACAAGACTCTGTTTTGATTTACTTTTCTTTGGCAAAGAAAGATGGACTTTAAAAAAATCGGGGAAATTTGATTTTTTTAAAGTCCATCAAAGAAAAGTAACAAAAGAAACCCACCCTGCAATGCGGACAGCTCCCTGGCCCGGCCGGTTTCCGCGGCGTGGGCAAAAACTCGCTGAATGCAGGGATGCATCAGGTCAATGGGTTTCGATACCGTTTATTACTTCCGGCAGGTTCGTCGATTTTGATCCGCTCAGACAGTTTGCCCCCGTTCTCCGCGGAAACCAACCGGTCCAGGGCCGCATTGCAATGGGCTTCCCTCCGCCGGGAGAGTGTCGTTGTTCCCTCCGGATCGGCCTCTCAATAAAAACAAATATAAACGATGATGATCCCGGAAAAAGCAATCACGCTTCATACGTATGAGTGACCTGAAACCGTAAGCTGTTTTCAAGGCGGGCGTTCCGATTTTCAGGTCGAAGGGAATGCCCATCGCGCTGCGTCCCTGCCGGGCGGTTTTCCGTGGATAAAGGGGGAAACTGTCTGAGCGGCGGAAGGGCAACCCACTTGATGTTTAAACAAATTGAGTTTATTCATAAATCATGAAGCGCCAATCACAAAGCGAGTTTTTCCCCCGCCACGGATAAACCGTCCGGCAGGGAAATAAGCGGCGCGGGGCTGGGTTCTTTTGCTACTTTTCTTGCCCATCAAGAAAAGTAGAAGAAAACAGGGCCGATGGCAGATATTTGGGAATCCGGGCAAGACTGGTTTTCAGGAAGCACGGATATGGTGAATCTATAACAGCTTGATTTATCTGGAACGATGAACCGTAAAGTCGGCAAGAAACAGCTCCCTCCTATCCGCCGACCCGTCCGGAAAACAGTCTTTAAATCTTGCCAATTCCCCCGGAAGCCGATATGGTTCCCATAATTTTTATGACTTACCGCAAAATCGGATACGCAGATTGAGTTCAACTTCATTCTGCGCCATACATAGAACTTCGGGGATAGGATTAGAACATGTTTCATCTTCTCGTGAGTTACAATGGCTGGGTCGAAAGCACCGACTCTATGCATCTTGGAAGATGCTTTGAGTACACAAGTGATTCTCTTAAAGAACTTTTCAAGCCAAACAACCAAGTTGATCTTCAAAGGATCAAAGAACTTCCGACGCTATTTGTCAGCGAAATTGGCGGGGATGGGCCGCAACAGGCTATGGTTGGCCGTATCACCAACGTTTGGATTGACGGGGGAGAATTGCACTTTGATTACTCGTTTGAGAAAGGCATACCCCCGATCGCCAATTCAAAGCTTCAGGATCTTAAAAGAGAACTCGGCATTGATTCCTTTGAGTTCTCCAGAACCCACTGGGCGATAAAAAGTGCGGATCTCTACAGAGTTCTGTTTAAGAGCCATATAGCAAACCTGCCATCACCCAAAGTTTTTAGGCTTGATACCGTTGACGGAGTAGATGAATCTCTAATTTCGGTGATGATGCCGTTTGATCGCAGATTTGATGATGTTCATTCCGCGCTTGCGGGTGCAGCGCAGGCATGCGACATGCAGAGCCTGCGTGCCGATGACATCTGGGAGCACGATGCAATAATTCAGGACATTGTATCTCTTATAAACAGATCTCGCATAGTGGTCTGTGACTGCACTGGACGTAACTCCAATGTCTTTTATGAAGCGGGTATAGCACATTGCCTGGGCAAGGATGTGATTCTCATTAGCCAAAATGAGGCGGATGTACCGTTCGATCTACGCCACCTACGGTACGTGCATTATTTGGACAATGCCGAAGGGCGGGCTCGTCTAACTGATCAAGTGGCGGCTCGTGTCCGCACTTTGAAGCAGCGCTAACATGCAAGCAGCGAATAGCAATCTATTGAATGGCGCATAATATGATCGCGGCGGATCGAATACTTGAGAGGCCCAGTAAAAAAGCGGATGATTTTACACCCGCGCCCGTGCATCAATCTGATGGATAAATGCTTGAATACACCGACAAACAGATAATCAACGCGGCCAGGTCCTGGAACCTGGACGCTTCATCCATCCGCAAGGACATTGAAATCAGCGGCAGCCCCCAGCGGTGTGAATTCCGGTGCGTGGTGGAATGCGCGGACAGCCGTCTTTATGTGCTGGAAGCCGTTAATTGCCGGACGGTTCCGCAAAAACAGGCCATTATCGACCGGCTCGACTTTATGGCCGGTCAGGGGCTTTCCGGCATCAATCCCTATATCCGGGCGGCGGACGGCCGGCATATCCTGGAAAACAACGGCTGTTTCTGGCAAGTGTCGCCCTTTGTTCCGGGCGTGCCCCTGGACAGGCCCGGATACGCCGGTGACCGGTGGCGGGGGGACGCGATGGCGGATTTTCTGATCTCCTTGCGGCAAACCTCCCGAAACATACCGGCGCCCCTTCTCACACCGCCCTTTTCCATCCTGGATTATATCGACACCCTTACCGGACGGATACAAGCCAGGGAGCCCGGGCTGTTTGAAACCATCGACCCCATCATCCGCTATGTTGAAAAGCATCTGGCCCTCATACACGACCGGCTTCCCACCGCGTTCTGTCACGGGGATTTTCATCCCCTCAACATGATCTGGTCGGAAAATCATATCAAAGCGGTCATTGACTGGGAATTTTGCGGCACAAAACCGGAGATTTATGATGCGGCAACCCTCATCGGGTGCATGGGCATGGAAACCCCGGACGCCCTGACCGGCCCGCTGGTGACGGCGTTCATCCGGCACTTAAAGGCGTCCGGCATCCTATCGAATCTAAGCTGGTCGGCGCTCCCGGCGTTCATGGTCGCCATCCGATTCGGGTGGCTGTCCGAATGGCTCCGCAACCGGGACACGGAAATGATCGAACTGGAAACGGTGTATATGGGGCTGCTGGTAACCCATGCGGAGGATTTGAAAAATGCCTGGGGAATCCGCTAAAATCCGATTGGGAAAGTAGATCGATGCTTCGTCCGGCCCTTCACCTGCTGCTGCACTTTATCGTTCCAGCCCTGGTCGCCCGATGGGGATATAAGGACCGGTGGAAACCGGTTTGGGCCGTCATGATGCTGACCATGATCGTGGACCTGGACCACCTGCTGGCGACGCCGGTGTTTGCCCCCGACCGGTGCAGCATCGGATTTCACCCGCTCCACACGTGGCCCGCAATTCTTTTTTACGGCGGATTGACGGCGTTTCCCTCATTTCGGACCATCAGTATCGGGCTCATCATTCACATGGCCCTGGATGCCCTGGATTGCGCATGGATGAGGTATTGATATGGCGCTGATAAAGCCTGAACGGCCGCAACTCATTTTTTTCAGGGTGTGCCTTGCGGGTGCCCTGACGGCCATCACTTTTCTGGCGATCACCGCGCTGCAATTTCCGGCTGCCGGGAACGTCAGCGACAAGCTCAATCATCTGCTGGCTTTTTTGGTGCTGGCCGGACTCACGGATCGGTCGTTTCCTGAAACGGAATTCGGCCTGCTCAAAGCGCTGCCGCTGATGGGCTATGGCATTTTAATTGAATATATCCAGTATCTTATTCCTTTCCGGGAGTTTTCGCTGCTGGATATGGCGGCGGATGGCGCGGGGCTGATTATTTACCGGGCGGCGGTCGCGGTGTTTAATCAATTACGAATTGCAAATGACGAATGATGAATTTAATTAACAATCAAACAATAACGGGATGTTTCATACATGAATGAAGTCGGTATCATTATGTGGGTGCTGGCCGTCCTCCTGATCATCGCGGGTTTTGCCGGAATCATTCTCCCGGTGCTGCCCGGTGCTGTTTTACTGATGGCCGGTTTCTTTCTGGCGGCATGGGCGGAGAATTTCACCCATATCGGCCCCGTAATCCTGACGATTCTGGCGGTTTTGACCGTGTTGACCTATGCGATTGATTTTCTGGCCGGGGCCGTGGGGGCCAAACGGTTCGGGGCCAGTCCACGGGCGGCAATCGGGGCCGCCATCGGCGCTCTGGTGGGGATATTTTTCGGGATTCCGGGGATTATCATCGGGCCTTTCGCCGGCGCGGTGGTGGGCGAATTGACCGTCCGGCCCGACTTCCGAGCCGCGGGACTTGCCGGGGTCGGCACATGGCTGGGCATGGTCATCGGGGCCGCCGCAAAAGCAGCCATCGGGTTCACCATGCTGGGGATTTTTATCCTGGCCCGGGTGTTTTAAAAAAATTCCGGAAGATTATCTATCCATCATAACCCGCGATGGGAATAAAGCGCGGCGACAGGCTTAAGGGATTCGAAAAATTTTAAAATAGCACCATGCCGTTCTTCATGCTCATGCTCTTACTCTTACTTTAAAATCTCAAAAATAAGAGCAAGAGCATGATTAAGATCAAGAGCATGAGCATGAAAAGGGTATATTAGTAAATTTCAAATCCCTAAAGAGAGTCATTCTTATTTTTTAAAAACTGTTCCCGCAACACCGCATCCAGATCCAGGCTCAGGGTGCCGGCAAACGCCTGGTCCGATTCCCTTTCGATCACGTTCTGCAATGCCCGGAAATCCCGGACCAGTTGCTCTCCTATCGGGGTCAGGCATGAGCCGCCGCCGCTTCGCCCCCCCTGTTTTTTCTCAAGGATGGGCATGCCCAGCCGTTCTTCCGTGGCCCGGATCCTCGCCCAGATGGCCCGATACCCCATATTCAGTTCAAGGGCCGCGGCCCGGAGCGACCCGTGCCGCTCGATGGCTTCCAGAATCCGGAGCCTCCCCAGCCCGAACACCACGTTCCCCTCCGCATCCTGCACCCAAACCTTGGACCTGACCTGAAATTTCTTTTTGCTCTCCATGTACGCCTCCGTCATTCAATCAACCTTGGGCGAACATAACGCACAATACGCGAAAAATCAAAGACATGATGCTTTCAGGGCTGCTTTGAATTTCAACCATCACCGGATAAACAGTTTATAGACGAGCTGATGAATCTTTCCATAGGGCGGATAGGTAAATTTGCTTGTATTGAACCGGGGTTTGTAAAGCACCCCCTTTTGATGTGAAAAAGCGATAAATCCCGCCCGGCCGTGATAGCTCCCCATGCCGGACTCCCCCACCCCGCCGAACGGGAGGTCATCCTGGGCGCAATGGATCAGCGTGTCGTTGACAAGGGCTCCGCCGGAGCAGGTATGGTTCAGGACGTAATCCATCTGAGGCCGGTCATAACCGAAATAATACAGGGCCAGGGGACGGGGCCGGTGGTTGATGAATGAAACTGCGTCTTTGAGTGAATCATAGGGGACCACCGGCAGCAGGAGCCCGAAAATTTCCTCCTGCATCACGCGCATGTCCGCCGTGACGTCGGACAGGACATACAGCGGCATTTTACGGGTATCTGAAAAATCCTCCCCCGCCGGGTTGATTTCAGAGACCTGGGCCCCCTGCCTGCGTGCATCTTCCAGAAGGGAGTGAATCCGTTCATGCTGGCGTGCATTGACGATGCTGGTGAACTGGGGATTGGCCTTTAATGACGGATACATTTTGGTGACGCAGGTTTTTACCGCAGACACGAGCGCCGGAATTTTTGACCGGGGGCAAAGCACATAATCCGGCGCAATGCAGGTCTGGCCGGAATTAAACATTTTGCCGAATGCGATGCGTTCGGCGGCCTCATTCACCGGGGTGTCCGGACCGATAATGGCCGGGGATTTCCCCCCCAGCTCCAAGGTCACCGGTGTCAGGTTGTCGGCTGCGGCCCGCATCACCTGGCGCCCCACCGCCGTGGAGCCGGTGAACAGGAGATGGTTCCAGGGTTTTGCCGCAAACGCGGTGCCCCCGCCCTCGCTCCCGGCGATCACCGCCACATGATCTTCAGGAAACGTTTCGGCGATCATCTGCTGAAACACTTTTCCGAGGGCCGGTGTGAATTTGCTCATCTTGATCATCACCCGGTTCCCTGCCGCCAGGGCACCGGTCAGCGGGCCGACCGCCAGAAAAACCGGATAATTCCAGGGCACGATAATGCCCACCACTCCCAGGGGCTGATACATCAGCCTCGCTTTGCCGGGCATAAACGCCAGATTGACCCACCGCCGGTCCGGCTTCATCCAGCTGCTGACCCGCTTTGCGGCATAATGGATGCCTTCCACGGAAGGAAAAATCTCCGCCAGAAGGGTCTCATCCGCGGCCCGGGCGCTGAAATCCGCATTGACCGCCCGGATGATCCGGTCCTGATATGCAATCAGGGCGGATTTCAACCGGTTCAGATGGATTACCCGCTCGGCGGCTGGAGTCAAGGGATTATTTAAAAACGCCGTTTGCTGGGCCGCAAAAATACGGTCCAGGTCCGCGGGTTTCGGAATGTCCGCTGCCAGGTTTGAATTTTCCTGAATCGTACCCAATCCGTTTAGCATGGTATTTCCCCCCTTTTGTTAAATAATTTTACTATAATTATTCAGACTTAAATTTTTTCTATCGCCACCGCGCACGCCTTATATTCCGCCGTCAGGGTGAAGGGATCAAACGCCGGATTGGTGAGCCAGTTGGCGTTGCCTTCCCGGAAATGAAACGCCATCCACACCATTCCCTTCGGCACCTCGGGCGTCACCCGGGCCTTCACCGTCACCTCCCCCCGCCGGGATTTGACCCGGACCATCTCGGCGTCCTGGATCCCCAACGCTTTTGCATCCGCCGCAGAGATATCCGCGGTTTCCTCCCCCAACAGGTCGTTTAAGCCCACACACCGTCCGGTCTGAGTCCGGGTATGGTAATGGTAGAGTCTGCGGCCGGTGGAGAGCACCAGCGGGTATTCGGCATCCGGCACCTCAGCCGGCGGGGTCCAGTCCACGGGGATGAACTGGCCGAACCCGCAGGTAAAATGGCCCGACAAATGTAAAATGGGGGTGCCGGGGTGTTCTTCCGTCGGGCAGGGCCATTGCAGGCCGTCTTTTTCAATGCGGGCATATTTGATGCCGGTGAGATTCGGAGCCAGGACCGATATCTCGTTGTCCCAAAGCTCTTGGGCGCTGTCCGATACCCAATTCTGCCCCATCCTGCGTGCGATTTCCTTGAAAATCCACCAGTTGGGCTTGGCAACCCCCGGCGGCTCGCTGGCCTTGCGCACCCGGCTGACCCGGCGTTCGCTGTTGGCGAAGGTGCCGTCGTTTTCACTCCAGGCCGCGGCCGGAAGCACCACATGGGCGAACCGGGTGGTTTCGGTGGGGAAAATATCCTGGCATACGAGGAATTCGGCGGAACTGAGTTCATGCTCCACCTTGTGGATGTCCGGCTCGGTGCCCGCCAGGTTTTCCCCGAAAACATAAAACGCCCGGATCTTTTTGCTCACCAGCCCGTCCATCATATCGGGCATCATGAGCCCCGGCTTGTCCGGGAGGCTTGCAACGCCCCAGGCATTGGCAAACTTTTCCCGCAGCATGGGTTCCGTCACCCGCTGGTAGCCGGGAAACACATTGGGCAGGGCCCCCATGTCGCAGGCCCCCTGCACGTTGTTCTGGCCCCGCAGGGGATTGACGCCTCCGCAGGGCATGCCCATATTGCCCAGAAGCATCTGGAGGTTGGCCGTGGAAACGACGTTGTTCCGGCCGCAGGTATGCTCCGTGATGCCGAGGGTATAGCAAAGCATCATCGGCTTGACGGAAGCCGCCATCCGGGCCACCTTGCGGATCAGTTCCGCCGGGACATGGCATATGGCCGCTGACCGTTCCGGCGGGTATTCCATGATTTTTTCCTTCACCTTGTCAAAATCCACGGTGCAGGATTCGACAAATTTCTTATCATAGAGGTTTTCTTCGATCAGCACATACATCAGGCTGTTTAAAAACGCGATATCGCTGCCCACGGCAATGGGGACATGGATATCCGCCAGTTCCGCCAGCTTATGCCGCCGCGGGTCCACCACAATCAGTTTGGCCCCATTGGCTACCGCATTTTTTAAGAACGTCGACGCCACGGGATGGGCTTCCGTCATGTTGGAGCCGATCACCATGAACATTTTGGCTTTACCGAATTCGGCAAACGAATTGGTCATTGCACCTGAACCGAACGTGGCCGCCAGACCGGCGACCGTGGGAGCATGTCAGGTACGGGCGCAGTGATCGATATTGTTGGTGCCGATCACTGCGCGGAAGAGTTTCTGCATCTGATACGAATCTTCATTGATGCTGCGGGCGCAACTGACCCCGGCGATGGCGTCCGGGCCGTGCTCGCCGATGATGCGCCGGAAAGTACCGGCCACCAGATCCAGGGCTTCATCCCAGGATGCCTCCCGGAACCCGTCCTTTTCCCGGATCAGCGGGGTTTTCAGCCGTTCCTCGGAATAGATGAAATCAAATCCATACCGGCCCTTGACGCACAACCGGCCTTTATTGGGCTCCGCATCTTCAACCCCGGTGACCTGGACGATTTTCCCGTTCTTGTCAATGTGCAGCATTTGCTGGCAGCCCACCCCGCAATAGGGACAGGTGGTGCGCACCCCGGTCGTTTCCCAGGACCGCCAGCGGGCATCGGATTTCTTTTCCAGCATGGCGCCCACGGGGCAGATCTGCACGCATTCGCCGCAGGAAACGCATTTGTCCCGGTTAATGGAAATCTGCGGGCCAGCTTCTCTCTTTACCATTTCAAGGGCAACGTGGCCCTGGATTTCCTTGCACGCGCCGACACACCGCAGACATAAGATACAACGCTCGGGGAAATGCTCGATAAAGGTGGTCCGGTACGCTGACGTGGATTCCCGTTTGGGCAGGTGATGGTCAAGCTGGGTGACGCCGTATTCGAAGGTCATGTCCTGAAGCGCGCACACGCCCGCCTTGTCGCAGACAGGGCAGTCCAGGGGATGGTTCACCAGCATCATTTTCAATGCTTCCTGGCGCATGCGGAAAAGCCGGGCCGACTGGGTGGTGACCGAGATGCCCTCCGCAACCGGTGTGGTGCAGGCGGCCATGGCCTCGGAATACCCGTCCACTTCCACAACGCACATGCGGCAGGAGCCGATGGGGCTCAATTGTTTATGATAGCAGAGCGTCGGGATGTTGATGCCTGCTTCCGTCGCCGCCTCCAGAATGGTGAGGCCTTTCCGGGTGGAGACCTCCTTGTTGTCTATCTTCATCCGAATCATATTCATGGTTTTACTTCTCTCCTTTACATATATTTATTGTCCAAAGGAACAATTGGGATAACGGCATGTTTCACATTCCAGACAAAATGCCCCATGTCCCATTTCCGCCAGATCGTCCCGGCTGATGGGAATCCCGGCCAGAATCCGGGGCAGAAGCCGATCAAAGCTGGTGGCCTTAAAAAACAAGGCGCAGGCGGGAACCCCCATGACCGGAATATCGCCGATTCTTGCCAGCAGCGTCATGGCTCCGGGCACGATGGGAGCGCCATACAGCATATCGACGGCCCCCGCCAGGAGAAGTCCCTGCCGGGTCACGTCATCCGGGTCCACCGACAGCCCGGCGGTGGTGATGATGAGTTGCGCGCCATTTTCCAGGAGGCGATGGACCCCGTCCCGGATGGCTTGGGCGTCGTCCGGAGTGATGACGGACCCCACCACCCGGCATCCATACGCCTTTACCTTGGTTGAGATCAGACCGGAAAACCGGTCCTTTATGAGACCGTTGAACACCTCGGTGCCGGTAACCAGAATCCCTGCGGGAAGTGGGGTGACGGCCGCAACCCGGACCACCGGGCCATTTTCCAGGGCCTCCACGGCCCGGCGGCAGTCCGGTTCGGGAAGATACAGGGGAATGGATCGGGTGCCGCCCAGCTTGTCCCCCTTTTGCACCATTGTAAAATTTCTCCGGAACGCGCCCATGACGCCGGGAAACCGGTTAAAGGCCCGGAGGCTGTCCGCATCCACCATCAAAAGTCCGCTCCGGCCCGCGAACAGGGTGATTTTTCCTTCCACCGCCTCCAGGGAATGAACCACCCCTTCACCGGCAAGGGCCATGGCGAACCGCCGGGCTGCTTTGTTTTCATGCACAAACCCGTCCGGTGTCGCATCATCATCCTCGACGTACAGGGAATTGCGCCCGATTTTCTGCAACCGGCAAAGATCCGCCTCCTGAACCAAGTGGCCTTTGCGGAAAAGCGGCCCCTTGGAAACGCCGGGAACGATTTCCGTGACATCGTGCAGTAATTTGCGGCCAATGGCGAGCTGAAGCGGAACCGGCGTTAATACGGGCGCCTCCATATCCGGAGCTGAGGCAAGGGAGGGACGATAGGGATTTTCTCCCCCACAGGACCGGCAGGTACTGCCATGACTGGCCGGATAGGCTTCCCCGCACACGCTGCAATCTGCGATAGCTCCCTTGCGTCTGGGCTTGCGATGCTCCGGGTCCACCCAAACCTCCCGAACGTCGAAATAGTCCGTTCCGGCTTCCAGAATATCCTGAAGCAGGAGATCGGTATCCTGTTCCTTTTTGGGTTTTTCTTTGTAAAACCATTCCCGGATACGGGGCCGGTTTTTGACAAGCTGGGAATCCACGCTTACCCGGACGCCTTTGCCGCTTGTTTTGTCATACAGGCAGAGGGCGTATCGCCCGAAATCCTTTATCCTCAGCCATCCGTTGCCGATGGTACACGGAGTGAGAAGCTGAACAGCATCCGGCAGACAATAAGCGGTTTCACTGATGGCGTCATACAGGACGCCGGGAGACAACCGGGACTGGGCCGCACTCACCATAAATCCGCCGATCACGAGCCCTGGGGCCAGATACCCATGAAATCCCTTCGCCATGACGAGAAATTCATCCAGAGTTACCCCTGAATGCAGAACGGCCGGGGGACGGCTGATTTCATGGGCGGTTTTATCAACATGCATAATGAACGAGCACTCCAAACAAGACGGTATTATATTGGTTACTTCATGACGACAATTTTGACATCACGAGTGTATTAAAATAATCTTTTTGCATTGTCAATTCCAAATGGCGATGAGAACACCGCACCGGCGGAATGCCGGCCGGCTGCAAGAGAGACTGACTGCCCAGGGATCAAAATCCGGCCATCCCAAATCCCTGGTCCCCATATCCGGCCGGACGCCGGGCTGCGGTTAAGCTTTGTGTTTGACAACGCCGGCCGGATGCATGAATATAATAAAAAGTAATTTTTTTGTGATACTATTAAAACAATCCCCTCCTTATATATATGTTTTGATGGAAAGGACAGCATTGATGAAGACCATCGTCAATATCAGTATAGGCCCCAGTAAAGACGATTATGAATTCACTCCCCGGTTTATGGGGAAAAATTTCCGCATCATCCGGATCGGAACAAACGGCAGCCTGGAGTCCATGGCGGACCTGCTTGAGCAATGGGACAACAAAGCGGATGTGATCGGACTGGGCTCCATCGAATTTCCCTTTTCCATCGGCTCCAAAAACAACACCCAGAAAGACACCAAAGCCCTCTATCAACTGGCGAGCAAATTAAACACTCCTTTCACCACCGGGGATTCCCTGAGGAGTGTCGGCCATGAATGGACCATCCGGCACCTGCAATATTCCTTCGGCAATAATTATTTCAACAACAGCCGGGTGGTGTTTTTTTCCGGCATGATCAACTCAAACACGGCCGCCGCCCTTTCCGAATACACCGTCAACCTGAAATTCTGCGATCCCATCCTGGAACACGGGATCCCGAAATTTCTCAACTCCCTTGAGGACCTGAAATTATACGCAAACGAGCTTCACTCGGTTCTCAAATGGGTTCCCACCCGGGCCATTTCCAACTTCGCCATGCCCCTGCGCGCCTACAACGAATTTATCGTTCAAAAAGCCATCCAGCAGGCCAGCATTGTGGTGGTGCCTTATTTTAATTTCTTCAAATACCTGCAACACTGCGGGTTCAGGGAACTCAACGGAAAAACCGTCATCACCGCCACCGCCTATGACGACCGGGTGAAATTCCTGAAAGACCGGGGGGTGGACGTCATCATTGATTCCACGCCCAAAATCCTGGAAAACGTGGTGGGGGTCAGTGTGCTGGAAGCCATGATCATGGTGGCTTTGGGCAAAACACCGGACACATTGACCCGGGACGACCTGCTGGAAGTCATCTCCGAACGCCGCATGGACCCGAGGGTGATTTATCCGTCCGGCGAGAAAAAACGCGTGAACCGGTTCGCCTTTGTCGTTCATCCCCTCACCCGGGATTACCTTAAAAAATTCAAGCCATTGGAACTGCTGTCCAAATTGCGGCCCACGTCCCGGATGGACACCATCGAAAAACTGATGGCCTACTCTCCACCCTTTGTGTATTCCAAAGTCACCGGCATCAAGTCCCCCACGGGGGTGGAAGCCGAGGGATGGCTCATCGCCCTCGGGGCCACACCCAAACAGATGCTGGCCCATCCGCCGGAATTCATCAACAGCCGACTGCTCAAAGCCGCCAAAATCGCAAGAAGCCTGGGGGCCCAGATTATCGGCATCGGCGCCCTGACCAAATCCATGGGGGATGCCGGCGTCACCGTGGCGAAATTTTCCGATCTGCCCATCACCACCGGAAACTCCTACAGCGCGTCCGCGGCCCTGTGGGCCACCGCCGAGGCGGTCCGGGAAATGGGCCTGATCGAAATGGCCAAAGGCAAAAAACTCAAAGGCAAAACCATGGTGATCGGGGCCACCGGCGCCGTGGGCTCCGTGTGCGCCAAGCTCCTGGCCACCGCTTTTGAAGATGTGTATATGGTGGACTCCCATGACGCCAAGCTGCTGGCCTTGCGGGAATCCATCCTCAATGAAATCAAACACGTCAATGTCCATATCACCACCCGGGCCGACAAATACTTAAGCGACATGGACGTTATCGTGACGGCGTCATCCAGCGAGGAAGGCAAGATCCTGGATATGATGGCGGTTAAACCCGGATGTGTCATCACCGACGTCAACCGGCCCCTGAATTTCACCATCAAAGACGCCAAAAAACGTCCGGATGTTTTGATTATCGCTTCCGGGGAAATCGCCCTGCCCGGCCAGCCGGAAATGCGCAATATCGGCCTTCCGCCGGGGGTGGCCTATGCGAGCATGGCGGAAGCCATTGTCCTGGCCCTGGAAGGGCGGTTCGAGAATTTTTCCGTGGGCAAAAACATCCAGTGGGAAAAAGTCAGCGAAATCTACAAGATGGGGTTAAAACACGGCATGAAACTGTCCGGGATATCGGGACTTGAAGGCATGCTCAAACCCGATGATTTTGTGCGGGTCCGGGACTTGGCCCGCATGGCCCGAAGAACCGCGGAAAAAATCGTGCCCCCGGTCTCATGAGGGTGTGAGTAGCCGGGATAAAAATAACTCAAAATGGCCTCAACCATTTTCCATAATCCGGGTACGACCATCGCTCTCTCTGGCCATCGGCATGGTCGCACAAGCCTTGGCGCATCATCTTCGTGTGCCGGGAATCGTCCTTTTGCTTGCCGCCGGTGTATTTTTTCAGACCGGATGGCGCAAGTTGTATTGTGGTGGGCGATTTCAGCAGCGCTCATGAGTTGCAAGACCTGATCGAATTCAAGGAAGAACTGACTGTACTGCTCAGAGGATTTGATCAGTAAATTTTCCGCCGGGCCAGGTTGGACCCAATCACGGAAAAGGAATTTTCCGCAATAAAAAGCGCGGATTCATCGATGGTGAACACGATTTCTTCCAGCCTTTTGAGCTGAATATTATTGATTACCGTCAAAATGATCTGTTTGGGTCTGCCGGAATGAGTGCCTGTGCCATTTATGAATGTGGCTCCCATTTTGAGGTCTGTATTGATCCTGGAAACGATTTCCGCAGGCTTATCTGAAATAATGAGCACCGTCTTTCTCTGGCTGAACATGGACAGGGCGTAGTCCATTGCGAAAGAAGCGCAGATCAGCATGATCATGGACGCGATAACCAGATCGTTATCCAGAAAGAAAAAACTGAAGGCATATAAAACCGCGTTGCAGGCGAAATAGAATTTTCCCAGCCCGATGTTGAATTTCTGATACAACAAAACGCCCATGACATCCAGACCGCCGTTTGAACCCAGGGAACGCAAGACAATTCCCGCTCCGACACCGGAAAGCATGCCGCAGGTGATCGCCGCGTATAGCTGGTTGTGTATTCCAAAATCAATACGGATAAAACTGAAAATCAATGTAAATGCGGCCATCGCGTAAAGCGAATAGAGCAGAAACCGTTTGCTGATAAATCTCCAGGCGATAACGAACAGCGGAATATTAAGCAGCAGAAACCAGATGCCGATATCCATCCATCGGGTGGTGAAGTAAATCAGGGACGCCGCGCCGAACAGGCCGCCAGGGATAAACGCATGCAAATAAGCGATACCTTTGAAAGCTGCGGCCGCAATAGCGGAGCCGGTTGTGATCAGGAACAAATTCCATGTCACCGAATAGGTAAATCGCGTGTCGCTCATCGGTTTTCTCCGTTTTATCCTTCAGCCTGTCTGAACGCCATTTTCCACCACATGCCGATGCAATTTGCTTCTTCATTTATTCTCCGGCAGGCGGATACACCCCCTCCTTGTCGTGAACCTCTTTTCCGGTCAGCGGTGGGTTGAACACGCAGATCATCCGCATATCCTTAAAAGCCCGCAAATAGTGTTTCTCGTGACCGTTTAAAGCATACATGGTGCCATCTTTGATTTTAAAAATTTCGCCGGTTTCAATGACTTCCAGCTCGCCTTCCCCGGCTACGCAATAGACCGCTTCCAAATGATTTTTGTACCAGATGAGCGTTTCCGTTCCGGCGAATATCGTGGTGTCGTGAAATGAAAACCCCATGTCGTCATTTTTCAAAAGCATTCGCCGGCTTACCCAGGTTCCGGTTTCCGCCTCAATGTCATTTTCCGATCCGATAATTTCTTCCAGCGTTCTTACGATCATTACATTGCTCCCGTCAGTTTTTCTTTCTTTTCTTCAAGCAATTCACCGATGGATTGTTCAACGATCGAAATCCCCTTTAACAGGGTTTCCTCATCAATGATCAGCGGCGGCAGAAACTTGACGACCTGGTCATCTGCTCCGGCAAGCTCAATGATCAATCCGTTTTCAAAGCATCTTCCAGAAATCTGCGAACAAAATCCCCTTTCCGGTATTTCCAGGCCGTAGATCAATCCCCGTCCCCGGATCGTTGCACTAAGTTTCGGAAATTTTTCCACAATACCCTCAATTCCATTTTTCAGTATCTCTGATTTGTATTTAACGGCATTGCTCAGATCCATGTTATCCCAATAGTGAAGGGATTCAAAGGACGCCACAAACGCAAGGTTGTTTCCCCGGAATGTGCCGGTATGCTCCCCCGGCTTCCATTGGTCCAGGTCCTGCCGGAAAAGCAGCAGCGCCATGGGCAGCCCGCCGCCGATGGCCTTGGACATAGTGACGATATCGGGTTTGATGCCGGATTCCTCAAAACTGAAAAAATCACCCGTACGGCCATTGCCCACCTGTATGTCATCGATGATGAGCAGTATATCGAATTCATAGCAGAGCTGCGCCAGATCCTGTAGCCACTGGGAACTGGCGATGTTGACGCCGCCTTCAGCCTGGATGGTTTCAAGGATCACGGCTGCGGGAAGGTCAAGGCCGCTGCTGTTGTCGGAAATCATTTTCCGCAGGAAATCGATGGTATTGAAATCCGGTCCAAAATAACCGTCATACGGCATGAAACTGACGTTCGACCGGCTGATGTACGCCTCATCCCGATAAAAATTATTCCCGGTTATGGCCAACGCTCCCATTGTCAGGCCATGATAGCCATTTGTAAATGCCACAATATTGGAGCGTCGCTTGATCATCCGGGCCAGTTTTATGGCTGTTTCCACCGAGTTGGTGCCGGTGGGGCCGGTGAACTGAACTTTGTATTCCAGATTCCGGGGCTGAAGAATGGTGTCGTTAAATTTTGTTAAAAACCGCTTTTTCGCGGTAGTGGCCATGTCCAGGGTGTGAAACGGCCCCTTATTGTTAATATATTCGATTAGGGCGCTGTTGATGCGTTCATTGTTGTGGCCGTAATTAAGCGTACCCGCCCCGGCAAAAAAATCGATGTACTGCCTGCCGGATTCATCGGTCATTGTAGCACCTTCCGCGGACTCAAATATGACCGGAAAAGACCGGACATATCCCCGGACACGGGATTCTATCTGTTCAAAAATTCGCATAAATTCCTCCTGTTATTTTTAAAAATCAATCAAAGAACCGGGCCGATATGAAACAGCATTTCCGGTGCATGGAAATTATGTCCAAAATCCGCTGCTCGGAAAAATTCTTTTTCAAATTCAAAAGGCGCGTCCAATACTCTGGCTGCTGCCTTAAAAAGGCAGAGTGAGGCCTGGTTTGAAGGCGTGATGGTGGCATCCAGATTCCTGACACTGAATGCTTTTGCATTTTTAAAAATATTGATCAGCAAATGGAGGCCAAGGCCCTGACCGCGCTCCTTCTCATCCACTGCCACCTGCCAGACAAACACCGTATCCACCGAGTCCGGGGGGATATAGGCCGTGACGAATCCGATCACCCGTCCCTGCTTTTCGGCAGTAAGGCACGTTTTTCCAAAATGCCGGCACATAATCAGATAATGATAGGGCGAATTGACATCCAGGGTTTTAGATGCCTTTGCAAGTTCCCAAAGATACTGACCGTCCTGGATTTTCGGGTTCCGAAAAACAATACTGTTGATTCCCTGAGAATTTATTTTACGCAAATACACCTCCCACGCATTTCTATAATTGGACTCAAGGCATTAAGCCTTACCATCTATTATTAGGATAATATAATCAATTACAGATCGACTATCTCTGCCTAATCAATCAATATAATTATAAAACTAATCACATCAATTTCAATCTGATTAAAATTGATGCTTAATATTGATTTTATGAATTCAAACAAGGATTGACTCGGCTAAATAATTGCGCTTAGTTAGTGCCTGACCGAAAACCCCGGTTTTTAATTTTCCGGTAAAAAATTTTACTGGATTTTCCCATCGGACAGGGAGATTTAAAGCAAAATATTATCGATATTGATAAAAGCTATATGCGACATTATA
>JBAQUK010000299.1:0-1696 GCA_049297455.1 Desulfosalsimonadaceae bacterium | reverse complement strand
TATAATGTCTTATTCCAATTCCAAATCAAAGATGATATCAAGGCGGCGAGGATTGAGGCGACGAAGGCGTACAGTTTGTACGTTGAGGAGCCGAAGACGAGCCAACGAAGATAGCGCTATGATTTGGAATTGGAATTACATCCAAATTTTGAGGTTTTTAATATGACCCAATCCGATGACCCATACGGGCTCCAGCAACTGGCGGTCCTCACCACAAAAGCAGCCGCCATGGGCGGGCCTGGAAAAATCGATAAACAGCACGCCAAAGGCCGGATGACCGTCCGGGAGCGCATCGAACACCTGCTTGATCCGGAAACGTTTGATGAGCAGGGGCTGCTGGTTCACTCTGACATTCCGGAAGCCAGAGAAAAAACACCCGCTGACGGCAAGGTGTGCGGCTATGGCACCATCAACCGGCGCACCGTGTTTGTGTCCGGCGACGATGTTACTGTAATGGCGGGGGCGGGCGGAAGAAAAGGCGTTGAAAAGCTCATGCACCACATGACCCTTGCCGGAAAACGGGGATATCCGTGTATTCACCTGGGGGACGGCGGCGGGGCGCGGTTGCCGGATATTATGGGGTCTGTGGGCATGATGAGCATGACCTACCCCATCAAAGGGCCGTGCCGGGACCGGGAATTCCCGTTTATCACCGCCATCATGGGGGAATGCTACGGCGGGCCGACCTGGGAGGCCGCAGTTTCGGATATCATCATCCAGGTCAAAGGCGCAATCATGGCGGTGGCCGGTCCCAGTATTCTGGAGGTGGCCACCAATGAGCATTCCACCAAAGAGGAACTGGGCGGATGGGAACTTCACGCCCGAGACACCGGCCAGGTGGATCTGTTTGCGGAAGACGACGCGGACTGCCTGCGTCTGATCCGGCGGACACTGGAATATTTTCCGAATCATGCCGGGGAGCTGCCGCCGGTATCGCCGTGCAGCGAGCCTCCCGATAAACGGCTGGATAAGATTTTTAATGTGGTGCCCTCAAATCCGAGACGCGGATATGACATGCACCAGGTCATCCGGATGATATCCGACCCGGATTCCATGCTGGAGTTGAAGCCGTTTTTCGACCCAAGCCTCATCACCTGCCTGGCCCGTCTGGATGGCCATGTGGTCGGGTTTCTGGCCAATAACCCGATGATGACCGCGGGCGCCATGGGACCGGGGGCGTGCGAAAAGGCGACCGGGTTTATCTGTCTGTGCGATTCGTTTCATATCCCATTGATTTTTTTACATGATACGCCTGGTTTTCTGGTGGGGAAAGCCGCCGAAGAACGGAAAATGCCGTTAAAGATCATGACATTTATTGAAGCCCTGCACAAAAGCACAGTGCCGAGAATCAGCGTGATTATCCGCAAATCATACGGCCTGGCCCACTGCAATATGTCCGGCGGAAACATGCTGAGCGATACGATGCTGGCCTGGCCCACGGCGGATATTTCTTTTATGGACCCGGATGTGGCGGTGAATGTGGCTTTCGGGCGGCGGCTGGAGGGCATGGACGATGGCACCGGCGAGATGCGCCGGGCCATGCGGGATGAATTGAGCCGGGGGTGCGGTCCATAGCCGTCAGGCTAAGAAATAATAATATATAAATTCAGTTGGTTATACTTTTGACAATGGGGGGCCGTCGCCAGCCCCGCCTGACGCTTCATAACAGTCTCCTTTGTAGGAAAATGCCGATTCT
>JBAQUK010000298.1:0-1622 GCA_049297455.1 Desulfosalsimonadaceae bacterium | reverse complement strand
TGGTTTTCAGAGTCCAGCTGAAAGACTGAACTCTTTTCGGTATCATGATAACTGGTTACATAATCTCACGATTTCGGCTTCTTTGGGAGGCTATAGGAGTGTTCCCCAAAATCCGTTATAAACAGAATAAAAAACCACCGAAACGGCGACATCACTTATTCTCATCAAGTTCTCGGCGCTTCAATTGTGCATCCGGATATTCGGCAGGTCATTCCCCTGGCTCCGGAACCAATCCAGAATATCGACGGTCGCATCAAACAGGATTGTGAACGCAATGCCGCCAAGCGGCTGCTGAAAAAAATCCGGAAAACCCATCCGAAACTGAAGATCATCATCGCCGGAGATGATTTATACGCCAATTATCCTTTTATTGATGAACTCAGAAGAAACGGCATGTCATTTATCCTGGTTGCCAAACCCGGCGATCATAGGTTTTTATTCAAATGCTTATCGGTACTCAAGCGGCAGGGTAAAATCAGTACGCTTGAATTCAATGACACAAAAGGACGCCGCCACATTTACCAATGGGTTAACGGCATACCGCTGAATGAAACCCGGCAGGCCGACAATGTAAATTACCTTGAGTATTCCATCATGAATGGTGACAGGGCCGCTTTCCACTGCGGTTGGGTAACCGATATCCCGATTGATAAAACGAATATCGAAATCCTCGTCAAAGGCGGACGCGCCAGGTGGAAAATTGAAAACGAAAATTTCAATACCCTTAAAAATCTGGGATATCATGCGGAACACAATTTCGGCCACGGTGTTCAGCATGCGTCTTTTAATTTTTTCCTTTTTACCCTGTTAGCATTTTTTGTGCATCAAATCCTTGAACTCACAGATCCTTTATATCAGCGATGCAGGAGCGAATTCAGCTCCCGAAAAGAATATTGGAATCAATTGCGTTGCTCTATCAGGATACTTGTATTCAACGATTTTGAACATTTACTCCAATTTGTCATATCCCCGCCGGAAGAAGCCCTGCCGCCTTAATGTACTCTTTCTGAAAATTCATCCCTCTTGTTTCCGGATTTTTAATCTGTTCAGATACCTGTTTCCAAAATCTGGCCGCACAACCCGGTAAGATGAAATTCAAACCATGATCAGCATAAAGAAATCCCCAGCTTTATAATTTTGCGTAAGCACTCCATAATTCCAGCCGAAAAAAGTTGATCAGGTTTAAAAACTATTAGTCACCGTGAATTGCTGATATGGTAAAAAGGTAACCTTTTTCTGAAACAGCCAAGCCGCTAAATTCTGTACGGCTTAAGCCTCAAATGACGAGGCTTCATGAAGCCGATTACGAAATCAGCTCCGGCATTGCAGCGGCTGCTCAGTTCAATTCTCTTTTTAGATATTTTCAAAATATTCAGGGCCAATATAAGGCGCCGTGCCAGCAATCTCATCAATTTTATTTTCACGCCATTTGAGTTCCTTGGGAGCAGAGTAATCGCCAAAATAGCATTCTACCTTTTTTACCGAACCATCAAAATTGACTGCCATGTAAAATGTCAAATTTTCAAAAACTTCAAGTTTTAAGCATATGCTTATTATTTGACATAATGGCCATAAAGAAATTTTTCAAGCCACACCATCTTCTAAAAAATTGCTCTTTGATA
>JBAQUK010000297.1:0-11862 GCA_049297455.1 Desulfosalsimonadaceae bacterium | reverse complement strand
GGCATGGCCCGCTCCTACGGCTGGAATAATGCGGACGAAATGAAAAAAGAGTGGATTTTACGGGAGTTCTTTAGTCAGCCGTGGCTTCATTGACCGCATCAATAAGTTGCTTCAACCGGCCAAAATTTTGCCGGTTAAAATCCACCACCAGGCGCGGCAGGTGGGCGAGTTCCGGTTCATCCGCCTCTGCGGGAAGCGGACCCGAAAGACACATATCCCCGCCGGGAGTCAGCATTTCTGAAAAGGAAACTTTCAGCGCGTTGATACGATCCTGGTCAATGGGTGATGTCAGGCGCAACACCACCTGGTCGCCGATGTATCTGAGGCTGTGATACCTGAAATAAAAACGGTCAATTTTTGCCACCGCCTCATCAACGTCTTCCACCCGCTCCATCAGATGCAGGTCGGATTCACTGATATAGCCGTTTGTCAGCAGGTGGGCCTTTATAAACCGAAGCCAGCCGGACCAGTAAGTGCCGCCGGGCTCATCCACCAGAATCAGCGGCAGGGGATTGCGCTTGCCTGTCTGAACCAGGGTCAGGGTTTCCATGCCTTCGTCGTGGGTGCCGAATCCTCCCGGAAACAGCACCACCGCATCCGATTCCTTGAGAAAGGCCACCTTGCGGTTAAAAAAATATTTGTAGACAATGTTTTTGGGATTTCCGTTAAGCACCGGGTTGGACTGTTGTTCAAACGGAAGCCGGATATTGACCCCGAATGATTTCTCCGGGCCTGCCCCTTCGTGAACCGCCTGCATGATGCCGGGGCCGCCGCCGGAGATCACCATATACCCTGCCTGCGCCAGTTTTTCCCCCATCTGCCGGGCCATTTGATACGCTTTTTCATCCGGCCGGGTGCGGGCCGATCCGAATACCGTCACCTTTTTAAAGGGTCGGTAGTCGCCGAAAATTTTAGCGGTATAGCGCATTTCCTTTAGCGAAGTGTTCATCATCTTCAGATCCGACCCGGCGTCATCCTCCTGACCCGCTTTAAGGGCCGACAGAATCATCTCCCGCACGATCCGGGGCCTGCCGATATCGCCTGCCTGACGGATCAACTCGTCAATAATCGCATCCACCGGGCCGTTATTTTCTTTAAAATTGAGCTTCATGGTGTCACTTTTTCCTAACTGGTTTAAAATATACAATAAAAATAAGAAAGCGGTCTTCATTGCCTTCATCAGGAAACTACTGTATGTATTAAACCATCAAAATAACAAAAAAATAAAGGTTAAATAAATGAACGGCACCCATCGCGCCGATATAAAACCCGGCATAAAAGTTTTGATCGTCTTGAAAAAAGACCAGAAAACAAATAAATTAACCGAGGGAATCGTAAAGGATATTTTGACAAAATCCCCAAACCACCATCATGGTATCAAGGTCCGTCTGGAGGGCGGCGAAGTCGGAAGGGTCAAAGAAATATTGGGCTGAAATTTCATGGCGGTATATTTTTAACAACCCGAACACAGGGAGTGAAAAAATGGCTGATTTAAAAGAAAAATTCGAGAAAGCGGCTGCGGATGTCCAGAAATTGAAACAAAAACCGGATAATGATACGCTATTGAAGCTGTATTCATTATACAAGCAAGGCAGCGCGGGAGATGTGACCGGCAAGCGTCCGGGGTTCACGGATTTTAAGGGCCGGGCCAAATATGACGCCTGGGCGAAACTTCAGGGCACCTCCACCAAAAAGGCCATGGAAGATTATATTGCGCTTGTCGAAAAATTGCAGGGTTGAAAAAACCGATAATCCAAGAAAATGAAGGAATGCCGATACCTTATGAACCGAAGTTATATGGGCAAAATTTTAATGGTGGACTTGGGGACCGGCGATATCCGCGAGGAAACGGTTCCGGATGACGTGTATGAAAACTATCTGGGCGGCGTCGGTCTGGCGGCCAGAATCTTGTATGACCGCATTCCCGCCGGGGCCGATCCCCTGGGGCCGGACAATATTCTGGGATTTGTTTCCGGCCTGCTCACAGGAACGGGAACGCTTTTTACCGGAAGGTGGATGGTCGCCGGCAAGTCGCCCCTCACGGGAACCTGGGGGGATGCCAATTGCGGCGGGAATTTCTCGCCCGCCATCAAAAAATGCGGTTTTGACGGCATTTTTTTCACCGGCATCAGCCCCAAACCCGTATATCTGTCCATCCGAAACGGGAAAGCGGAATTACGGGATGCCGCTTATTTATGGGGAAAGGACGCGGTGGAAACGGAAGAAATCCTCCTTGGGGAATCAGCGGACCCAAAGGCACGGGTGGCCTGCATCGGCCAGGCCGGAGAGAATTGCTCCCTGATCGCGGGGATTTCCAACGACAAGGGCCGGATCGCCGCCCGTTCCGGTCTGGGTGCCGTCATGGGCGCCAAACGCCTGAAAGCGCTGATCCTGTCCGGCAGCCACCCCATTGAAGCCCACAGCCGGTCAAAAATAAAGCGTCTGAGGCTGAAAACCCTGATTTTTGTCAATGCGCAGCCGCCCCTTAACAAAGGGTCTCTGAATGCGTACTTAGGAAAAGCGCTGCGCCTGATTCCCGGCCAGGTCGCCCTTGACGGCATGCTGTATAAAATGATGCTTAGAAAATGGGGAACGGTCAGCATGAATCAACTGAGCATCGAAATCGGAGACAGCCCCATCAAGAACTGGAAAGGCTCGCATACTGATTTTACGGGCAGCGCATCCGCCCCCATCAACCCGGATGTGTTTACCGATTGCGAGGTGTCGAAATATTTTTGCTATTCCTGCCCCCTGGGGTGCGGGGGGATATGCAATATCAAAAATAAAAACGCCCGATATGCCGAAACCCACAAGCCGGAATACGAGACGGTGCTGGCGCTTTCCGGATTGCTCCTGAACCAGGATGCGGACAGCATTTTTTATCTGAACGAACTCTTAAACCGTGCCGCCATGGACACCATCTCGGCGGGTGCAACCGTGGCGTTTGCCATCGAATGCTTTGAAAAAGGAATTCTAAAACCCGAAGACACCGGCGGCCTGGAACTCACCTGGGGAAATACGAAAGCGATTGTGGCCCTGATTGAAAAGATGATCAAACGGGAAGGCATCGGCGACCTGCTGGCGGACGGGGTCAAGGCGGCGGCGGAAAAAATCGGGAAAGACGCCGGCAGATACGCCATGCATGCCGGGGGTCAGGAACTGCCCATGCACGACGGACGCAATGATCCGGGGTTCGCCCTTCATTACAGCGTGGAAGCCACACCCGGCCGCCATACCATGGGTTCCCTCATGTATTATGACATGTATGGGCTCTGGAAAAAAATAAAAGGTCTCCCCAGCCCCGGCATTGTGTACTCCAAAAACAGCAAATACACGGTGGATGAGGAAAAGGCGATAAAGGCAGCGGCATGCAGCAAGTTCATGAATATCGCCAACGGAAGCGGCCTCTGTCTTTTCGGCGCCCTGCTCGGGGTTCACCGGCTGCCGGTTTTTGAATGGCTCAACGCAGCCACGGGCTGGGAAAAAACACCGGAAGCCTATATGGAAATCGGGGAGCGGATTCAGACCCTGAAGCAGGCGTTCAACGTGAAGCATAGCGTGGACCCGAAAAGCCTCAAACCCAACGAAAGAACCCTGGGATTGCCGCCCCAGGCCGAAGGCGCCAATAAGGGGCGATCCGTGGCCATTGACTCTCTGATAAAAGACTACCGGAAACTTTTCGGCTGGAACGTTCACACGGGAAAACCCACTGTCAAAAAAATGAAAGATCTCGGAATTGAATAAGGGAGGTCCCATGTTTTCAAAACAAATCACCCGGCGATCCTTTTTGACCATTTCCGCCATGACGGCGGCGGCCGTCACCCTCGACTGGAAGCAGGTGTCCGCCTGGGCCGCCCAAATGGGCCCCGCGAAAAATTATCCCACGGTCATCATCGGCGCGGGCCTGGGCGGGTTGTGCTGCGGCGCGTATCTGGCCCGCCAAGGCATTCCCGTAACGGTTGTGGAGCAGCACCGCATCCCCGGCGGATACGCCACCTCCTTTGACCGGGCGGCTGGCAACTTCACATTTGAGGTCTCCCTTCACGGGGTGTCGGCCAAAAACAACGCCGTGGAACGGATCTTAAAAAACCTGGGCATCCACGATCAGGCGGCATTCGCCGAACTTCCGGAAGTCTTCAGCATCAAAACCCCGGAATATGAAATCCGGATGCCCCAGCGGAACCCGGAAGCCTATATCAGCCGCCTGACCGCGGTTTTCCCGGATGAAGCGGAGGGCATCCGGGGGTTTGTCGAAGAAATGATCGCCATCGCCGATGAGGCGGACCTCATCCACCAAAAAAACGGCAAAATTTTCAAGCCGTTTTTCCCGTTCCAATACCCCGGCATGTGGCATGTCAGGAATCAGACCCTGGCGGAAATGCTGGATGACCATGTGAAAACCCCGGCCCTGAAAGATGCCCTTGCCGGGCTCTGGGGATATTACGGCCTGCCGCCGTCCCGACTTTCGGCGTTTTATTACGCTGTCGCCACCGGCGGGTATCTGAAAAACGGGTCCTATTACATCAAACCGCGTTCCCAGACCTTAAGCACGGCTCTTGCCCAGGCCATCGAAGCCAGCGGCGGAAAAATCCTTTACGGCCAAAAAGCGGTCCACATCCATGTCAGCGACAATGCCGTCACCGGTGTGGGTCTTGAGGACGGGACCCTGGTTCCCGCCAAAGCCGTGGTGAGCAACGCCAGCGCCGTCGCCACCTTCGGGCAACTGCTCGGGCCGAATGTGCTGCCGAAAGATTATTCTTCCAAAATAGACACTTACCAGCCCAGCCTGTCCACCTTCCTGGTCTGGCTGGGCCTGTCCAAGGATATCCGTGACAGGGTTTCCTGCTATGCGACCCACCTGTCATCTCCGGGCATGGGGTCTGATGCGGGTTATCAGGCCTGCGTGAACGGCGACATCGAAAACGGCCCCTTCGGCGTGGCGGTTTACGACAAGGCATTCGACGGGTATTCCCGGCCGGGGACGTCTTCCCTCATGCTGATTTTTCTCTGCGGGTACGGGCCGTGGGAAAAATTTGAAGCCGATTACAAGGCCGGAAACAAGGACGCCTATAACCGGGAAAAAGAACGCTGGACCCGGACCCTGATCCGCCGGGCCGAAAAACTGCTGATTCCGGAATTATCTTCACTTATTGATGTGGTGGAATCCGCCACCCCCCTCACCAACCAGCGGTTCACCGGCAATACCGGGGGCGCCATCTACGGATTCGACCAATCCATGGATAATGCCTATATGAACCGGATCAGCAACAAAACACCGGTGGGCGGGCTGTATCTTGCGAGCGCCTGGGGAAATCCCGGCGGCGGGTACGAAGGGGTGCTCAGGGGCGGGGAAACGACGTTCCGGATGCTCATGGAATCCTGGGGCGGTTGACCGCTTGCCGCTGATTTTTGGAGTGCGGCGGCTTGCCTCCGCACTCCATATAAAAATTGATGGCAACCGATCAAATGGGGCAATAAACGCATGACGACAAAACAACCTAACCTGAAATTTTAAAAGGTCTAATTTGGAGTGCGAGGGCTTGCCCTCGCATAACGCGGAGGCGAGCCTCCGCACTCCAAAGGATGGCATGACAACGAACCAAGAAAACACAATCTATCGAAAATGGTCGCATGCGCCGTCCCATCTGTTTGCGCCCAAGGCGATGTATATCATCACCGCCGGAACATATCGGAAGGCGATGCTGTTTGACTCTGCGGATAAGCGGGATTTCCTGCTGCACGCATTGTTTGAGGAAGCGGAACGATGGGGATGGAGACTTCAGGCATGGGCGGTTATGCCGAATCATTACCATTTTGTCGCCCATGCACCTGAAGGCATAGAGACTTTAAAACGAATGATTCCGTCGCTGCACTCAAAAACAGCGATCCGGCTGAACAAGATGGACGGCGTGCCCGGACGGAAAGTCTGGTTTCAGTATTGGGATACATGCCTGACATAGGAGCGCAGTTATCTGGCTCGGCTCAATTATGTGCATCATAACCCCGTCAAACACGGGTTGGTCAAAAATGCGGAATCTTACCCGTGGTGTTCGATGGCGTGGTTTGCGCGGGAAGCCGGGCCGGAATTTCGACAAACGGTTTTGTCATTTCCGTGCGACGATGTTACGGTGGAGGATTCCTTTTAATATGGAGTGCGGCGGCTTGCCGAAGCTTAACGGCTGAAGGTCATTTTTATCGCGGGCAAGCCTCCGCACTCCATATTATAATCCATAGCCCGCGAATCGGAACGGTGGTCGAAGCCATGATTAGGGCCGAAAATTCATACCGGTTGACGACCGGGGAACAAAGCACTATAATTACAGATAAATGCCCAGGGAAAAACGGTTTCAACCCTGCGGGCAATTTTTATAATGCATCATCCGAAGCGGAGGAATATCATGCCCATCAGAGCGTTATTGGAAAAAACGGAAAAATTTGAAATTGAACGGTATCAGAAGCCCAAAGACAGCAAAAAACTTGCTGCCACCCATATCCCGTTTTCAGGCTCCCCTTTTAAACACCCCCATGACCCGGAAAAAATGGTTCTGGTGGTTGACCCTTATTTCACCAGCACCTTCTATTATGAATTCAAACTCACGGACATTGCCTTTGTGGAGGAATTACAAAGTCTGGTCAACGTCAACGGCGATGTCTTTGTCATGGCCCGGATCTGGGTCAAAAAAATGAGCGTCGCCATCCGCTGCACCCCGTTTATCGCCGGGGACACCGAAGATTGACGGTAACGGCAAAAGCCCGGTTCCGGCAAAGCGGCAGATCCCCGTGCAAGGCCTTTATTATTCGACGGTTTTGAAATTTTCTTTGGGTGCGCCGCACACCGGGCACTTTTCCGGGATTTTGGTGTCCGTCACATAACCGCATACCTGACACACATAATAGGTGCTGACCGTATCTTTGATCACATGATAAATGGCGCGTTCATATAATTTCGCATGAACCCCTTCCGCGTCCCTGGCCTGGCCGAAAGCCAGGGCCGCCGCTGTCTCGCCCTCCTCCTCGGCCTCCTTGATAAAGTCCGGATAAAAGACTTCACTCACGGATTTTTCCTGCTGAAAGGATTTTTCCAGATTCGTATCCGTGTCCTTCACCACCAGGTCTTTGATGAGATTCAAATTGCGCGTGGCATGCACCCTTTCCGCCTCGGCGATGGCCCGAAACAGCAGCGCAATCTGGGGAACCCCTTCCTCCTCGGCTTTTTCCGCATACGCCAGCAGCCGGAAATACGCTTTTGCCTCCCCGATAAACGCAGCCTGAACATTGTCTTTGGTTTTTTTCTGCATGATGGATTGCCTCCCGAAATTTTTTGAGGTGTGGGTGAAGATCATTCCCGATTAAAGATTCCCGATGGTTAAGCCGAATGCTACATCAACCGGCGACGAAAAATCAAGCGATGAATCCGGACATTCCCATTGCATTAACCTTATCGACTTTGTAATACTGCAACATTACCCATTCAACCGATATATATAAGGACAGCGATAAAGGAGAGAACGCGCAGATGAAACGGTTCATTGAAAACCATACGGGTGAAACATTCGACCTGATTATCGTCGGCGGCGGCATTACCGGGGCGGCGGTGGCCTATGATGCGGCAGGCCGGGGGTTAAAGGTCGCCCTGCTGGAAAAAAAAGACTATGGCTGGGCCACATCGGCGGCCACCTCCAAACTGATTCACGGCGGGCTCCGGTATTTGCAAAATCTGGAGCTGGGTCTTGTCCGGGAGTCGTTGCGGGAGAGGCTGATTCTGGAGAACATCGCGCCCAATCTGGTTTATCCCATCCCGTTTCTGGTGCCGGGATACGGGGATGCCAAACGGAACAAATGGCTTCTGCGGGCCGGGCTGACCATGTATGACGTCTTGTCCTTTGACCGGAACCGGACCTGGGATGCGGGAAAATATATCCCCCATCATGCCTGGCTGTCCCGGTCGCAAATTATGGATCTGGAACCGGAAGTCCGGGCTGAAGGCATGAATGGCGGCTCCATTTACCATGATTGCCAGAGCCTTTATCCGGAACGGCTGACCCTGGCTTTCATAAAGTCAGCCGTTAAGCTCGGCGCGAAAACCGCCAACTATGCCAAGGTGGTTAATTTTCTTTTCTCAACTGACAATAAAGTCGAAGGCGTCCGGGTTGAAGACCAGCTAACCGGCGGCCAATGCGATATCAAGGGTTCCCTGGTGATCAACTGCGGCGGGCCCTGGGCGGACATCATTCTGAACCTGGCGGACAAAACCGGCGGCGGCAAACACCAGATCAAACGCTCCGAAGGCATTCATATTCTGACCAAAAAATTTAAAACCCGTCATGCGGTGGTCATGTGGACCCCGTCGGGCCGGCATTTTTTCACCATTCCCTGGCGGGGCTGTCAGTTGATCGGCACCACCGACACGGATTATGTGGGCAACCCGGATGATTACAAGGTCAGCCGGAAAAGCATCGAAGGACTCATACGAGACACCAACGATTCCATCGGTGACGGCCGCCTGACCTACAGCGATGTCATCCATGCCTGGGGCGGCTTGCGGCCCCTGGTGGACGACCAGACCGAAGGCACCTACGAATCCTCCCGCAAGTACGAGATCTATGACAACAGCACGGACGGCATGGACGGACTCATTACGGTGGAAGGCGGCAAATATACCACGAGCCGGCATCTCGCGGAAAGTGTCCTGAAAATGGTGGAGGACAAATTACACCGCGCCCCCAAAACCCCCATTACCGATAAAATGTTTCTGGCGGGCTGCGAGATCAAGGATACGGCCGGATTCATGATGGAATTAAAAGCCGCATACCCGACGTTCAGCCCTGAAACGATTGATTTTATCGGCCGGAATTACGGCACCGAAAGCCGCAAGGTGCTGGATCTG
The DNA here is from genome assembly GCA_049297455.1 of Desulfosalsimonadaceae bacterium. Taxonomy (GTDB): domain Bacteria; phylum Desulfobacterota; class Desulfobacteria; order Desulfobacterales; family Desulfosalsimonadaceae; genus SURF-3. Next base: position 2,975 of record JBAQUK010000297.1, on the reverse strand, counting down.
GCCCGGCAACATCCGGAATATGCGGAAATCGTGTGTGAGGACGGACAAATTCTGGCATCGGTAATTTACGCCATCCGGCATGAGTCCGCCGGAACCCTGGAAGATATCGTCATGCGGCGCACAGGGGTCGGCAACATCGGTCATCCGGGCAAAGACCGGCTCGAAAAGATCGCGGCTGCCGCCCAAAAAGAACTGGGATGGGACAGCACAGGGCTGGCGGAGGAAGTGGAGCAAGTGGAGAGGTTACTGCGCCTGCCGGAATAAGGGAAAATGATGAGTGATGAATGCGGAATGATGAATGATAACAGGTGCGCGGTTTATCCCATGTCGGGTAGGCCGGATTAGCGCGACTTCCGAAAAATGCCATAGCTGCAACAATTTTCACAGCGCGTAATCCGGCATTTATACCGCGCACGGGCAATAATTGCGTTTTCGGGCCTTGATCATTGTTCCGGTCATGGCAACGTTTTTTTGGAGTGCGAGGGCTTGCCCTCGCGACATGCGGCGGCAAGCCGCCGCACTCCATAATATAAAGAAACGAAATTTTAAGGCGTGCGCAGTATATAACGGCAAAAAATAACAAAGGGAGCGCCGGATGGACCGACGCTCCCTTTTAATTATAACACAATACCGATTAGTTACGGCGTAAGCGACATTTCATTCACACGGCTGGCATCGCCCGCCGCCAGGGCCGCCTGCCCGTAATTCGCTTCCGGAATAATATGATCGGCAAATCCGCCGGCTTCCGGGGCCGCAGTCAAAAAGGTCAGAAACGCCATCCATTCCTTCACTTCCTGAATACCCGCGGTAGCCGGATCTCTGTCCAGTCTTGAATCCAGCATATTCGCCAGGGTCACCGGCTGCCCGCTGTTGTCCAGAGGGACGATGGGCAGGTTCAAGGCGCCCAGCAGCATCTGCAAGTCCGCACTCTGCATCACAAAATATATATAAATATCCATCACGCACGGATAAAACGCATCGTCCTCCACCAAACCAGCGGCCTGGCCTTCACATTTGAAATCAACGCCATTGTACAGGGTGACGGACCCCGGCACGATCTGATACATTCCGGCAGCCCCCGCATGCATATAGCGCAAGCCCGACAGGTTGAGATGATAGGAGGATTTCAGGTTGATCAGCGCAAAATAGAGCGCGTGATAGGGATGCAGGGGATTGGCAAGCTGGGCCATAAACGCCTCGTCCGCGGCTGCGATGACATAGGCGGCCAAAGAACCATCAAGCAAAATACACAGATATAAGTATTTTTTCTTGACATAGGAAAATTGACTTGTTAGGAGAATCGACCCATATTGATGATTTGGATGAGTATCATAGTTAGGGACGATTTCGATGCTACCTAAAATGGGGCATTCCTCGGCTCGGTCGGTTAGCGTTTACGATGGCACCCTCCGAACATTTACTTTATTATCAATTATAGCTACACAAAACTCTGTAGAGGAGTAAATAAAAAAGATGAATGGAACTGTTATGCTTTTGCCAAAACGTTCGTTTCTGTTGCTTTCATGCCTGATCTGTATGCTTCTGATTCACCCCTTATCCGCTTCAGCCGAATCCGTTACCTACCAGTATGATGTACTGGGCCGATTGACCGGCGCGACTTACGGTGGTGGAATCAATATCAGCTATACCTACGATGCTGTCGGAAATCGGCTGACGGAGGCAGTTACTGCAACTGTTGCGGCCGCTTCTCCAAGTACCCCGACAGACGGCAGCACATCCGGCAACGACACCTCAAACACTGTTGCGGACACGAACTCCGGCTCTATCGAAAATAACGACGGTTCGCAGAGCGGCAGTGAAATACCAACCGCAAATGCCGGGGGAACCGGAGTCAACAACGATTCAATCCCGGCCGATTTCTATGTTTATGAAGACGCCGAAGATGGCGTCACTACCCGCTGGGAGGTCGTTGACGAGCCATCAGGCGCTTATATCTTTAACGTCTATGCTGCTGACAGGGAAAGCCAGGTCATTGAGCTGAACAGCGACGGCCTGTTGAATGGTTTCAGCCTGCTTAAAGATGATGACGACACCCCCTCCCCCTGGAATGATACCGACCACAAGGTCATTCAGTGGAGCATGAAATACGCCTCTGACTTCGTTGTCTCGGTAGCGGTCCAGACCAGCGGCGGCCTGCGCTATATCTCGTTTACACCTGAAGAGGAAGACACACCCGGCACAGACGCCGATATCATCTATGGCCTGGGTGCCGGCAGCATGGACGGGCAATGGCATACCTATATTTTTGATCTCAGCGATAAGCTGAATGAAGCGCAACCTGATGTAACCATCCATTCATTAATAGGCTTCTATGTGAGAGGCAACGGTCAGATCGATGATGTCCTGACTTGGAAGGAAATCCCCGACGATCCCGATTTCAACGGGGAATAAAAATGAAATCCCGGGTTCATCCGTATCGGAAATCCGCATCAGAGATATATTTTAGGAAAGGGAAATCATGCAAAGGCTAAAACGTTTTATTGTCATGCACCTCGACGGCAGCCCCGTTGCCTCGGAAACCACCTCTATGGTGGAGAATTTTGCTCTTTGGGGAGCGGCAATGAGAAAGCTGCTCAGTCGGCCGGTTTTGATGCTAACCACTACTTTGCTCAGTCTCTGTCTTTCAGCTACGATGGTCAAGGCTGATGGCGGTCCTGCAGGTCCGGGATGGTTCGTAGAACAAGGTTCTCCTGTAACCCCGGAAGAGGCTGACACATATTACAGTTCAATTGCAAATCCCAGCTCGGAATCAATGACGCCATCATCGGCAACTTTAGCCACCCCTGAAATCACCGCCCTGGCCCGCGCCCTGAAGAACGACCCGCGCCTTATCTAGTGGTTGACCGGAAACAAAAATAAGTCATAAAAACTTGATGTTATAAATTTAGTCCTGTTTGAAGATTTTTCAAAAAATCAGTATTTGTTCGGGTTTTTAGCTTGACATAATTTTTTAC
>JBAQUK010000296.1:0-32223 GCA_049297455.1 Desulfosalsimonadaceae bacterium | reverse complement strand
ATGGTGCAGTGCGATAAAAGCCATTGAAAATACGTTATTTTTCGTAATAATGCCAAGGAGTTCCTGAAATTTTTTATTTACATTCTTTGTGTTTTTTCGCGATCTTTCGCGGTGAATTCATAAGATCCAACAGAAAGTCTCGGCCACAGTTCATCAGCAAGAATATCCATAGCAAAGATAACAAAATGAATTGACAGTCTTCATTATATCGTTATATTGCAATATATAAAATTAAGGAAAAGAAATGAAACCTTTTTTAAAAGTCATGAAAGCCCTGTCTGATCCCGGCCGGGTCAAAATTGTGAAGATGCTTCAGAATCGCGTCATGTGCGTGTGCGAGATTCAGGCGGCGCTTAACGTGGCCCAGTCCACGGCGAGCAAGCACCTGCAGATTCTGGAAGATGCGGGTTTGATCACATCCAAAAAAGAAGGCCTGTGGGTCAATTATATGCTGGCCGACGGCAGTGAAAGCCCTTACGCCGCCGCCCTGATCGGGAACCTGCGCCACTGGCTGGAAGATGACCCGGAGGTCCGCAGGCTGGCGGAGGCCCTGCCGGGCATCCGCCGGGAAAATATTTGCGGCCGGGTAAATCTGAGTAATTAATAAATCGTTATAAGAGAATATGGCGTTATAGAGAGACAATCGCAATGAAAAAAGAAACAACACCAAAATTATCCGCCGGTTTCCCATGCGCCTGCAAATCCCCGCAACCGCCGTCACGACGGGTTTCCCTGCCGGTTTATCTGGCCGCCGGGATCGCCGGACTTGTCGTCTGGTGGCTGATTTATGTACGTTTGGAATTGGTTGCCGCATTTTTGACTTATGCCGTACTGGGATTGACACCATCCAGCCATTTGGGGGAAGCGATCTTTTTTTTCATTTATGAGACCCCGAAAGTGTTGATGCTGCTGACCCTGGTGGTGTTCGGCGTCGGCATTATCCGGAGTTTTTTCACCCCGGAAAAGACCCGGTCCATCCTATCGGGCAAGCGGGAATTCATCGGCAATATTCTGGCCGCCCTGCTGGGGGTCGTGACCCCGTTTTGCTCCTGTTCGGCGGTTCCGCTCTTCATCGGCTTTGTGAGCGCGGGCGTTCCCCTGGGCGTCACCTTTTCGTTTCTGATTTCCGCGCCCATGGTCAATGAAATCGCCCTGGGTTTGCTGTATGGCCTTCTGGGTTGGAAAATCGCCCTGCTGTATGCGGGAACCGGACTTTTCGTTGCGATTTTCGCCGGATGGGTCATCGGGCGCTTAAAACTCGAAAATCATATTGAAGACTGGGTCAGGGAAATCCGGGTGAGCGCGGTTGACGTTGAAGAGATGAAAATGACCTGGCATGACCGCATGATTTACGCAAAGGAAGCGGTCAAAGACATCGTGGGACGGGTCTGGATGTATGTGCTGGCCGGTATTGCCGTTGGCGCGGGGATTCACGGGTATGTCCCCCAGGAGGTCATGGCGTCCGTCATGGGTGGGGGAAACTGGTGGAGCGTGCCCCTGGCCGTGGTGATCGGCGTTCCCATGTATTCCAATGCCGCCGGGATTGTTCCGGTGGTGGAAGCCTTGCTGGGCAAGGGCGCAGCCCTGGGAACGGTGCTGGCGTTTATGATGTCGGTGATCGCCTTGTCTCTTCCGGAGATGGTGATTTTACGCAAGGTGTTGAAAATGCGTTTAATATTGATATTTATTGGTGTTGTGTCCAGCGGAATTCTGATGGTGGGATATTTATTTAATGCAGTGGTGCAGTTGCCGTTTTTCGTCAATTGAATTTGTGAAAGGAAGATAAACATGGAAATCAAGGTCCTGGGACCCGGTTGCTCGAAATGTAAGCAAACCGAAACCATCGTCAGGGAAGCGGTCGCCGAAGCCGGTGTGGCCGCTGATGTGGAAAAAGTGACGGATATCATGAAAATCGCGGGTTACGGCGTGTTCGGCACACCTGCGGTGATCGTTGACGGAGAGGTGAAATGCGTGGGGAAGGTCCCGAGTAAGGCGGATGTCATTAAATGGGTTAAAAAGTAGGGTGAACAACATGTTATTAACCGGCTACACCAAGGAAATTTTCCGGCCCGAATGCAACGCCAGTTTTGAGTCCGTGCATTGCAAGGCCCGTTTAAACGAGGATGTGGGGGAGGCGCTGCCCTATCTCAATGCGGTGCTGGGCGGGGCGCAGTATTTCACCGACCCGCCGGCGGTGATGTTCCACCATCATGGCCGGATCATCAAGGTGGGCACTCGGGAAATCGCCATCAATGCCTTAAAGGACGAGGAAGAGGCCGACCGGGTGCTGGAATGGTTGAAAATCGAAATCAATCAGGCATGGGAAAACCGCCACACGATTACGCCTTGTTTCACGGGCAAAGTTAAGCCGAAACTGTTTGAAATCCTGAAGCTGCTTCCGAAAACCAACTGCAAGAAATGCGGCCAGCCCACCTGCATGGTTTTTGCGGCCCAAGTGGTGGAAGGCGGACGCGGGATCGAGGGTTGCCCGGATATTTCCGCCGAGAACCGGGAAAAGATAGCGGCGTATCTGTCCGGATTTGAATTTGAATAAAAATGTCGGGGGCTGAAGATGCATTCAAAGGAGGGAAGGATTTCCATGACCGATTCAACCATCAAAAAATTGTCATTTCTGGACCGGTTTCTCACATTCTGGATATTTCTGGCCATGTTTGCGGGCGTGGGCGGGGGGTATTTTTTCCCGGATATCAAACATGTCATTAACCGCTTCTCCATCGGCACCACCAATATTCCCATCGCCATCGGCCTGATTCTCATGATGTATCCGCCGCTCGCCAAGGTCAAATACGAAAAGCTGGGGTATGTGTTTAAGGACGTCAAGGTGCTGGCATTATCCCTGATTCAGAACTGGATCATCGGCCCGGTTCTGATGTTTGGGCTTGCCATCGCGTTTTTGTCCGGACACCAGGAGTACATGGTGGGCCTGATCCTCATCGGCCTTGCCCGGTGCATCGCCATGGTGATCGTGTGGAACGATCTGGCTGCCGGGGACACCGAATACTGCGCAGGGCTGGTGGCCTTCAACTCTATCTTTCAGGTCCTGTTTTTTTCCGTGTACGCTTATATTTTTATTACGGTTTTGCCCCAGTGGGCGGGTCTTACGGGCATGACGGTGAATATTTCCATCGGCCAGATCGCGGAAAGCGTTTTCATTTATCTGGGCATTCCCTTTATCGCCGGTCTGGTCACGCGTATGATCGGGCTCAAAACCGTGGGGATCGAACGGTATGAAAAAAACTTTATTCCCAAAATCAGCCCCATGACCCTGGTCGCCCTGCTTTTTACCATTCTGGTCATGTTTTCCTTAAAAGGGGAATATATCGTTGCGCTGCCGTTTGATGTGCTTCGCATCGCCGTGCCGCTTTGCGTTTATTTTGTCATCATGTTTTTTGTGTCGTTTTATATTTCCATGAAGGCCAAAGCCACCTACGAGCAGGCAGCCACCCTGTCGTTTACCGCCGCATCCAACAATTTTGAACTGGCCATCGCCGTTGCGGTGTCCGTTTTCGGGATCGACTCCGGCCAGGCGTTTGCCGCAGTCATCGGGCCCCTGGTGGAAGTGCCGGTGCTCATCACGCTGGTCAATGCGGCCCTCTGGTTTAAACGAAAATATTTTCCTTTTGCCGTCAGCACGCCCACCGGCGTGTGTCATGTGACGTGCAAGCCATAGCGGGATGACATTATGCGGATTTTGATCATCGGCGGCAGTGACGCAGGCGTCAGCGCGGCTCTTCGGGCTCGGGAAGTTGACCCGGAATCGGAAGTGACTGTTCTGATAAAGGACGCATACCCGAATTTCAGCATCTGCGGGCTGCCGTTTTATATCGGCGGTGAGGTGGAAGACTGGCGGAGTCTGGCGCACCGGAGCATGGATCAGTTGCAGGCATCCGGCATTCGCTGGATGCTGAACCACACCGTCACCCGCATAGATAATAAACAGAAACAAGTCGTTGCAGTGAATAAAGCAAATAACGGAACCGCGTTTCCCTACGACAAGCTGATCATCGCCACGGGCGCGGCGTCGACCCGTCCGCCGATCCCCGGCTGTGATCTGCCGGGGGTGTTTTTCATGCGGTTCATGGGCGATGGACTGGCTGTCCGGGAGTATCTGGAAAAATTCCGCCCCAGCCGCGCCACCCTTATCGGTAGCGGGTACATCGGCATGGAGATGGCCGAAAGCCTGTGCCGACGCGGAATTTCCGTTACGATAATTGAAATGGCCCCTTCCGTTATGCCGTCGGTGGATCAGAAATTCGGGGATCGACTGGAAGACATGCTGAGCGCCCGAGGTATCCGGGTGTTTACCGGGATAAAAATTTCAAAAATTGAGAAAACAGGCGATCATCTGACCATCTATTCCGGAGAAGAAACCATCGCGGAATCGGAATTCATTCTGGTCGCAACGGGCGCAAAGCCTTCTGTGGAACTGGCGGCGGGAGCAAGCATCCCTTTGGGAAAAACCGGTGCCATCCGGGTGAATGAAAAAATGGAAACCAATGCTCCGGACATCTATGCGGCCGGCGACTGCGCGCAAACCCTGAATCGTCTGACCGGACAATACACCTACATGCCCCTGGGCACGACCGCCCACAAACAGGGCCGCATCGCCGGGGAAAACGCCGCGGCGGGTAACGCGACATTCAAAGGTATTGTCGGCACCCAGTCCCTGAAAGTGTTTGATCTTGTGGCGGCCCGGACCGGGTTGCGGGATATCGAAGCCAAGGCCCATGGCTTTGATCCCATAACAATTGATATGGAAGCGCCGGACCACAAGGCCTATTATCCCGGCGCAACATCGATGCACATTGGTTTGACGGGAGATCGAACCACCGGCAGGCTGCTCGGCGCGCAAATGATCGGGCATCATGGGGCGGAAATATCAAAACGGATCGATATTATCGCAGCCGCCTTATATTCCGGCCTGACGGTCGCTGATCTTGTTGATTATGATTTATCGTATACCCCGCCGTTGTCATCACCGTGGGATCCGGTCCAGATGGCGGCGTTTAAATGGCTAACTCACTGTCAATTTTAAGGAGATTTTTTTCATGCAATTGATTCAAAAACGAAAGTATGTATTTACCTGGCTCATTTTTTTTATGCTCGCATTTGCCGTTCAAACGGTTTCAGCCGTGGAAAAGGCCGGGGATAAGGCAACGGAAATTCAAAAACCCGTCCATGCCATTGTGGTCACGTATTTCCACACCACCATGCGCTGTCCCACCTGCCACAAAATAGAGGAACTGTCCACCTTGGCCGTCAAGTCTCATTTTGAAAAGGAGCTTTCCACCGGCAAAGTGGTCTGGCGGGTGATCAACGTGGATGAACCGGAAAACGCACACTACAACAAGGATTACCAGCTTTACACCAAATCCCTGATTGTTTCCGAGGTCAAGGACGGCAAGGAAGTCAGGTGGAAGAATCTTGAAAAAATATGGGAGTTTGTCCGGGATGAGGAAGAGTTCGACAAGTACGTTCATACCGAAATCGCCGACTGGCTGAAGGGATAATCATGGAATTCGGGCTCGCGCAAATCCTGTCTGTGGTCTGGCTGGGCATCCTCACCTCCATCAGCCCGTGCCCCATGGCCACCAACATCGCGGCCACCACCTACATCGGCCGCCAGATCAAATCGCCCTACGCCACGGTGCTGGCCGCGATTGCCTACACCGTGGGACGGACCGCGGCCTATGTCCTCATCGCCACCGCCATTATCGCGGGGCTCATTTCCATCCCCTTTGTTTCCATGTTTCTTCAGGCCCACATGAACAAAATCCTGGGTCCCATTCTGTTTGTCACGGGCCTGTTTATTATGGAGCTGATTCCGGTAAGGCTGCCGTCCTTCAGTCTGAATACGAACCTGCTTAAAAAACTGGCGGACGGCGGCATCATCGGCGCGGTGGCCCTCGGATTTTTGTTCGCCCTGGCGTTTTGCCCGGTGTCTGCGGCCCTTTTTTTCGGCGGCGTAATCCCGCTATCCCTCGAATTCCAGTCCCGACTGATCTTACCGCTTTTTTACGGGGTCGGAACCGCCGCGCCGGTCATCGGGTTTGCGGTCATCATTGCATACAGCGCCCGCATCGCCGGGTTGTTTTTAAACCGGCTGGCGGTGTTCGAACGTATGTTCCGCCGCATCACCGGGGCTCTTTTTATCTTGATCGGAATCTATTTTTGTCTCAAATATATATTTAAAATCATCAATTTTTGAGAAAAACCGCTTTTCAAAAATCAAAAAAGGGAGACATGGGCATGATTCCGAACATCAAAAAAATCCTCTATCTGACCGATCTTTCCGAGAATTCACGGAAAGCGCTCGTCTATGCGGCCGGCCTTGCCGATGCATATTGCGCAACCATCACGGTATTGCATGCTTTTGAGATCCAATCGCCGAACGCGGCCCTGATGGTTTCAGCATACCTGGGATACGGGAGCATGGATGAATTCGCGAAAAAAAGGGAAGCGGAGATTCTCCAGGGGATAAAGGGCCGCATTGCGGAAACATGCGATGAAATCGGGAGCAAATTTCCGGCCTGCCGGTTTGCCGTTGACCACATCCTGGTGGAAACCGGCAGGGCCAACGACATTATTTTACAACATGTCGAAAAAGGGGATTTTGACATCATCGTCATGGGAAACAAACGCGGCATCAAAGAGGCGATACTGGGCGGCACGGCCCAGAAAGTGATGAGGCGCTGCCGGAAACCGGTCCTGGTGGTGCCCCTGGACCGGGACGCATGATTTACGCCCGCCCATGTGAAATGATATGAGTTTGACGGACGGCCCGGAGGAATTTTGGAAGAAGGAAGTATCTGTCCCTGGGCGGCGCGGTCAGCGGGTTTTTCGGCGGCCTGTCGGGCCATCAGGGAGCGTTCAGAAGCCTGTTTCTCCTGAAAGCGGGCCTTGACAAGGAACGCTTTATCGCAACCGGCGTCATGCTGGCCGTGATGGTGGATATGTCCCGGCTGCTGATGTATGGATGGGAAATGGCCGCCCATCCCCCGGACATGGATTGGCGTCTGGTGGCGGCGGCGTCGGTATCGGCGTTCGCCGGGGCTTATTTCGGCGCAAAACTGGTCAAAAAATTCGCCATCCGCGCCATCCAAACCGCGGTTTCGGTATTGCTCGCCATCGTCGCCCTGGGGCTCATTTCCGGCGCGTTGTAGTCTCCCGTCCGATTTCTCCCGGATAATCCAATCGTTTCGTTCCGACTCGTTTTCCGAAATCAACGTATTCTCTGGATTTATTCCAATATTTCGGGTAGTTGTTTTTTAAAAACCTTTGCCGCCGATCATCGGGCACCAATCCAAAATCCAAAATCGAGAATCCAAAATCGAAAAGGAGTGCCGGAATGGATGAAAAGAGTGGAAACGAATCAGTAGAAGCGCCGGAAAACGTCCTGATCCCGGAAATTGTGGAGGGGGAAGCCGTAGAAGATTCTGAAGAAGTCTCCGGCGAATTCCTGCCCGAAGAAACCGGGGATCTGATCGAAGACGCCGTCCGGTTCATCAACTTCACCACCAGGAAAATGCTATCGGATTACGCCCTCAAAATCGGGGACTACCTGCTGACCCGGTTTTTTAATGATGACATCCAACTGGCAAGTTCCACCAACCGCTATAAAAATGTCAGCTTCAGCCGTCTCTGCAAACGGCCGGATATTTCCCTCACCCGCCAGGATATGGGAAGAATGGTCCGGATCGCGGCCCTGGTCCGTATTTTCCGTTCAATCGCGGTGGATGTCAGTCCCCTTACTTACACCCACCAACTATACCTGACCCAGCTCCCCCACAGCGAGGTCAAGTTCGACCTGGTGATGGAATGCCTGAATGAAGGAATGCCAAGCGAGGTCCTGCATGATCGGATAGTGGAAATCAAAAGGGCGTCAAACCTGATCGGACCCGGCGCCAGCCAATTGCCGCAGGAAAAGATCATCTCGCAATTTTCAGGCCTCATATCCCGGTTTGTGAAAAAAGCAGCCATGCCCGAGCTGTTTGCCGACCGGGACAAATTATACAAACTTGCGTCGGATACCCGAACGCAGCTTAAACAGACCGCCGTCCAATGGATGGTGGACATTGAGGCAAAATGCCTGGAATGTCAGTTTCTTATTGACCATCTGGATTATATCGACACCCACCCGAATGTTTGAATTTCACCTGACAGACGTCGGTCAGGTGAAAAATACGGGGCCGACATTTCCGGAACCCTCCTTATGAGAACCCAGAAAAGGGCAATGAAACGCTTGTTAAGCATAAATGCATCGTGTAAACAGATGGATATCCCCCTGCCTGCATTCGAATACATTAAGGCAATCGGTTCAAGTTAACAAAAGCCTTTCCGATTTTTGGGGATATGCAGAAACTTTGGAACCAGTTTTAACCCGTTTACGGAGTCGGAAATGTTGAAGACAGATCTTGATCCTTGGCGAGTCATTAGGAGTTTCCTGGCAGAAGTCGATTCGCGCGCTGTTCCGGACATTGTTGATCGGGCTGGTTTGGCAGTCGATTGGACTCTGACCGAACATCAGGACTACTCTCATTCATATCGTTGGTCGGCTTACCGCCCACGCATTGATTCTGCCTACGAAGCGCTTCAGTCCGACGACGACCGGCTACGCATCGCATTTATCGTAACCAATGATCTCAGCAAGCGAGGTCTGCAACAAAAGCTCAATGAGGCTCTTCAAAAGATCGGTTGGGAATTGCGAGGCGGTTCCTTAATTGCTATCGGCGGGAGCGTCCGTGAACTCTTTTTCCCTGATGGTAGCCACCACGACGCCTACATCCAGATACGGGGAATTCTGAAAAATGCAACAGGCTCTGTAGACATCATTGACCCGTATATCGATGGTTCGATGCTCACTCTGTTGGCAGCTTGTGCAAAACCGAAAATGCGGTTCAGGGTTTTAACTTCAAAGCATCCTCATGATTTGGTGCTCGAATCCCAGAAATGGCGGAGGCAGAATAATGGCAATGAACTGGAGATCAGAACGACGAAAGAATTCCATGATAGGTTCATCATCCTGGATCAAACGGAGTGTTGGCATATCGGTGCATCGATCAAAGATGCCGGAAACAGGGTGTTTATGATAAGCCGAATCGAAGACGAAGATAACCGAGAGGCTCTTCTTAAACAGATTCAGAAATCGTGGGGCAGCGGAATCCTTTCTGAACCAATGGGCTAAATTTCGGTTAGGACCGGACACCCAACCGCGCGGCACACATGTGGCTGCGTTTTTCGGAAGTCCTTGGCCGCTTCGTTGGATACCGTCCAACCGCAACGTTAACTTAAGTGGAGACAATAACAATGTATAAGATCAACCATATCAAAATTGGCGGTTTTAGAAGACTGAAAAACATTGATCTGCCAATCAGGCCTTTCATGGTACTTATCGGCGCCAATGGCGTTGGAAAGACATCCTTACTTGACGCATATTCTCTGATATCGGCGTCGGCCGCAGGCGGATTGAGCAGCAAAATCTCTCAATTCGGCGGTGTATCGAGTGTTTTGACCCGCGATAAAGCAGATTCTGTATCGCTTTTTGTGGACATGGATGTGCCTGGATATAAACCCCTTAAATACGAACTCAACCTGGCTCCAAAAGGAGCTGGCTATGCGATTTCCCGCGAAGAACTTTCTCAGAATAGAGAGAGGAACACAGGCGCATTTAAACATATCGATTCTCAGGACGGCGATATTAGGTACTTTGAAATTGATGAGGAACATTTGGTTCGTCCAAACTGGGAGCATAACCCCCTTGAGACATCGCTTTTTCAAGTGCCTAAAATGTTTCGGCAACCGGAAGAACTGCGACGTATTCTCGGTTCCGTGACCCAGTATCATGTTTTGGATGTAGGTCCACGCGCACCTGTTAAGCTTCCTCAGCAGATGAAACCCGCCGATTTGCCCGGCGCGGATGGCGAAGATTTAATTCCGTTCCTCTATTATTTGCGTGAAAGCAATCGAGAACGTTACGAGGCCATTGAAGACAGCTTAAAATCGGCATTCCCGGATTTCGAATCACTCAGTTTCCCTCCCGTGGCTGCGGGAATGCTGACGCTGACATGGAAAGAACGAAACTTCAGGAAACCCTTTTTTATGCATGAACTTTCTGAAGGCACACTCCGCTTTCTCTGGCTGGTTTCCCTGTTACAGAGTCCAGGGCTTTCAACAGTCACAATGATTGATGAACCTGAGGTTAGCTTGCATCCGGAATTACTGAGCATTTTGGCCGATCTTATGCGGGAAGCTTCACGGCGCACCCAGCTTATCGTAGCCACTCATTCCGATCGCTTTATCCGCTTTCTTGAGCCCAGGGAAGTAGTTGTTATGGATCGCGATGACGATGGCTGTACGACTGCACAATGGGGTGATACCCTGGATTTGAATGAATGGCTTAAAGAATACAGCCTTGATGAAGTCTGGCGGATGGGGCGGATGGGAGGACGGTCATGAAAATAACCCTGATCGTTGAAGGAAAAACCGAAAAGGCATTTTTGCCCCATCTCAGACAATTTCTTACTCTCCGACTGCCAAACAAGATGCCGAAACTTGATGTTAATCCTTATGATGGCCGAATACCTACCGGAGATAAATTAAAACGTATTGTTCAAATGTTATTGAGTGGACGACATCCGTCTGACTATATCATTGCATTAACAGATGTTTATACCGGTAACCAGCCGCCGGAATTCCAGAATGCGGCAGATGCCAAGGATAAAATGCGGCAATGGGTGGGGCTTGAGCCCAGATTCCATCCGCACGTTGCGCTTCATGATTTTGAAGCGTGGTTATTACCGTATTGGGATTCTATTCAGAAATTGGCGGGGCATCATCAGAAAGCGCCAACCGGAAAGCCTGAAACCGTCAATCATAATAAACCGCCTGCATATCACATAAAGGAAATTTTCGAGATTGGAAGGTGCCGGGACAGCTATGTAAAACCGCGTGATGCTGGCCGTATCTTGAGTAAAAACGATTTGGCTGTGGCTGTGGCAGCGTGCCCGGAATTAAAGGCGCTCGTGAATACGATCATATCGGTATGCGGTGGTCTAATTATTTCCTGATACTCTGGGCTAATTTTTATAGATATGGGATCAAAATCATTTTCATTTGATGCTCAGAACCGGCAATGTTGCGATCGCCACCGTCATGCGCCGGTTGTTGACCGGATATGCGGCGGGCTTTAACCGCAGGCACAAGCGCAGCGGTCATTTGTTTCAAAACCGGTACAAATCGATTCTGTGCCAGGAAGACCCCTACCTGAAGGAACTTGTCCGGTATATCCATCTGAATCCTTTGCGTGCTGGCATTGTTCCGGATCTTAATGAACTGGACGGCTACCGGTATTGCGGACATAACCGCATCATGGGGCAAGTGGAGGAGGCGCATTGGCAGGATACGGATGCTGTTTTGGCGATGTTCGGCACAACTGTCGATGCCGCCAGATCGAATTACCGGCGGTTTATTGAAAACGGGATTTCCCAGGGCCGGCGTCCCGAGCTGACCGGCGGCGGACTGGTCCGCAGCACCGGCGGGTGGCAGGAATTGAAGTCTATGCGCCGGATGGGGATGCATCTGAAAGGCGATGAACGGCTTTTAGGGGACGCGGATTATGTGGAATTCGTATTGAATGCCGCCGGTGAAGGTCTGGAGAAGAAATACCGTATCCGGGCGGCGGGTTATGGTTTCGAGGACATCGTGGCCCGCGCATCGGAGGCGTTTCATATCCCGGTGGAGATGATCATGCAGCCGAGCCGAGTGCCCGAACGTGTGTCGGCGCGAAGCGTGGCAGCTTATTGGGCGGTGCGTGAACTTGGGATGACCGGAACGGATGTGGCGCTGAAGCTGGGGTTGAGCCAATCGGCGGTCAGTCGTGCCGTCAGCCGGGGCGAGCAACTGGTTACCCTGCACAACTTACAGTTCGAAAAATAAGACTTATGCATTTATGCATGACCGTCCCCAAAATTGCGTCCCCAAAATTGACGGGTGTTTAACGGAGAATCGTAAATGACAGATCATGTGGTGGAGCAAAAGATAGGCGAACGGGGCGAAATTGTTATTTACCAGAGCGCAGAGGGATTGCCTGCTCTTGATGTGAGGATGGAGCAGGAAACGGTTTGGCTCACCCAAAAACAGATGGCCGTGCTTTTTAATACGGAGCGAAGCGTCATCACCAAGCACCTGCGCAATGTGTTTAAGGAAGGTGAATTGGCAAGCGAATCAGTATGTGCAAAATTTGCACATACTGCCGAGGACGGGAAGGTGTATCAAACGGCTTTCTACAATCTCGATGCCATCATCTCCGTCGGCTACCGCGTGAACTCGAAACGCGGCACCCAGTTCCGCATCTGGGCTACAAATGTGTTGCGCGAGCATCTGGTCCGGGGCGTCACCGTCAACCGTCAACGCATCGAAACCAACGCCCGGGAGATGGAAGCGGCCCTGGAACTGGCGCGCCGCGCCGTGGCGAGTCCCCAGTTGACCGCCGACATGGGGCGTGGGCTGGTGGAAGTCATCGCCCAGTACACCCAGACGTTTTTGTTGTTGCAGCGTTACGACGAAGGGTTATTGACCGAACCCAAAGGCGAAGCCGGGGGCGAACTGCCGTCCGTTGCGGAAGCACGTGGGGCGATCCTTCGGCTCAAGGAAACCCTGATGGAGCGGAAAGAGGCGGGCGAGATTTTCGGAAACGAGCGTTCCGATGGTCTGGCGGCGATTCTAGGCAATCTGAATCAAAGCGTTTTCGGCGCTCCCGCGTATCCGAGCATCGAATCCACGGCCGCACATCTACTTTATTTTATTATCAAAAATCATCCTTTTTCAGACGGCAACAAACGCATCGGAGCCATGCTGTTTGTGGATTTCCTGAACCGGAACCGCCGGCTGTTTCTGCCTTCCGGCGAAGTCGTCATCAACGACATCGGCCTGGCCGCCCTGGCGCTTCTGATTGCGGAGTCCAACCCGAAGGACAAGGAAGTGCTCATCCGGCTGATCATGAACATGCTGGCAAAGAAGCAATAGCCATTGCGCTTGAACAAAAAAACACAATAACGGCAAGCGGGAGGCGGCCAAGGCAGTGCCCGCTTCCCCCAACCCCCGAAAGGACAGACATGCGACGATCAGACAGGGGAATCACCGACAGATCGGAAATCGACGACATCATCCGCCGGAGTCAGGTCTGCCGTCTGGGTTTGATCGACGGGGTTGAGCCCTATGTGGTGCCGCTTTCCTTCGGGTATGACGGCCGGGCATTGTATTTCCATTGCGCCAAAGAAGGCAGGAAGCTGGACATCCTGCGCAAAAACAGCCGGGTGTGTTTTGAATTCGATATCCTTGACGGTTTGGTGACGGGAGATGCGGCCTGTCAATGGGGCATGGCATACCGGAGCGTCATCGGCGCAGGTTTGGGACGCATCATTGAGGAGCCGGACGAAAAGCGCCAAGCTCTGGCCATTCTCATGAAACAGTATGCGGAAACAGGGTTTACATTCCCCGATGCCGCTGTGGATTCTGTGGCGGTGATCCGGGTGGACATCACGTCCATTTCCGGCAAGCAGCGGCTGCGCCCCTGAGAAGCCTGTTCATCCATCCATCCATTCCATCCTGTCGACATCGGCGATATATCCAATTTAAACGGTAAGATAAGTTTTATTCAGCCCTGACCTTATCTTTTGTACGCAAATTTTAATTATTTTGCTTGACAAAAATAATCAAAATGTACATATTTAAGTACAAATGTACGAACAATTGTTTTGACAGTTGGAAAAACATTTAATTAAATTGTTTTTCAAAATATAAGGAAACCGGAAATGAAAAACATCCGGCTGAAATACGTCAACAAAGAATCGAAATTTATAGAAATTGACTGCGGGGACACCAATTGCCGGCTGCATTACCGGGATGAGGGGAGCGGGCCGGTCCTGCTGCTTCTGCACGGGGTATGCGCCTCGTTGCATACCTGGGACGCCTGGGTTGAGGAATTGAAGCCGTATTACCGCATTATCCGGTTTGATATTCCGGGGTTCGGTTTTTCAAGCCCGATGGGAAATAACGGCTACAATCCTGAAGCCGGCGTGGACATCATGGATGAATTCGTCAGAAAAATGGGAATCGACCATTTTTTTCTGGCCGGGAACTCCATCGGCGGGTTCATATCCTGGAAATACGCCCTGAAATATCCGGAAAAAGTGGATAAGCTTATTTTAATTGATGCGGTCGGCCATAACCAGGATCTGCCCTGGATCGTCAGTTTTGCCAGCCATCCGGTTATCCGCCCGTTTGCCAGGCGCATCATGCCGCGTTTTTTCTTTGATATGGCGGCCAGACAGGTTTTCGGCGACCCGTCAAAATTGACGGACCAGATCAAAGACCGGTATTTCGAATTGTCCACGTCCGATAACAACCGGAAATCCTATGTGGATTTTTTTACGGTCATGAGGAAATTATGCTACTCCAAAGAACTCCCCGAGGGAATGGCCGGGATCAAGGCGCCGCTTCTGGTGATGTGGGGGACAAAAGACCGGTGGGTTCCGTTAAAATATTTCCATTTATGGAAACAATATTTCCCGGACGGCACATTTAAAACCTATGAAGGCGTCGGCCACACGCCCATGGAAGAAATCCCCATGCAGACGGCAGAGGATGCCCGGGCATTTTTGATGGCCGCATGAATATATACCGAACAAATCCGGATTGATGCTGCGATCAATCGACGCGCAGCACCACCGCAAAACAGTTGAACATGACCCAAACCGGATCACCCGTGTTGACGGCCAGACGCCGGCTGCTTTCCGTGGAAATAACCGCGGACAATTCGGTCCCGTCGGAAATGCGGACGGCATATTCCGTATTCACGCTGCCGCCGGTTATTCGTGTAATGACTCCGTTGAATCGGTTTTCCGCGCTGCACGCAGGTTCCTCAAGCCCTTTCTGTAAACTGACCCAGGGGGCCTTGACCTCGGCGGTAACCAGTCTGCCCTGTTTCAGGCCGAGCAGGTCCAGGCTGTGGTTGGTGATCACCGTGGTGACCGAGTGGCCGCCGATGGTGGTCAGTTCCACAAGGGCCTGGATGTCGCCCCGCCGGATCTCCCGGATTTTGCCGAAAAAAGAGTTCCGCGCACTGGTTTTGCGCGAAGACTCCCTTTCCATAAAAAGCCGTGTCACCTGCTGAATTTCATCCGTGGAAAATGAGACATAAGATGAGGTGAGATTGAGCGTCGAATGCCCCAGCATCATTTGAACCGCCGGCAACGGCATGTTAGCCTGCATCAACTCCACGGCCCTCGCTTTTCGAATCATTTCCGGGCCGCCCAACCGCTTTTGAAAACCGCAGATCTGGGCGCGCTCGTAAAATTTGCGGCGGACAAAACCGGGATCGATATCAAACAGGTTTTGCAATGAATTTTTGAAAGCAGGGTCCGCAAGCGCCGTTTGAATCTCACGGGATAAGGCCTCCGATATCTGAACCTCCCTTGGCCCCGGCCCCGGTCCTGTTTTTTGCGTTGTTTTGCTTTCCGGGCCGGCATTCCGGAAGAAAACGGATTGCCGGTCCGTATGGATGTCCTCAAACGGGTTAATGGCCAGGACTTCATTCAGCTTGGCGCCCGTGTACCGGATCAGGAGGAAAACGATCAATATGCGTCGCCGGGACAGGCGCACATCCTCGCGCGGGGAGCCTTCCGCCCATTCCCGAAACGATTGTTCGAGCCGGGTGAGTTGAGCGGAATCCAGGCATTGGTCCTCATCCGGGGTCGAAACAATGCGCCCGTGGTCCATGCCTTTTGAGATGGAAAGCTGCTGATCGGACCCGGTCGGCGCGTTTTTTGTTTTTGATTTCATAGGGTTTTCTACCGGCAGTTTCTTGTTTTTCTGTTTTTCCACGGGATTCTTTGTAGCATATTCATTCCAATAAAACACGGCAAAATCATCTTGACACAAAGCCGGGGAGATTGATAAATTGACACGTAAATAAATTATTTCGTGTCTATACTTTACGTTTTAATGCAGTCCTGCTTCGGGGAGGCTCACATGTTTTTTCAAACCGCTGGAATCGAAGTCTCACCCTGGATTCCGCCCCTGGTCGCTTTTGTCATTTCGTTTTTCACTTCCATGGGGGGTGTGTCGGGTGCGTTCCTGCTCCTGCCGTTCCAGATGTCGTTTCTCGGATACACCCATCCATCGGTCAGCGCCACCAACCAATTGTTCAATATCGTGGCCATCCCCAGCGGCGTCTATCGCTATTACAAAGAGGGCCGGATGGTGTGGCCCCTGACCTGGGTGGTGATTGTCGGCACCCTGCCCGGTGTTTTCATCGGGGCTGTCGTGCGCGTGGCGTATCTCCCGGACCCCAGGCATTTTAAGCTTTTTGCCGCCTGCGTCCTGCTTTATATCGGGTTTCGGATGGCGCGGGATCTTTTGAAGAAAACCGCCGGAAACGCAAGCCAGGCCGGCAGTGAAAAACGTTTTCAGGAGATGGTGCGCCGGCATCGATCCAAGACGGCGGGTCGGGAAACATCCGGAAATCCACCGCTGCCGGTCGTCAAAGTCACCCATTTTAATTTGAAACGACTTGGATACACATTCTACGATGAAAGCTTTGACGTTTCGTTCTGGGGGATCGTCAGCCTCAGCTTTATCGTCGGCATCGTGGGCGGCATTTACGGCATCGGCGGCGGAGCGATCATTGCGCCTTTTTTTGTCACGTTTTTCGGGTTGCCGGTCTATACCGTGGCCGGGGCCGCGCTCATGGGAACGTTTGTCACCTCAGTGGCCGGCGTCACCTTTTATCAGCTCATCGCGCCTTTTTACCCGAATGTGTCCGTGGCGCCGGACTGGCTTTTGGGGGTTTTGTTCGGTGTGGGCGGAATGGCCGGTATGTATCTTGGCGCGCGCTGCCAGAAATTCGTGCCCGCCAGGGCGATCAAGTGGATGCTGGCCGGTATTATTTTTTTTACCGCCTTAAAATATGTCGCCGCATTTTTTGGATATTAGCGTAAATTTTTAAATTTAATCAGTTTTTTAAGTATTTAAGGGGCTTCCGAAGAACAAAGATACCTGTTTACTGGGAGCATTCTTTTTTTCTATTTCTCCCGCAGAGACGCTGGGACGCAGAGGGGAGTATCCTTTAAGGGCATTATTCTCTGCGCCTTTGCGTCTCTGCGCGAATAATTTTTTGGCCGCTATTCAGGTATATTAATTTTCCGGTGCTCCCTAAACCCTTCTTCTGCCCCCTCGCAACCCAAATACGCCCATTGACTTTTATTGTCTGGCCCCTATAATAGGTCCATTGATTGAGGTCCAACATACGACCCGAAAGGAGGCTATATGTTACAGGCTAAATTCAGTGTCAAAGAATCACAGGCGCGATTTTTAAATGATTGCATGACGTATGGATTTAAGGATAAAAGCGCTATGCTGAGAGCGGCCATCGATCATTTCAAAAATGCCCTGGAACTTGAAAGTTTAAGAAAATCCGCTGAGTTATACTCGGAAATATATTCGGAAGATGATAATCTGAAAGACTTGACGGAAACGGCAATCAATGGATGGCCCGAATGACCGTATTAAAAAGGGGTATGATTATCGACGTCAATCTTGATCCGACACAGGGATCGGAAACCGGAAAAATAAGGCCGTGCATCATTGTTACCAATGATGTTTACAATGAGAGCGTTCCGGTCATTCAGGTCATTCCGATTACGGAATGGAGTACAAAAAAAGCGCAAATCAGAACCAATGTTGAAATCGAGCCCTCACAGGATAACGGTCTGCCAGAAAAATCCGTGGCGGATTGCCTGCAAACGCGCCCTATTGATCATCGTCGCAGGATGGTGAAGATTCGCGGGAAATTATCTTCCGCCAAAGTGGAGGAAATAAATCAGGTGTTAAAAATTGTTTTTGAACTATCTTCAATCGAAAGGAATTGTTTTTAAATGCAGATGATTACAGTGAAAAATGCCTCAATTGCCGCCCTTTTTATCGTGTTTTTCTTTCTTGTGGCCGGTTTTGCGGAACTTGCCGAAGCCAGGTCCCGGGGCGGCGGCCGTTCCTTCGGCGGCAGGGGTTACAGCCGCTCGGTTTCCAAACCCGCCGCCCCCCGTTCAACACCATACACGGCGCCGCGTTCGGCGTCACAAGCCTCGCGTCCCGGAAGCACCGGGGGGGCATTTACCCGGGGCTTGGCCGGCGGCGTGATGGGCGGCCTTTTGGGAAACATGCTTTTTGGCGGCGGCATGGCCCACGGCACGGGAATGGGAGGTATGGGCGGCAGCGGGCTCGGGTTGTTTGAAATCCTGCTGCTGGCGGGTCTGGGGTATTTTTTATACAATAAATTCATTAAAGGAAAGTCCTTTGGCGCGGCAGGGGCGGGATCGGCTTATGCCCGAACGACGCCCGGACAGGTCACGGGCATTTTCGGCCGGCAGGATGCACCGGAAGTTCATGCGCCGGAAGTGGATGAGGATGACCCCCTGGTGGCCGGGGTGAAGGAGATATGGCAGGTGGATGAAACATTCCAACCGGACCGGTTCAAAGAAACCGCCCAGGACCTGTTTTTCAAAGTCCAGTCCGGCTGGACCCGGCGCGACATCAACGCGCTGAAGGGAATGGTGGGGGACCAGTTGCTGGCGGAATATGACCGGCATTTTACCCAGATGAAGGAAAAGGGCCAGTTCAACCGGCTGGAAAACATCGCCGTCAGAAAAGTGGATCTGGTGCAGGCAGGGGTGGAAGAAGGGGAAATTTTTGTCACGGTCCGTTTTACGGCCAACCTGCTGGATTATACCGTGGATGAAAAATCCGGCGAAATTGTGGGCGGGGACCGGGAAAATCCGGTAAAATTCGACGAAAACTGGACCTTTGCCCGTCCCGTCGGAGTTGGTACCTGGAAGCTGGAAGGCATTGAAGTGCAATAGCCGTCCGGTTAACCCCCATGCCAAGATGGGCACAACGAATGATGAAAATAAAGATTTCAACAGAGAACACAGAGAGCACAGAGTAAAATTATTATAAACAACCTCAATCTCTGTGTCCTCTGTGCTCTCCGTGGTTAAAAAAAGTCCTTTATTCCATGAGGTTTTTCGCAAACCGGCGCACAACATACAACCCAACACCCGCTCCGATGGTGCTCAACATGAAAGCCGTCACCAATCCGACTTTCCCGCCGAGCCACCAGCCCAGGTAACTCCCCAGGATCATGCCGCTGAATGAGATAATTTTTTTCATGATTCCAACAAGTTGTTTTAACTGTAAGTTTTATATTCCTGAAAATTGATGCCGCATCAGGAGCGATTAACGCCACGGATATTCCATATTGCGTCATGATGAAAGCGGTCAACAGATTTTTATCGTCTGCCTGCCGTTTGGATGCCCGGAATCGATTCCCAACTCCTGAATTTTATTATTTTGTTGAAACCTGCCCTGCATTGCGCTAATTTAACAGGAATATATTTTTCGCGGGCAAAACCCCCGCGATCCCGATCCACCATCACACAATGCTTCCAGTCACAAATTATCCTCACAACGGAGGGGCAAGGCGATGAATTGCAGTCTGAAGAAAGTGAATGTATTATTGGCGCTGGTGCTGGCCTTCAGCATTTCGGGTTGTGCCAGTCGTCTGACCGACCACGGTCCGCTTAAGTCAACACTGGAAAATGGCAAAACGTCCGTGGGAGACGTGGTCAATTATAAATATTCAGGAACCATCCGGGGAAATGTCGGTTTTCTCTATAAGACCCCATTGTGCGCAAAAATGATAGAAAAAGTCAGGGTCGCCAAAAAAAATCCCCGGGGCACCGGGTTTATTATGGCTGAAATGGTTTTATTCGGGTTCGGGTTTGTTGATTTGGCCCGGACACGGGCGGTGGTGGAGGAAAGCAAGATAACGGTGCCCCTGGCCCGGTTCGAGTCCAGCGAAACAGAGCTTTGCGGAGAAAAAATTCCCGCCGCCCATGAAGAGGTCATGATATTTGTCAGGCCGGCCATTGTAAATGGCGATAAACCGAAAACATACCTTCGGCAGGCCGGCACGGATGAAAACGGCGTGATTGATTTTAACAAGATATTCCCCGGCGAGACAAGGATACTGAATTTAAACGTCTGGCTGGCATCGGATGAATCAAAGGCCATTTCGTTTCAGTTCAGACCCGGACTGTGATGATGGGCTTATTTTCTGCGTCGTTTTTGCGCCTCACATAGATTCTTATATCAATAATGCCTGCGGGCTGCGGTTTTGGAGGGAAAATACATGAAACGGTCATTGTCAATAATCCTTATGTCCTTAATTATCGCCGGGTGCGCCACCCAGCCCAAGGAAGCCTTTAAAATCGACTGCGGGCCTTATCCGGAAAATTTCGAAGAAATAATCGCCTGCTATTTGGGCTATCATATCGAAGATCCATCCAGCCTGAAGGATTTTAAGGTCATTAAACCGCCTGAAAAGATAAAAGCCGATACCTATTACACATCCATCCCGCTTCAGGAAGGCGATGAAGTGTGGGAATGTTTCATCGTGTATGACTCGAAAAACAAGCGCGGCAAGCACATCGGCAAAGACCTCCATGTGGTCTGGTTCAGAGACGCGAAGATCGTTGCCTTTGATTATGCCGACATCGATCTTGATTTCAGGGTCAGGCAGCAGGAGGGGAATCCTTGTGAAGGACAAGGGAGCGGCAAGGGGAATTCATAATGGGGTGCATGCCGTGAAGTCCGGCCGATCAGATGAAAAGAGTGGTAAACCGCGAATCCCCGTGATGTTTGTTAGTCAGACGACATCACGGGGATTTCTGTTGAATTGTAACCATGTATACAGAATTCAGGAGTCAGAATTCAGAATGGCCTGCATGTAAGCTTCCGGTTATTTAACGGATTCTTCAAGCCACTGGGTTGATTCAGAAATATTACAAAATTCAGAATCATTGACAAGCAAGGGAAAGAGGACGGGAGATAGAATAAAAAATGATTAATTCCTTCATTCCGGCTTCTGAATTCTGTCTCCTGAATACCTGAACAGTTACATTTGAACAAGCCATCAAGGAGATTCTTAATGGCCAATAATAGTTTGAAAATATTTGCTGTTGACGACAACCCGGACAATCTTGCGGCGTTGAAGGCCGTTATCGCGGATGCGTTTCCGGGGGCAATCGTATTCACCTCCCCGGCCGGAGCCGAGGGTATCGAATCAGAACGGCTGGCAATGCTGGTGGCCGAACGCACCAGAGAACTGGAAGTGCAGTCGACGGAACTCAAGCACGCGGAGGCGGCGCTTCGGGAGAGTCGGGAACAGCACCGGATGATGCTTCATGCTGCCATGGACGGATTCTGGATCTCGGATATGCGGGGGCGCCTGCTTGAAGTCAACGAAGCTTTTTGCCGGATGACCGGCTACAGCTCGCAGGAACTGACAGCCATGTCCATTTCCGATCTGGAATTCGTTGAAACTAAGGATGAAGTAGCCGCTCACATCCATCAAGTCAAGGCTCAGGGTGAGGAGCGTTTTGAATCTTGTTTTCGGCGCAAGGACGGCAGCATTTTCGATGTCGAGGTCAGCGTCCACCACATACCTCTCCACGATGGCCGCTTTCTCGCATATTTGCGGGATATTACCGAGAGAAAAAAGGCGGAGCAGGCGCTGAAAACAAGTGAACGCGAAAAATCGGAACTCCTCGAAAAATTGAATGACGCCCAACATATCGCCATGGTTGGAAGTTGGGAATGGAATCTGCAGACCAATCACGTCTGGTGGTCGGATGAGACTTACCGGATTTTTGGCGTAACGCCCCGGAATTTTGTTCCGGGCTTCAAGGCAAGCGCCGGATTTATTCATCCCGATGATCTGGCCGGATACCGGGAATTGTTCGAACATTTCCTGCAAACCGGCGAACCGCTGGAAATCGAGCTCAGGCTGATTCTTGACGGCGGATTGATGAAACACACCCATGGGAAAGGAAAGGTCGTTTATGACGATGCCGGCCAGCCGGTAAGTTTTATCGGGACAATCATGGACATCACCGCTCGCAAGAAGGCCGAGGAGGCATTGCGCCAGTCCGAAGTCTGGCACCGCACCCTGGTGGAAACCATCCCGGACCTGGTGTGGCTCAAAGACATGAATGGTGTCTATCTCAGTTGCAATCCCACGTTCGAACGTTATTTCGGCGCCAAAGAGGCGGACATCGTCGGAAAAACCGATTACGACTTTCAAAGCAAGGATCTGGCGGATTTTTTCCGGGAGCATGACAAAAAAGCCATAGCGGCGGGCGGCCCCAGTGTCAACGAGGAGTGGCTGACTTTTCCCGATAACGGATATCTGGGGCTGTTTGAAACCGTTAAGACACCGATGCGGGATGCCGAAGGGCATCTTGTCGGCGTATTGGGGATCGCCCGGGACATCACCGCGCGCAAACGGTCCGAAGACGCGCTGCGGGAGAGTGAGGAACGGTTAAGGGTCGCTCTGGACGCAACCCGGATTGGTATTTGGGACTGGAATATAGAACAGGATATCTGGTACGCCTCACCCCAATATTATACCATGCTCGGGTATGAGCCGGAAACCGGGCCTTCGGATCGCACCGTCTGGTTGGACAGGGTCCACCCCCAGGATCGGGAATTCGTCGCCTCCGAGATCAGGAAGGTTCTGGACGGCAAAGACGCTCATTATGGGTACGAAGCCCGGATGCAGCATGCCGATGGCTCGTATAAATGGCATCGTGTGCTGGGGCATGTCATCGATCGCGATGCGTATGGCAAAGCCACCCGTATGCTCGGCGTTCGGATGGACATCACCGAGGGCAAACGGGCCGAGGAAGAGCGGGAGAAGATGCAGGCCCAGTTGAACCAGGCCCTGAAGATGGAATCGGTGGGCCGGCTGGCGGGCGGCGTGGCCCATGATTTCAACAACATGCTGGGAATTATCCTCGGCCACACGGAAATGGCCATGGAACAGGTGGACTCGGTTCAGCCGCTGTATGACGACCTTGGGGAAATCCGGAAAGCCGCCGAGCGATCCGCCGACCTGACCCGGCAACTGCTGGCCTTTGCCCGGAAACAAACCGTCTCACCCATGGTGCTTGACCTGAACGAAACGGTTGAAAGCATGCTGAAGATGCTGCGGCGTCTCATCGGTGAGGACATCGATCTCGCCTGGCTGCCGGGGCCCGGAATGTGGCCGGTCAAGGTGGACCCCGCCCAGATCGACCAGATACTCGCCAACCTGTGCCTCAACGCCCGGGATGCCATCGCGGGTGTGGGCAAAGTCACCATCGAAACGGAAAATGTCGTTTTTGAGGAGGCATACTGCGCGGAGAACGCGGACGTTGTGCCGGGCGAGTATGTATTGCTCGCTGTGAGCGACGACGGTTTCGGCATGGACAAGGAGACCCTGGGCAAACTGTTCGAGCCGTTCTTCACCACCAAGGAAATGGGCAAAGGGACCGGTCTCGGCCTTGCCACGGTTTACGGCATCGTCAAGCAGAACAACGGTTTTATCAAGGTTTACAGTGAGCCGGGCCAGGGGACAACCTTTAAGATCTACCTGCCCCGGTACCGGGGCAAGTCCGGGCAGATGCAAAAGGAATTTGCGGCAGAGCCTATTTCGGGCGGCCACGAAACCATCCTGTTGGTGGAAGACGAACCGGCCATCCTGAAAATGACGACAATGATGCTTGAACGCATGGGTTACCGTGTGATGGCCGCGAACACGCCGGGTGAGGCCATCCGCCTTGCGGAGGCGCACCCCGCCGAAATCCATCTGCTGATGACCGACGTGGTCATGCCCGAGATGAACGGCCGGGATCTGGCCAAAAACCTATTGTCCCTCTACCCCCATCTCAAGCGGCTGTTCATGTCCGGCTATACCGCCGACGTCATCGCACACCATGGGGTCCTGGAAGACGGCGTCTATTTCATCCAGAAGCCTTTCACCAAGAAGGCCTTGGCGGATATGCTGCGGGGGGTGCTGGACAGCCAATAAGGGAATCGGGTCGGTTAGGGATTTGAAATTTACTAATATACCCTTTTCATGCTCTTGCTCTTAATCTTAATCTTAATCTTAATCATGCTCTCTTATTCTTGAGATTTTAAAGTAAGATTAAGAGCAAGAGCATGAGCAAGAAGAACGGCATGGTGGTATTTTAAAATTTTTCGAATCCTTAACCATAAAAATTGACATGATACGTGAACACGGTCTGATCCGTGGCAAGGGACAATCCGGCCCAGTTCAGATCCTGTCCGACTTCCCGACCGGCGGCCATCTGAAAGCCGGACGAATCGCAGTTTTCGGGAAGCGACAACAGGCAAAACCCGATATGAAGATCGGGATTTTCAATGGCTGTTTTCATGGTGCATGTCTGCCAGGGAAGAAAATGTTGGCCGTCCCGGATATCCCGGCCGGTTTTCATCCGGGAAAATTCGGTTCCGGGCACTTCATTTAAAAGAATCAGTTGCCCCGGATGCCGAAGACCCTCTCCATTGACCCTTATCGTCAGACGATGGTCATCGGTCTGATAAAGAACCCGGCAATACCCGAAACTCCTGCCGGGCGTCATCGTGCTGCGAATATGGAAAATTTTAAAAATGCCATTCCGAATTTTTAAACCGGACTGCTGAAATCCCGGTCGGCCCATATAAAAACCGACAATTCTTTCCATGAAGGCCGGAAAAAAAGATGGGGCTGCAACGCCCAGAATCTGCCAGGCGCTTATCAGGTTTAAATGATAAACCGTTTCCATGATTCCGGGTGAATGCAATGTTGAGGAAAAAAGAGAGGGAAAGATGGTCAAATTGTCAGTTTTCAGCACCGGCAGCCCGAATCCCGCGGATTCTCCGGCAAAGGCAGCATTCCGGCAGCAGAGGACAAGGCCCTTGGCCATTCCTTTGGTCTTGCCTTCGCCGGGCGATGACGATTGGATCAAAAACAGATTGTCTGAAAGAGGGAGCAAGGAAACCTCAATGTCTGGCGTTAAATTCCTGATAAACGGCATCAATCCGTTTTTTCAGATCAGCCTCATCAAAATCCGACTGAAAGACCATCCGGTTTTCATTTTCATATTGCCAGTCAAGATTTTCGTCCACATGCATGACCCGTTCATATAGGCGTGTTCCCGGCAGCGGGTAGGGGATGGTAAAGGAAATCTCATCGAGCGGCAGGGAAAGCGCCCATTTAAATGTGGTTTCAATGGTGTCGTACGTTTCCCCCGGATACCCCACAATGAAAAACCCTGCGGTCCGGATATCGCTTCCGGCAAACCGTTTGATGGTCTTTTCCGCCGCTTCCGTGGTGGTCTTTTTATTCATGAGTTTAAGGATCTCATTGCTGCCGGATTCCAGACCGAAGAACACCTTCCGGCACCCGGAAGCCTGCCACAGCGCAATATCGGATGGACTCACCCGGTCCACCCTGGACAGGCAATGCCAGTTCATGTCCAGTTTTTCGGAAATCAACCGCCTGCAGAAACGGCGCACATGCTCAGGATCAAGGCTGAAGCAGTCATCGGCGATCCAGAGCCCGGTGTATCCCTTATCTTTAATATCCAGGATTTCTTCAAATAACCTATCCATGCCGCGAAGCCTGAGGCGGTTACCGAAAACCGGTTTTGAACAAAAATCACAGTCAAACGGACAGCCATAGCTCGTCATGACGCCCGCCAAGGAATATCCTTCCCGGTCGAGCCAGAACCGCTGATATTTTGCATGGTCATAATCGCCGCGGTCCGGGATGGGGAGGCGGTCAAGGCTTTTTTCATCCGACGCCCGGGGCGCGCTTTGGATGCAAGTCCCATCCTGGGGATGATTGAAATAGATGCCGGGATAGGTTTCCGGATTGTTTACCAACCGGGAAAGATCGGCCGGGGCTCTGCCGGACTTAATATAATCCAGGCAAAACCGGGGAAAGGAGGCGTCCGCTTCACCGCGAAACACCACGTCAAAACCGGTGGAAAAATGGCCGGGTTTCAGGGTCGGGAGCGGGCCGCCGCACACCAGCAGGGTATCCGGTAGAAGTTTCCGAATACCGGCTGCCAGAACAAACGCATTTTCCGACATGGAAAGCATGGCGTAAATTCCCACGATCCGGGGACGGGCAAGGGCTATTTCCGAAATGACGCCGCCGCGGTCTTTAAACGTGCAGTCAATGACCTGGGTGCGCAATCCCAGGCCCTGCAAAATGGCTGCCAGTTGGGCGATGCCGAGGGGATGGAAAAGCATGGCTTTGGGCGCATGGGTATAAAAATACGGGTATACCAGCATGACATCCACCGGCTGGGATTGCCGGGTGCCGTTTTTATCCCGTGCCGCATCCGGGTGCGGCGGATTATTCGGGGGTGACCGGCGAATCAATCAATAAGTATCCTTATATATATGCCAAGTTTCAAAACAGGACAACATACCTTTTAGATGATAAATTCGCAGAACGCCATACCTATTTATTGATTTTTTCTCCTTGCTGACTGATAAGGGGAATTGCCGGGAAACGTTTCCGAAGTCGGGTTTACAAAAGGTGCATCGTCCGGGAATGGGTGCCATTATTGGAGAGAAAAACACGCTGAAGGATGCGAGCCCATGAATATCAAAAATAACCACCCCGAAATTCCGGAAGGCCTTTCCCCCGGGGCCATGCGTCAGGCGCTTCATGAATTACAGGTGTATCAGAGCGAGCTTTTAATGCAAAATGAGGAGCTGCGCCGGACCCAGACGGCTCTTGAAGCTGCAACTGAACGGTATCTGAGCTTTTACGACCTGGCGCCGGTGGGGTTTTGCACCCTGAACAACAAGGGGCTGATCCTCGAGGCGAACCTCACCTTTGCCGCCTGGATCGGAGAAGCCCGTGGCGGTCTGGTCAACACCCCCCTGACAGGGTTCATCCTCCCGGAAGACCAGGATATCTATTACCTGCACCGCAGGCAGCTTTTTGAATCCGGCGAGCCCCAGGCCTGCGAGCTGCGGTTGCTGTGCCGGGACAAAATAACATTATGGGTGAATATTGAGGCCACCGCCGCACGGGATCCGGACGGCGCACCTGTTTGCCGTATCGTGCTGTCTGATATCACCGGGCGCAAGCGGGTTGAAAAAACGCTGGCGGAAAAAGAGGAAATGTACCGCCTGATTTATAATTCGGTGCCGACTGCGATTTACCACTATGACCACAACGGAACCATCAGGGCATGCAACCCGAAAGCATTGACGCTGTTCGGCCTGACCGAGGAGCAGGTTATCGGGTTGAATCTTTTTGAGGCCGAGACCGACGAGCGGGTATTGCATTGCGTTAAAACCGCCCTTTCCGGAATCCCCAGCGGTTTTGCAGGGAAATACACCACCATCTCCGGTAAAAAAATTCATTTCGATTCCTACAATGTGCCGATTTTTTCAGACGACCATACCGTCACCGGCGCTATCGTGGTGATTGAGGATATTGCGGAGCGGGTTCAGGCGGAACAGGCCCTGCAGGAGAGCGAGGAAAAGGCGAGAGCCCTGCTTGACGCCACCAATGAGGCGGTTGCGTTATTCAACCGGGAGGGCATTCTTCTGGACCTGAATGAGGCATATGCCCGGCTGATGGATATAAAAAAGGATGAAATCATTGGGAAATGCATCTGGGAATACTTTCCCCCTGAAGTTTCGGAATACAGAAAAGCGGTTCTCGAACAGGTTTTTTTAACCGGTCAACCGGTTGCGCTGACCGAAGAACGCGACAATCGGGTTTATGGCACCCATGTGTATCCGATTCCGAACGCGGCCGGATTAACGACCCGGATCGCTATTTTCGCACGGGACATTACGGACCGGAAACGGGCTGAAGATGAATTGAAGGCTTCTCATGCGCAGTTGCGGGAACTGTCAAAGCATTTGCAGACAGCCCGGGAGCAGGAACGGATACGCATCGCCCGGGGGATTCATGATGAGCTGGGACAAGTACTGACGGCGATTATTCTGGAAACTTCCCGGCTGGCGAAAAAACTGCCGAAAGGGTTGAAATCGTTAAAGGCAAATGCCGAGACCTCCGCAGATCTCGCCGCTGGTGCGATTCAGTCGGTCAGGAAAATTATCGCCGAATTGCGGCCGGCCCTGCTCAGCGACCTGGGGCTTGCCGAAGCCATCAAATGGCAGGCCGGCGAATATGGGAAACGAACGGGCATAGGGTGCGCGGTCTGCATTGATCTCAAGGACATTCAGTTAAATGATGAGATATCAACGGCGGTTTTCAGGATTTTTCAGGAAGCCTTCACCAACGTGATCCGCCATGCCAAAGCGACCGAAATGTCCGTGACTCTGAAAGCAGTGGACGGCGATATTGAACTTATCGTGGCGGATAACGGCATCGGGATTGCCGGGTATCCGGTTTACGACAAGGACGCCTTCGGCATTATGGGAATGAAAGAACGGGCCCAGGGGCTGGGCGGTAAACTGGATATATCCGACGTACCGGGAAAAGGGGCTGTTGTTGTCGCGAGGATTCCCATCCATGGCAACCCCCCGGCGTAAATTTTATAAATGCTTTCCGGCCTTGCCCGCCACCGCATCGTTGAATTTTTTCGCGTTGATCACAAACCGTTCATGCACGCCTTTGGATATCCGGTCCACCCCGTCGTCCGCCTCGATATAAAAGGACAGCTTCCGGCCCTCGACCTTTTCCAGTTTCACCTTTACCGTTACCGTAAATCCCGCCGGGGTGGCTGCGGTGTGGTCCAACTGAAATCCGGTTCCAACCGTCTGCTCATCGGGCCAGTCAAGATAGGGTTTTAAAGCCTTGATGCAGGCAAATTCCATTAATCCCACCAGAAAACCGGACGCCAGCACTTTGGGCATAACTCGCCCTTCTTCGATGTTGGGAAACAGAAAGGGCACGGTTTTATCCTCCGGCACGGTATATTGGAATTCAAAGGTCAGTCCGGGTTTTAAGTCTGTTTTCATGAGTAACCTCCATTTTTTTAAGTACTTATCGATTCCTTGGGCTGGCCTTCTGACTGCCTATTGAAGCGTTGCATTTGGGACATATGCCTGCATACCGGCTCACGATGCCGTGCCAGCCGCAGGCCGTGCAATTGACCATCTGCTGGTGATTGCGGGGTCCCTTTTTTTTGAAAAATTTTTTTGCCAGAGACCATACAAAAAAAAGCGCGGCAAGTCCTCCGGCATACATTATCAGGTCTTTTAATGTAAGGGTTCCTAAAATAATGGTATCCATAAATTTTCCTTGAGTTGCACGATTTAAGTGAAATGCCGGAGAGCGCTTTCGAACCGGCGACACCATCATGTGGCGTTCAACCTCCGGAACAGCGATTTGTTTTTTTGATAAATCTTAACAAAAATATCATAAAGTTCATCATAAATTTTCCGGTTTTCGGGATTCGGCTGATAAATTCTGAGAAAACGGGTCAGATTCGGGATGTCGCTGAAGGTGATATAACCCAGTCCCACGGCGGCGATGAATGCCGCGCCCCTGGCGTTGGCCTGCCGGGGATTTTCCACCTGGCGGATTTCCCGGTCCAGCACATCCGCAAATATCTGGCACCAGACGTCGGACTGGGCCCCGCCGCCGATGAAATGGATGGGGGAGAGTTTTTTCCCGACAAACCGCTCCACATATTTCAGGCTCCACCGGGTGTTGAACGCCACCCCTTCCAGAACGGCCCGGATCAAATGGTCCTGGGTCACGGTTTTGGACATATTGAAAAACCCGCCCCGCAAGTGGGTGTCATCCACCGGGGTCCGCTCGCCGTTCAGCCAGGGCAGGAACAGGAGTTTGTGGCTTCCGGCCGGCACGGTTCCGGCAATGGCGTCCATGTGACGGAAGGGGTTTTCCGCGGGTTCTCCGGAGCGCAGGGGATTGTCGTGGAACAGCAGGTTGTGGAACAGGATGTCCAGACATCCGGCGGCCAGGTCCTGTTCGTTCGCGGACTGGTATTTGCCGGGAATGGCGGTGGGAAACGATGCAATGGAATGAAACAGGTCGGTTTTTTTAAACGGGATCACCGCCTGAATCCAGGAAGACGTGCCCACATAGAGATGGCCCGCGTAATCCGCCACCGCTCCGGACCCCACGCAGGCGGTCTGGTGGTCGGGGGACGAAACCACCACCTTGGTGTCCGCCGTGATGCCGATGCGTTCCGCCACATCTTTTTTGACGGTCCCGAGGGTCTCCGTGGACGCCATCATGGGCGGCAGTTTTTCGGGGTCAATATCCAACAGAGACAATAAGTTGGCATCATACCGGACGTGGTTGATATCCCGGATGTCCGACACCCAGAAAAGCTGCATGGAATCAAAGGAGGCCGCGAACTTTCCCGTGAGCTGAAGGTTCAGGTAGTCCTTGCTGGGCAGAAACATGCGGGTCTGGCGATACACATCCGGGTATTCGTTTTTGACAAGAAGCACATGGGCGATATCGTCTTTTCCGGAAAGGGTGGGGCCGCCGCCGGTTTTGGGGATCCATTTCATGATGCGGAACAATCCGTATCCGTCAATGCTGGGAAACCCCTGCACCATTTTTTTAACATAAGGTGCACCCCTGGAATCCATCCAGGTGAGGGCGTTCATCAGGTGACGTCCGGTTTCATCCACCGCCACCGTGGTGGAAAACGTGCTGGAAACCGCGACCGCCACGATATCTTTTGCCGGGACCGAACCCTTTGCCACCAGACGCGAGGATGCCAGAAGCAGAGCCCGCCACCAGTCGTCCGGGTCCTGTTCCGCGCCCCCGCCGGGCAGGAAAATGATGGATGTTTTTTCGTATGCGTCATCCATCACCCTGCCGTCAACGGACACAATGGCGGCCTTGATGCCGGAAGTGCCGTGGTCAATGGCGAGAATGTATTTGTTTTTTTCGATCATATGGAATCATATGTCAATGGTTTCAATCCGTCCCGCCTCATCCACCCGGTGAACAATCACTCCGCCGAACCGGTCATGGCTTTGCTTGTCTTTTGTTTCCAGTTTCATGACCTTTGTAATCAAATCAATAAAATCAACCGGATTGACGCACCCTTCCGGCGGCAGCACGCCTTTTTCGGTGATTTTCCCTTCAAGCATCAGCATGGCCCCGATGGCCGCCGGTATGCCGGTGCCTTCCCCCAGGGCCTCGCTCATGGACGCCATGTGGAACCGGTATTCCTGGTAATGCCCGTCCTTTTTGCCCGTCACCACCACCGAGCAGCATCCCCGCTGCCGCCCGAAATTCGTTTCTTTCAAAATCCGTTCCCGTTCCCGGATGATATAAGCCACGGCAAAGTCATAGGGAACCACCGGTTGGCCCTTGACCATGACCGGCTCCCGGCTGGCCAGGCCCGCCTTGCAGACATCCTTGGTCAGCTCATAATACGCATCCGGAAGCACGGTGCCGCGGTTGGTCACCTGTTTGAGGGGGATATAGTTGGGGATGGTCACCTGTTCCGGGTGGGGGTAGGGGTATACCTGGATGCCGTTGCCCAGGGCCGGAAAATCAAACGTCCTGCGAAGCGCCATGCCGTCCGGTTCGAAAAATCTTACATAATTGAGGCGGCCGTCCAGAAACATGGGAATGTCGATGCGCATGCAGTGGAACCGGTGGCCGATGACCCCTTCGCCTTCAAAAGGCTCGCCGCCGTGGGCATGAAAGATGTCCACCGCCGAAGTTTCATCCAGCAGGTGGTCCGCCGCGAACTTTGCCAGCAGGTTGGTGGCTCCCGGCGAACTGCCCATGCCGATGAGGGCCGTGATGCCCGCTTTTTTGGCGGCCCCGTCCATTTGCAAAATTTCCAGGGTCACGTCCACATCGTCGCACACGTCCACATAATTGATTTTTAATTCAATGACTTTGCTTAGGATTGTGTTCACGGTTTTGTAAAACGGGCCGATGCAGTTGACCACCAGATCCCGGCCCTGGATGGCCTGATGGATGCTCGCGGGGTTTTCGGCGTTGACATGGACGAATGAAATTTTTTTGGGTGAGATGGTTGAAATGAGGGCCGCGGCTCGCTGTTCGTTGATGTCGCCAATGATGATTTCTGAAAACAGATCCTGGGCGGCCAGGGTTTTGACCACGACGCTGCCCACAGCGCCGCAGCCGCCGAGTACGATGACGGTTGACATAAACTTTCTCCTTGTATGGGTTGAACTATGTTAAATTTAACTAAGTTCAAAATAAAGTCATGTCAAGAAAAATGTGGGTTTGACATCGTTTCGGCCATCAATAGCCGATGCATCAATATTATTCTGCACGTAGGAGCGGGCCATGCC
>JBAQUK010000295.1:0-10431 GCA_049297455.1 Desulfosalsimonadaceae bacterium | reverse complement strand
TGTTCGCTGAAATTTTCCACAAACGATACAAATCGACGCCCTACGCCGGCCAGGGCCGACTTAGGGGTGGCATCTTTATTTCTCCTTGGGTTACGGTTCTTTTTCTCTCTTCGGGGTCGCTTTCATGCAAAAAACTATAGTTAAATCAATATGTAATTGCAAGAAAATAATGTTTACAAAGTCAAAGTAATCATTTTCAATTCTCAAATGTGACATACGCTTTATTCCTTTCCCAAAAAAATTAATTCCCATTGACATTTTAATAATAAATCTTAATATAGATTATAAAGTATTACTTTATAGTATACTTTAATATATTTTTATAAATTGTCAACATTGGGAAAGGAGGATTTTATGGTTGAAACTTACACAAGGCTGATATCCCTAAAAATTACAGAATTGATGCTGGATGATTTACAGAAATTAGCCAAGAAAGAAGAGCGCCCCCTGTCGAGCATTGTACGGGTATTGCTGACCGAGGCCATCAACATACGAAAAAAAGAAGGGAAATTCCCTGAAGATTGATTGAAGATATTTTAAAGCGTTTGATACAACTTTCTTAACTGGCGGTGTCCTTGGAAACGCCCGCCAAAACAAATTAAAAAAAGAGATAGACCGATGAAAACAACAGTACGAGCACGAGCCGTACACGGATAACCGAGTTAAATCGGCAGGGGCAAAATCACCTCTGATTTCCATACGGCTGTGAGACGGCGGAGATTATGGAAGCAGAGGTATTTTTATGGCAGAAGATGAAAAGAGCAAAAAATATTTTACACAAAAGGAATTAGCGAATAGATGGGAATGCGTTGAGGGAACAATCATCAATTATCGGAACAAGGGGATTATTTCGTTTTTTCAGTTGCCAGCAAGCACAAAAGTTTTATATCCAATCGACGAGATACTTGAAATTGAAAAAAACAATACCATCAAAAATGGAGGGGATAATAAGCCAGAGGTTGAAGTCAAAAGGGTAAAGCCGTGTGTATCATCCTCAAAAGACAAGGAATGGAGGATGTAATATGGCTAAAAAAAATAATCATCATATGTATCAAGAGCAAAACAGCGGTATTTGGTATTTTCAGAAAAAGGTTAAGGGCCTCAGCAAACCCTATAAACTTTCCATGGAAACGGCATCAGTTGTTGAAGCCAGGCGTAAACGGGATGAGTATCTGAAGCAGATTGACATTCACGGGCACATCCCGAGCGCAGAGGCGATTAATGTTTCTGAAGCAATGGTATTCGGGGAAGTGGCGTTGAAATGGGCAGAAATCGTTGAAAGCAAGCTCGCTGAAACGACGTTCTACAGCTACCGAAAGGTCATGAACACGCATATTCTGCCGAATTTCGGAAACAAGCCGATACCTTCAATCAGTGGGCTTGATATTGAAGTTTTCATCAGCAAGCTGAAATGCGCGGATAAAACAAAAAAAATGATTTTGACACCTTTACGCCTTGTTATGAAGTTCGCAAAAAAGCATAAAATCATAGACGCCAATCCATTCGTTGATGTTGAGCCGATTAAAAGTCAAAAAAGAACCAAAAAAAGAGCCCTGACTTTGGAAGAAATTAGTTGTTTCATCAACGCATTAAATGAATTTTGGGCACCGCTGTTTATTTTCTTATTTTTTTCTGGGGCAAGAATTGCGGAGGCGACAGGATTAAAATGGAAACACATCGATTTTCAAAAACGAAGCGTCAAAATCGAACAAAACCTCGTTCGTGGCACGGGTGGAAAGATTATCGAAAAAGAGCCGAAAACAGATTGTTCCAACAGGGATATTAAGCTTCCGGATTTTGTCATTGAGGCATTGCGGGAACAGCGGAAACGGACCTGGAAAGGCAGTGGCGATAATTTTGTTTTTATAAATAAAGCCGGTAAACCAATTCACCGCCAAACGTTGAATGAGTATGTGATAAACCCGACGCTGAAAAAAATTGGCATAAAAAGAAAAATCAGTATCAAAGATACCAGGGCGACATATATCACGAATTCAATTGACGGGAAAGAACGGTTAGGCTTTATACAGGAACAACAGGAACAATGCGGATTTACCACGCCACGAATGATTATCGAGCATTATTACAGGAACATACCCGCATCGGATGACGGCAGGCATCTGGAAGAAGCCTGGAATTCTACCAGACTTCCACCAGAGCAAGACACTGCCTGTTTTGAACCAACTGAAAATATTAAATAAAAATGGTGCCGGAGGCGAGACTTGAACTCGCACATTCTCGCGAACGGAGGATTTTGAGTCCTCTGCGTCTACCAATTCCACCACTCCGGCATAATTTGGGATTTTATATGAGAAATTATGCCCATTGTCAATAGCGGGTTGGGCATATTTTTACAAAATCAGCTTCTTTTTCGACACCGTGCCTTCCCGCAACACCATCGGCGGATCGATGGTCACGTCAATCACCGTGGAACCGATGCCGCCGGATAAAGGACCGGCGTCAATGACCAGATCCATCTGATTCAAAAAATGCCGGGGCAGGTCTTCGATGCGGCTTACACCGGGGTTGCCGGAATAGTTGGCGCTGGTGCCGGTGAGGGGATGATCAAGGGCGTTGACAAGAGTTACGGCAACCGGATGATCGGGAATACGAATCCCGATTTTGCCGGTTCCGGCGGTGAGCAGGGGAGAAACACCGGCATTTGCCCGAAAAACCAGGGTGATACGGCCCGGCCAGAAACGATGCATGAGGGAGATGGCGGCGGGCGGGATGGCTGCCGTAAGAGATGTCAGGGCGTCCTGGGATTTGATCAATACGGAAACCGGTTTTTCAGGATCACGGCCCTTGACCTGAAACAGACGGTTGATGGCTGATGGATTGTTCGCATCCACGCCCAGGCCGTAGAGGGTGCGGGTGGGAAAAACCACCATGCCGCCGGCTCGGATGATCCTTGCCGCCTCCCGAATCACCGATACATCCGGATGATCCGGGTCTATTTTGTAAATAACGGGATTACATGCTGAATTTTTTGGCTTTTTGCTCAACCTGATCCGCCATTTCCTGTTTGAATTCCGCAAGCAGGCCCTGAAGTTCGGGGTCAGCGGTGGACAGAATCTGGACTGCGAAAATGCCCGCGTTTCTGGCCCCGGATTTGCCGATAGCCATGGTGGCCACGGGCACCCCCGGCGGCATCTGCACAGTGGACAGCAGGGCGTCCAGGCCGTTTAAGGCGGATGAGTCAATGGGCACGCCGATGATGGGCAATATGGTATGTCCGGCCAAAGCCCCTGCCAGATGGGCTGCATGGCCCGCGCCGGCGATGATCACCTTGAACCCTTTTTTCTGGCCGTTCACCACAAAATCCACGGCCCGTTTGGGGGTCCGGTGGGCGGATGCCACGGTGATCTCAAACGGAACGCCGAATTTTTTGAGGATGTCCGCAGCTTCCTTCATCACCCCATAGTCGGAATCGCTTCCCATGACAATACCCACAAGCGGCGGGATTGCCAGTCTTTTAAGGGCTTTCTGGCCGATATCGGTCCGGTGATAGGCGCCGTCCCAGGTGATTTTGGCGGCTGCCTGATAGGCTCGTTCAATGGCGTGTTTCACCGTATCCCCCAACGCAGTGACGCCCAGAACCCGTCCGCCGCTGGCGGTTATTTTTCCCGCTTTTTCTGAAGTTCCGGCGTGAAACACCACCACATCTTTCATTCGCCCCGCGTTTTCAAGGCCGGAGATCGCCATGCCTTTTTTATACGCGCCGGGATATCCTTTGGACGCCATGACCACGCACACCGACGGCCGGGGGTCGATTTCCAGGCGGCACTGATCCAGCCGCCCATCCACCACAGCCTCCATGATCGGGACGATATCCGATGTCAACCGCACCAACAGGGGCTGGGTTTCCGGATCGCCGAACCGGGCATTGAACTCGATCACATGGATCTTGTCCCGGTGGATCATGAGGCCTGCGTACAACACCCCTTTGTAAGGTCTTCCCTCGGCGGCCATGCCCCTGACCGTCGGGATCATCACCTGATTCATGATTTTTTCATGCATGGCCGCGTCCACCACCGGGGCCGGGGAGTACGCGCCCATACCGCCGGTGTTCGGGCCTTCGTCATTGTCATAGATGGTCTTGTGATCCTGGGAGGTGGGCAGGGGCACCACATGGACACCGTCGGTAAACGCGAGAAAAGACGCTTCTTCCCCCATCAGGCAATCCTCAATCAAGACTTTATTGCCCGCCGCCCCAAAGGCTTTTTCCTCAAGCATCATCTTTACGGCAGCAACGGCCTCTTCCCTGGTTTTGCAGACCACCACGCCTTTTCCGGCGGCCAGTCCGTCGGCTTTGACCACAATCGGGGTCTTGCTGCTTTTGATATAAGCGGTTGCCTTTTCAACACCGGCGAATGTTTTTCCCATTGCCGTGGGGATATTGTATTTGAGCATGAGTTTTTTGGCGAATGTTTTGCTGCCCTCGATTTCCGCGGCCTTTTTGGACGGGCCGAAAATGCGGAGCCCTTTTTTTTCAAAAAGATCGACAATGCCGTTTGATAACGGGGTTTCGGGTCCCACCACCGTGAGATCAACGGCTTCTTTTTCCGCAAACTCGGCTAAGCCGTTCACGTCTGCCGCATCAATGGGGACACACTTCGCAATGGCGGCGATACCCGCGTTGCCGGGCGCGCAATAAATCTGTTTCACCTTCGGACTTTGGGCGATTTTCCAGGCCAGGGCATGTTCTCTGCCGCCGCTGCCAATGAGGAGTATTTTCATCGATGGGTTTCCTTATTTAAAAAGCCAGAAAAATTTCGAAGGAGCATGAAGGCGATAGGCTGTCATGGGTAATGCTTTTCCAACCCCAGCGCAATCAGCCGGTCAAGCAGTTGGCCAAAATCCATACCCGATGCTTTTGCTGCAAGCGGAAGGAGGCTTTCAGGCGTCATTCCCGGAATGGTGTTGGTCTCCAGAACGTAAAGGTCGTCGCCCCTTACAATCATGTCCGTCCGGCTGTAGCCTTTGCAGAAAAGCGCTTCATGGGCTTTTGCGGCCAGGTGCTGGGCTTTTTCCGTTAACGTCCCGCTGATCCGGGCCGGGCATATTTCCCGGGTTTCGCCTTTTTTATATTTCGCCTCATAATCAAAAAAATCATGGTTTTTTTCCGGAATGATCTCAACGAGCGGCAGAGCCTGCAAGTCACTGTTGCCCAGAACCGCGCCGGTGATCTCCGTGCCCGCGATGTATTCTTCGAGCAAAATGGTGTGGTCCAGGGCGAACGCCTTGTCAAACGCCTGTCGGAGCCTGTCTTTGGAGCGGACGATGTCCATGCCGATGCTCGAGCCGCCGCTGGCCGGTTTCACCACGATGGGCAGGCCCAGTTGCACGACGCAGGCATCGACATCGATGGTATCCCCGGTGTTGAAGCTCATATACCCCGGAACCGGAATTCCGGCCTGGAGATAGAGCCGTTTGGACGCCAGTTTGTTCATGGCAATGGCGCTCCCTAAAGGCCCCGAACACTGGTAGGGGATATTCAGCAGGTCCAGCAGCCCCTGCACGGTGCCGTCTTCGCCGCCGGTTCCGTGAAGAATGATCAGGGCCACATCAATGTTTGACGCATCCGCAATCAATCGGGGGATGTCGGTCGCCGGATCATAGCGGCGAACATCATATCTGTCCGGAGACAAGGCTTGGCAGACCTGGTTTCCGCCGGTGAGGGAAACCGCCCGTTCAGTGGAGGTGCCGCCGGAGAGCAGTGCAACGGTAACTTTTTTTTTCATTTTTCATCCATCATCCGTTGTGAAGGAGCGATTTTTTCGCCTGATCGTACTCTTCTGCGGTGATGAGGTTTTTTTCCATCAGGCGGGCGAGTTCCGTCAGTTCGCGCAACCGAATTGACTGGGGGTCTTCCAGTTGACGGGAAGCGGGAAGCGAATTGACGTCAATCGCACCGGTTTGGTCATCGTCACCGGCAATTTTTAAAGAAGCCAGTCCCCCAAGCAATTTGACTTCAAAATTTTTCCCTTTCAATTCCGGCAGAGACATCAGTTGATATACCATTTGACCGCCGTCTTTTTTCATGTAACGGAAAAACAAGTACACGCCGCCACCGATCAAGGCGCAACTGCCCAGAAAAATCCAGAAAATATAATTGACAATGCCGCTGAAGAAAATAACGAGAATGCCCATTGCGGCAAGGAGAACCACATGGAAAATCAGGACGGACGACGCCAGGAAAAGGCTGCTGACAAGAGCTGTTGTTTCATTTTTTTTTTTAAGCATGGGTATCTATCACATTTGTCTGGTCTCAGACAGCCCAACAAGGGAGAACCGGTTACTTGTCGAAGGATGTCCCGTTATTATTGCATGATAACCGGTCGACAACCCGTTCTTCATACTTTTGGGGAAATTCAAACGCAATGGCGCTTTTCCGCAGCGTGTTGAGCTTCATAATTAAATAATTTAATTTTTTCAGGGTTTTGTATTTCGATTGTTCATCGGTCATCTGCTCCAGAAGCGCTTCCGTGCTGACGATCTCCTTTTTAATGGCAAGTTCAGGAGGAATGCAATC
This sequence comes from Desulfosalsimonadaceae bacterium, assembly GCA_049297455.1. GTDB lineage: Bacteria > Desulfobacterota > Desulfobacteria > Desulfobacterales > Desulfosalsimonadaceae > SURF-3. Next base: position 3,896 of record JBAQUK010000295.1, on the reverse strand, counting down.
CGCATTTTTCAGCATTTTATACGCCAGACGAAGATCTTCGGGAATCTGGCCGGTGTCTTCAAATTGCAAGGGCTTGCCGGCTCCCGGCAGGTTCTCGAAATCCCCGTTTTTCTGGGATTGGCGGATCCGCTCTTCAACAATTTTTTCAAAACCGGTAATCATAGCCGATTATGTATCCAAGTTAAAACAAACTGTCAAACTGCTTATTAAACAAACAAGCCCCTCTGGATTAGACAGAGAGGCTTACGTATTTAAAAATGGGATGCAGTCCATTAAACTCTAATATTAACCAACCGTTTTTCAAAGATATTTTTGCATCGAAAAAGCTGAAATACCCCCAAAAATACCCCCAAAACAAGAAACGCTCTCTCTCAGCCTCAACAAAAAATGGCTTTATAGGCTGGGATAATTTAAAAACAAAGTCAATTAAACCAGCCGCACAATATATAAGTCACTTGGTCCGCATGTCAACACCAGATTCACGCTGTCACTTCAAATTGGCGACTATTCCCTATCGCGATTCGCGTTGCAGGGAATAGTGGATCATCATTGCCCCAGAGATTCTCATCCCTGAGATATGAGATCCAAGCCACTACAATTTCACGAATTTCCTCGCCCACCGGAAAGAAAAAGGTGTTGAAGGTTTTGCTGAATTTTGTTTTAACTTCCCGTGCATCCTGATTGACGCTATTTGTTATTAAATCGATATGTTTTAGCTTCATCGAAGCAATGGCGCTGTCCCTTGCACCCGTCAACAGCGTGAATGCCATAAGGGCACGGTTGCGGCGCTCTATAATGGTGTCATCCGGCATCGTATGGATGACGTGCTTGATCTGTTCCAGTGTCGGCACTTTTTGTTCCCGTTGAGCCGTAGCGACCCGCATGTCCTTGTCAGACAGGTTGAAATATTCGGCATCGGAATACTGAAAACGCGATTTGTAGCCAGGTTGCCAGGCAAGCCACTGGAAGAATCGTTTGAGCTGGGTGAGTGTCGCATGCAAGGTCGCCTTACTCAGCTTCTCCCCCCGACTGCTGCCCCTTCTGCTCGGCCAGATGTTTTTTGAATGAAATGGCCTGTTCAAAATGAAACGCCTTGAAATCCCGATACTTGGTATAATTTTCAAATCGACTCAAAGCTTTCGCGGTCGCATCGACAGTCGGCTCACTGTGCCGCTTGGCCGCCTTCAAATAAGCGAAATATTTGCGTTTGATTCGTTCATTAGCCGGGTTGTGCTTTTTCATGGTTTTATATCCTCTATCCCAAGTCACTGTTTACGGTGGGTTTGGTGCTCTCATTTATGTGTCGTGTTGCTTGCGGAAAAGAGATGTCCATTTTACCGCGAACTTGCTCCAATTTGGCTATGCTGACGCGCCGGTTCATGATTGAATTGCAGTCCGGGCAAATCGCGATCAGGTTTCCAAATTTTTCGGTAACAGGTGAATATTCCGCCATATCAGCAGCAGGAATTTTCGGGGCTCGGCATCCAACGCAATAAATTTTCCCCGGCTTGCAAATTTGCTTGTTTTTTACCCGGCGGGCCTGAAGAAATGCCGTAAGTTCATGGCCGAGAATCAGCATGGGGCGCTTGTCATCGCTGGTTGCAAGCCCGGCCTTGACCCATCCGCGCACGGTGTTTTTATGAATTCCGAATAAATTGGCGATTTCTTCGGCCGTGTAGCTGCGGTGGATCTTCACGAGGCGGTGGTTGGGGTGACGTTTTTTCATCGATTAACCCCTTTGGTTTGCGTTGCTGTTATCAGTAGCGCCGCTGACACTTTTCCCGCTCGACAGAATGGAAACCGATGAAACCGGCGAAACCGATTCCACAATCTCCACCTGCCAGGCCTCAGCCGAACGGTTTCCGCTGGCACGGACAAAACGCCGGCCATCGACAATGCGACCGGCATGTCGTTTCATCCACCATCCCATTTTTCGGCGGTTGATTTCACCGCGTTCGTCGGCAATATCGCGAATCACCTCACGCAAATCCACATTCTCATCATGAAAAAGAGAGGTCTGTTTTATGGCGTCTCGCACCATGGCCGGTGTCCTGCCGAATACCGATTGCCAGCCTGTCAACAGGCGCCCCAATGTCTCCCGATCCGGGTCTTCGGACATTGCCTCGAACACGGAAACGGTCGGGTCGGCGCAGTTGAGCCACAAGAGCGGCTGCCGACAAAGGTCGGACCAGTCGCCATACCCCGCCAGCGATTTGCAGGGAGTCTTCGGCCGGCCACTGCCGATCCATGCGCGCACGATGGTCAAGGCGGCTGAAACATAGCGCCCCCGTTCCCGCAACACATCACGCACAAGATCGGGGCGCGTAAAATTTCTCGCTGCCGGTGTCTCGCAGCCAGGATCAAGGCTGATTGATATGCAGCGTCGAGTCATATCCTGAACCGGTCCGACGTTGTTACCGCTGGAAAGAAACAATGCCCTTGTGCTGACGGTTGCAGTCTTGGAAACACCCAGGATGCGCCCGCTCATGAACTCCGAGGTCAGAACCGTACACAGGCTTTTATGCGCAAGCAGGTCGCTGGTAAGATTGTCAAACTCAACCACGGCAGGCGCACGCAACAGTTCCGCAAGTAGCAGTTTTCTGCATTCCTCGTCATCACCAGGAAAGGTGGTCGGTGTGCCACGCTGCGGGGTGGCAAAGGCTGTGATGAGTTCACATAAGTAAGATTTGCCGGAGCCAACCATATGCGCCCGGACATGGAACATCGGCGCATGGGCGAGGCTGGGCCGGATGGCGGCGGTAATCATCGCCACCAGGGAAGCTGCCAGATCGGATTCGCTGGCGAAGCTGAACTCCACGAGCAAGTCTTTCAATAGCGTCAGTGCAGCTTCGGCTTGTGAACGAGTCGGGATCTCAGGAACAAAGAACTCCCGTGCATCGAAAACACCAAACATTCCGGTGGCAGGATCATAGCCCGCCGCTGTCATCAAGCTACCATCGAGGCGCAAATAGGGCTGACGCGCCAAACCATTCAATACCGGCAAATGCGGATAACTGGTCGAATCAAACAGCACGACGGCGTGTCGGGCCGGAGGGTCGCTACGCACCCAATCCTCGCTGCGGCCATCAAAGCGCTCCCACGTTGAGACACCCGCCAGTGCCCGCACCAGAGCCGGTTGGCTGATATTCTCCACACGGGTTTCGCGGGTGCCGGGGTCTGTAACCACGGTCACGATCAATCCGCCACGCTGGTAATGCCTGTGCGTCTGCGCCAGCTCACGCTCGGCAGCATCCACCACCCGATTCATTTCCCCAGCCACAACGCGAATAGTCGGCTTCATGCGCGCCGCACTGGCCTCGATATCAAGTACCCTCAACAAATCACGAATATGCCGGTTGGCACAATGGCCGTGCAGACACTTGAAGCCGCCAATGGGCCAGAGATCGTCCGGCTGGAAATAGGCTGTGCCGCCATCCAGTTGCCCCGAGTGTTCCTTTACCCAGGGACAGGTGATGTCGTGCTTGCCCTCACCGAGCGGCGCCTTGTAAAGGCCATGATTCCGAAGTGCTGCCAGAACAGCATTTTCATCCGGGCGTGGAATCCACACCGGGTCGCCGTCGACCGGGCGCTCCGATGCCGTCCGGCGTGCCCCCTGCCGCTTGGTTCGCTCAGCCCCTGCCATCTCCAACTGAAGGCCATCGGCCAGTTCCTCGGCCGAATAACGAAATTCCGGCGACCAAGTCGGCATCCGGCATGCAAACGGCGGTGAATGTTTGCCGTTAACCGCCACCGGCAGACGCGCCAGCCGTGCTGTTAATCTTTACATTCTATGAACCAAAACAGGCGGTGGATTTTTAGATTCCGTTGACAGATTAAAGCGATTACCAGAATAAATGAGCCTCTGAGAAAGAGGCTTTTTTTTTTTAAAAGGGCGG
>JBAQUK010000294.1:0-5904 GCA_049297455.1 Desulfosalsimonadaceae bacterium | reverse complement strand
CCCCCTCCATGACCGATTTTGTATTCATGGTGGAAACCGGTTCCTTCATGTTTCTGACCGGACCCGCTGTGGTCAAAACCATCATCCACCAGGACATTACCGCCGCCGAACTCGGCGGCGCCCAGGTGCATGCCCGGAAAAGCGGGGTGGCCCATTTTACCTCGCCCAATGACATCCTCTGCATCCGGGAAGTGCGGAGGCTGATCAGTTACCTCCCCTCCAACAACCGCTTGAAAGCGCCTATTATGGATATGCGGGATCCGGTTGACCGCATTGACCCGGCCCTGGACTATCTGATTCCGGCGAACCCCAACCAGACCTATGATATGAACGTCCTGATCTACAGCATTCTGGACGGGGCTGAATTCATGGAAGTCCAGCCCCAATTTGCCCGCAACATCATCTGCGGATTCGGCCGATTGGGCGGCCAGACCATCGGGCTGGTGGCGAACCAGCCCGCGGTGCTGGCCGGCGTGCTCGACAGCGACGCATCGGTCAAGGCCGGCCGTTTTGTCCGTTTCTGCGACGCATTCAACATCCCGTTAATCGCCCTGGTGGATGTGCCCGGATTCATGCCCGGCCCGGATCAGGAGCACGGCGGCATCATCCGCCACGGTGCAAAACTCCTCTATGCCTTTATTGAAGCCACTGTGCCGCGCATCTCCGTTATCGTCCGCAAGGCTTACGGCGGTTCTTATCTGGTGATGAACTCCAAGCACATCCATTGCGACGTCAACTATGCCTGGCCGTCCGCCGAAATCGCGGTGATGGGACCCAAAGGCGCGGCGGAAGTGATTTACCGGAAAGAAATTCTGGCCTCAAAAAATCCGGAGGAAATGCTGAAGGGGAAAATGGATCACTATCGCAGCGCCTTCGCCACCCCGTTTCTGGCTGCCCAGCGGGGATATATTGATGATGTTATTTTCCCGCGGGACACCCGCCACCGGCTCATCCGCACACTTCAGGTGCTTGAAGGAAAAGAAGCCACCCCACCCCGGCGTAAGCACGGCAATATTCCGTTATGAGGGAAAACAAATGTTTGACAAAATCCTGATCGCAAACCGGGGAGAAATCGCCTGCCGCGTGATTCGAACCTGTAAAAAAATGAACATCCGGACCATCGCTGTATACTCGGAAGCGGACGTGCGAAGCCTTCATGTGCAGTTGGCGGATGAGGCTGTCTGCATCGGCCCGTCTCCTGCCCATGAATCCTATCTCAATACCGACAAAATCCTTTCCGTGGCCTTGTCCAAAGGCTGCCAGGCCATTCATCCGGGGTATGGCTTCCTGTCCGAAAACCATCGGTTCGCCGAAGCCGCGACCGCAGCCGGACTGACGTTTATCGGTCCGCCGGCTACAGCCATCGCCCTGATGGGGGATAAAATCGCATCAAAAGAACTGGCCAAAAAGGCCGGGGTCCCGGTCATTCCGGGGCACGACGCGCCGGTGGAGGATTGCGCCGAGGCACTCACGGCGGCTTCAATGATCGGGTATCCGGTGATGCTCAAACCGGCGGCCGGCGGCGGCGGCAAGGGCATGCGGATCGTTTTCGCACCAGAGGAAATGGAAGGCGCTCTTGCCACCAGCCGGTCGGAAACCCGAAAGGCGTTCGGCGATGCACGGATTTTCATTGAACGTTATATTCAGCGGCCCCGGCATATTGAAATCCAGATTCTGGCGGATGCCTTCGGCAATATCGTGCATCTGGGAGAGCGGGAATGCTCCATCCAGCGCCGGCATCAGAAAGTCATCGAGGAATCCCCCTCCGCGGCTGTATCGCCGGCGCTCAGGGAGCAAATGGGAGGGGCGTCCTGCAATCTGGCCAGGGTCGCAGGGTATGTCAATGCCGGGACCGTGGAATTTGTGACGGATGATCAGGGGAATTTCTATTTTCTGGAAATGAACACCCGCCTTCAGGTGGAGCACCCGGTTACGGAACTGGTCACCGGACTGGATCTGGTGGAACTCCAGCTTCGCATTGCTTCCGGAGAACCCCTTCCTTTCACGCAGGAAGAAATCAAATTCTCCGGATGGGCCATTGAGGCCCGGATCTGCGCGGAAAATCCGTCAAGGGGATTCCTGCCGTCAACCGGCATGATCACCCGATACGCCGAACCGCGAGGGGATGGGGTTCGTATTGACAGCGGCGTTAAAACCGGAAGCATAGTCAGCGTATATTACGATTCCATGCTGGCCAAGATCATCTGCACAGGCGGCGGACGTGAAGAAGCACGCATCCGCCTGGTGGAGGCGCTGAACGGGTACCATGTCGAAGGCGTTACCACCAACGTGGATTTTGTCAACGCCGTGCTGAATCATCCTGAGTTTATCGCCGCCCGTCTGTCCACGGATTTTATTGACGCCCATTTTCAGGGGGACCGCCCCAAATCGGGTGCAAAACCGGAACACCTCCACCTGGCGGCCCTGGCCGCCACCCTGATTTATCATGTGCGGACGGTCGCAGTGCGGGAATCGTTAAAACCCATGACTTCCATGATCGGACGGGAATCCGCGCCCAAAAACGAGCATGATTACAAAGTCCGCTCCGACGACGACCTGTTTGATATCCGGATAAAGGGTTCCATGTCCGGCCGGGAGTGGCTCATCCACGTGAATGAAAACCGGTTTGACGTGGAAACACCCGTATTTGAATTTTACCGCAGACGCCTGAAACTGACCATCAACGGCATGGTTCACCGGTTCCGGATGCAGGCCGCCCACCCCTTTATCATCGGCTCGTTTTGCGGCATTTCCCGCTTATTTGAGGTGTATACTCCCAGGGAGTGGGATATGATCCACCACATGCCCGGACATTCCGAACAGCGCATGGAAGATACGCTGATTTGTCCCATGCCCGGCATGGTGGTCGCCACTCGGGTTCAAAAAGGAGACCGCGTTTTCCGGGGCCAGGATCTGGTGGTGATTGAATCCATGAAAATGGAAAGCGGGGTCGCATCCCAGTCTGACGGACGGGTTGCGGACATCATGGTTAAAGTAGGCCAATCCGTTGACGCCGGCGATGTTCTCATCCGGTTTGAACCTGCTGTTTAAAAATACGGATAATTTGTGTGGACAAAATTTGAAAATTGGGTTACGGCTACCGAAATTCTTGTTCCGGTTCAACCGGATTCCAAGAAAAATTAAACGGTTTTTCGATTCGTGAAGATAAGGGTTTGCCGGTTGTTTTATCAAAAAAAACTGATCAGTTAGACAGTTTTAGGGTAAGCGGCTGTTTCTAAAAGTCTGATCCGTTGCAAAAGATGAAACCGGCTGGCGACATTTTTTTAATTTATTATTAAGGAGAAGGAGGAAGGCAATATGCTGTTATCCACGGTTGTCCTGCTGGTAGACGATGAGGTTCCCTTTGTCGAAGCCATGGAAAGGCGACTGGCGAAAAGAGGCCTGGATATAAAAACCGCGTTCAGCGGGGATGAGGCCATGCAACGCCTGAAACAACTGACCAACATTGACGTCATTATTCTGGATGTGAAAATGCCCGGCATGGACGGTCTGGAGACGCTCAAACAGATCAAGAAGGCCTATCCCCTGGTGGAAGTCATCATGCTGACGGGCCACGCCACTGTGGAATCCGCCATCGACGGCATGAAACTGGGCGCGTATGATTATCTGATGAAGCCCTGCGACATGGACATACTCATAAAAAAACTGGAAGCGGCCAAAACCAAAAAATCCCAGCATGAGGAGAAAATCATCGAGGCTCAGGCCCAGCACATTGCCCTGCGCCGGGGGGATTGAACAGGAAAAGATATAACCGCTATTTTCGGTAACCTAATTTATTCGGTAACCTAATTTGATATTGGAGAATCACCATGAAATCAAAACACGTCAAAACGTTGATGGTTCCGCTTTCGGAATACGCCGTTGTTTCCGAAGACGCCAGTTTGTTTGAGGCGGTGCTGGCCCTTGAAAAAGCTCAGGCGGAATATGAAAAAAGCCGGTATACCCACCGGGCCATCCTGGTCCGGGCCGAAAACGGCAAAATTACCGGAAAACTGAGCCAGCTCGATGTGCTCATGGGCCTTGAGCCCAAATACAAAAAAATCGGGGAAATGAAATCCATTTCCAACTTAGGGTTTTCCACCGGTTTTTTGAAGGACCTCCTTGCCCAGTACCGCTTCTGGGATGAACCCATGGGGGATCTCTGTAAAAAAGCCCAAAAAATACGGGTCAAAGAGATCATGTATGCGCCTGCGGAAGGAGAAATTGTGGATGAGGCCGCCACCCTGGATCAGGCCATCCACCAACTGGTAATGGGGAAGCACCAGTCCCTGCTGGTCACCAGCAAGGGCGACATCGTCGGAATACTGCGGCTGGTGGATGTGTTCAAGGAAGTGTTTGAACAGATCAAGGCGTGCACCATATAAGGATACAAATCAGGAGAATACCGCAAATGACAACCGCATTACAAAAACTCGATATTAAACGAATCTTTTTTATATTACTCGGCCTCGCGCTTTTTTTTATCGTCTATTACTCTCCGGCCTGGCCGGACGCCATCGATCCCCAGGGCAAACATTTCATCCTGACCCGGGAAGGAAAAGGCGCTCTGGCGGTGTTTCTGCTGGCCAGCACCTGGTGGATATTCGAGGTGGTGCCCATCGGCGTGACCGGCATCATGATCGGCGTGATGCAGACCATGTTCCTGATCCGCACCGCGGAGCAGGCGTTCAAGGATTTCATGGACCCGTCGGTGCTGTTTATTTTAGCGTCCGTGGTTATCGGCATGGTGTTTACCAAAACCGGGCTCACCCGGCGCATGGCCTATAAAATGCTGGTGATTGTGGGGGAGAAAACCAGCATGATCATGCTGGGATGTTTTGTGGTCACCGGCGCGCTGACGCTCATTATGGCCCACACGGCCGTGGCCGCCACCATTTACCCCCTGCTGCTCTCCATTTATGCGCTTTACGGCGAGGAGGACAGGACATCCAATTTCGGCAAGGCCCTGTTTATCGGCATGGCCTATGTGGCGGGCGCAGGCTCCGTCATGACCCTCCTGGGCGCGGCCCGGGGCGCTGTTGCCATCGGGTTTTTCAAGGACATGTGCGGCAAGGAAATCGGCTTTTTCGAATTCAGTTATTATCTGGTGCCAATCGGCTTGCTGATGATCGGTCTCCTGTGGGGCTTTTTCATGATCTTTTTAAAGCCCGAAAAGAAAACCATCCCCGGCCTTCGGGAAAAAGCCAAAAGACTGTCCGAGGAACTGGGGCCGCTCACGCGAAATGAAAAGGTGGCGTCCATCATTATTTTTTCCTGTATCACCGTGCTGGCCCTCCGGTCGTTTGTGCCCTTTCTCAAGCCCATCGACAAAACCGCCATTATTCTGGTTTCCACCATCCTGTTTTTCATCACCAACATTCTGACCATCGAAGATCTGGAAGAAATTCCCTGGAACATCATCCTGCTGTTTGCCGGGGCCATGAGTATCGGGTTCTGTCTGTGGAAGACCGAGGCCGCCAACTGGCTGGCCGTGAACTGGCTGGTCATGTTCCAGAGCGCGCCGTCCTTTATTTTCATCATGAGCATCGCCTTTTTCGTCATGGTTATGACCAACTTCATCATGAACGTGGCGGCCATCGCCATCTCCCTTCCCGTGGCCCTGGTCATCGCCCCGTATCTGCATGTGGCCCCGGAAGTAATTCTGTATTCATCCCTGGTGACCGCCGGTATGCCTTTCCTCCTGCTCATCGGCGCGGCCCCCAACGCCATCGCCTATAATTCCAAAATGTTCACCCCCGGTGAATTCTTCAAGTATGGGATTCCCGCAAGCATTCTGCTGATGGTCGTGGTGGCTTTGGCCGTGACCGTGATATGGCCCCTCATGGGCATGCCGATTTATACCGGCAATTAATCACATTTTTAACGCATCGGAGACGGCCCGGC
>JBAQUK010000293.1:0-15238 GCA_049297455.1 Desulfosalsimonadaceae bacterium | reverse complement strand
TGCATCGCCAGGAAAAGCAGGGGCGGCTGGCAGCGTAATCAACCCGTTTTAAGACCTTCAACAGGAAGGTCGCGTCAAAAAATCATAAAAATTCAATATATTTAAAATATTATGCATGAAATGTATGGCAAAAATCAATGGCCTCAAAATTTTTAATAAATTTTCTTTTGCGAAAGGCACTTTTTGCGAAAATTTTTGGCCGCAAAAACAAAAATCCGGGGTTTTCGTTCAGGCACTAACTATTAAATTTTATTTATGTTTTATCAAATTAATAAGTTTACAAGCACGTTTTATTCCTTTTTGCTGTACATGGCGTCCCTGGGTGCTGAAATGCGGCGTCAGGGAACAGGTATCGTGGTTTTTTCACAAAAAAACCGGCAGGAGATTGAAGACCGGTTCCCATCATGGGCGGCAAGGAGCTGGGTTTCCTGAAATTTGATTTTGCCCATTAAAATTAATGTTGCATGATTCTCCCGGCAGGGGATAGTATTGCCCTCTTGTTTGCGTCTGTTGATAAAAAAATCCAAACCGTGACCGATGTTGAGTAAAGTCCATTTCATTTTTCCCCTGCTCCTGCTTTCGGCCGGAATAGCATCTGAATATTCCGGGCTGGATTTGTTTCTTATCCGGCCGTTTTTTGATGCGTCCTCCAGCCAATGGCCCTATAAATCCCACTGGCTGGCGTCCGATATCCTGCACACCGGCGGGAAGAATTTTGTGGTGGCCGTTGCGGTGCTGATATTTCTGGTGTTTGTCCTGTCTTTTTTTGTTGACCGCCTCAAGCCGTTTCGCAAAGGTGCGGCCTATCTCCTGGTCGCCAGTCTTGCCGGTCCAGCCCTGGTCTCCATCTGCAAGCACATGACCCATATTTATACGCCCTGGGATCTTGCCATATTCGGCGGCAAGCATCCGTACATCCGGATATTCGATGCGGTTCCGGCAGGTGCAAAGATCGGAAAGGCCTTTCCGGCAGGGCATTCGTCCGGCGGTTTTGCTTTTTTCAGTCTGTATTTTCTGGCCCTGGTCTATAAGCCGTCGCTTCGGTATGCCGGACTCTGTTTCGCGCTGGCCCTTGGGTTTACTTTCGGCATTACCCAGCAGATTCGCGGTGCGCATTTTTTAAGCCATGATTTGTTTTCCCTGGTCATTTGCTGGTATGCGTCCCTGGCCCTGTATCTGGTTTTTTATAAATATTTCCGGCCCATATCGGCCGATTATCCGATTGGACATCATGAAAATAAAAAGAAATTTTAAAAATGTCGTGGAGTATTATGCGGCCCTGTGGTTGATCACCATTCTCCGATATCTGCCGAGGCGCACCGGCATCACCGCCGCACACGGGCTGGCGGCTATTTTGTATTGCGCTATGGGGAGACAGCGGAACAATACCATTGCCCACCTCAAATTGGCCTATGGCGATGAAAAAACAGACAAGGAAATCCGGTGCATCGCACGCTCCGTATTCCGGCATTTTTTAATCGCAGGTGTGGACGCCGCCAGAATCCCGATTTTTCTTAAAGAGGGCATGGATCGGCATATCCGGGCGGATAAAATGCATTATTTTGAACAGGCATTCCGTCAGGGAAAAGGAATGATTCTGCTGACCGCCCATTTCGGGAACTGGGAACTGCTGGGGGCCTGGCTGACATGGAAGGGCTATCCGCTGCGGGTGGTGGGGTCTCCCATCGCCAACCCAAAGCTGGATCAACTCATCACAGAAACCCGGAACCAGGCCGGCTATTTCAATATCGCCAGGGGGACCGAAACCCGTGAAATCATCCGGTCCCTGAGGCAGGGGTTCCCGTTGGGCATACTCATGGACCAGGATACCCGGGTCAAGGGGGTCTTTGTGGATTTTTTCGGCAAAAAAGCCAATACCCCGGTGGGGCCGGTTCTGCTGGCCCGGCGGTTCAACATTCCCATTATTCCGGCGTTTATGCATCTGGAACCGGATTTGACCTATCATGTGGAATGCCTGCCGCCCATCAAGCTGTCGGCCACCGGTGACGCGGAAAGGGATCTTTTGGCGGATGTGCAGCAGTGTTCGGATGTATATGAGCGCATCATCCGGCAGCACCCGGAACAGTGGGCCTGGTTTCACCGGCGGTGGCGGCGGCGGCCGAAAAAGGGCCCGGGATCGCCATAAAAGAGGAATACCGATTCCCGCATTGGCGTTCAAGATTAAAGAAAAAAAGTGCAATCCATGCCTGAAAAATGCGCTGCTTATAAGTGACATGCAGTCCAATGATTCAATAAAGGGTTGCAGGTTGTAACGATTCAGGCTATAAACATCACAGGCTATCGACTGTAAGTCTTTTCCCATGCATTTCTACCTCTTCATCGGTTCACCTCAGCAGGAAACTCGGCAGTTCAAACATACGCTGCCGTCGTGCCCACACATGCTTTTCATCTTCACTTCAGCCGGACACCACCTTCAACCCCTTTATCCGGAGTCGTTGTAAAATTTTATTTATCTTGTCCGTTTAATTTTCAAACGCAAAAAAGGAGATTCTATGAATACCCAACCTATTAATTTTAAATATTTTTCCATTATTCTTCTCGCCATTTGTCTGATGGCCGCCTTTTCCTGTGCAAGCTGGGAGGGGGCTTCGAAACAAACCAAAGGAACGGCCGTCGGCGCCGGCGTGGGCGCTGCCGTAGGGGCCGGAGCGGGGCAGGCCATTAAAGGCAACAGAAGGGGCACATTATACGGAGCGGCCATCGGAGCGGTTATCGGAGGAATCGCCGGTAATCAAATCGGGTCTTACATGGATCGACAGGAGCAGGCGCTCCGGAATGTGGCCGAAGAGTCCGATGCCATGAGCGTTCGAAGAGATCAAAATGTCATCGTCGCGACATTTAAATCCGACCTGATGTTTGATCTGAATTCCGCTACTCTGAAACCCGGTGCTCATTCGGAAATCGACAATGTGGCGAACATTCTTATGGATTACCCGGAAACCCGGCTTCGCGTGGGGGGGCATACCGACCAGTCCGGAACTGAAGCCTACAACCAGCAGCTTTCAGAGCGCCGGGCCATGACCGTTAAAAACGTGCTGATCCAGCGCGGCGTTGCCGATTATCGCATCGATGCCATTGGTTTTGGGGAAAGCATGCCCATATCCTCGAATGCGGCGATGAATCGGCGGGTCGAAATCCGGATTATTCCGGTTGAACAGCAACAACGGTAGCCGGCGCAAAATAAATAATTCCATTTTGCATTCAAGATGGCATCAAGGCGGCAATGAGGAGGTGACGCAGGCTTACTGCCTGTAAGTTGAGGAGCCGACGACGCAGCCAACGCAGATGCCGCTTGAATGCGAATTGGAATAAGTATAAATTGAAAGGGTTGGGACTTCATCACCAAACAGTTTGCAAGAGATGGGTTCCGCTCCATTTTTATGGCTTAAATAAAGGCTCTGCATAACCGCTATTCGCCCGCAATCAGCAAATCCCGCAACCGTTCGCTTAAAAACATGATGGATTCGATATCCAGATGATCGGTGACGGTTTCGTCAAAGGACAATTTGACTTCCGATTCAAACCCTTCCGCCTCATCCCCGTCCCAGAACATGAGCCTGACCGGCACCCGGGGCAGGGGGTGAAATAGCATGGCCACGTCACTTTCGGGGAAATCCGTGCGCCGGTCCAGGCCGCCGATTTTTAAGGCTGCGGCGGTGAGCGCGTCACTCCGGCCCCGGAATCGTTCGATCAACGGTTTTTCAACGTGTTCGATCATGGATTTCATTTTGGACACGGTGTTGGGGAATTCCACGAAATTGCGCCATTTGCCGGTGGGCAGCGATTTGCCTCCCTGGGCCAGATGATTGTAAATAAAGACCTGTTCCCACCGGGTTAATTCATCGCCGGCAGCGTCCGTCACCCTGTCCGAAAAAATAATGATATGCCTATTAAAATAGGGCAGTTCCAGGCCCGTTTGACCATCTCTTTCAACGAGCTTTCCCCCGATCCGCTCCGGCAGGTCTTCGATTTTCATGGACGCGGATTTTTCCTTTGCCCATTGCAGGGCGTCCCTTGCCATATCCCGTTTCAGCCATTTGCCGGCCTTGTATTGGGCGTCGAGTTCTTTTTCACACGCCGCCACCACTTCAGGCGTCAGGTGCGGGCAGTTTTTAATGGGATGCATTTCCGACACCACCATGCTGGCGAATGCCATGCACGTGGGAAAACCGCAGTCCTTGCAATTGGTTTTGGGGAGAATGTCCCGGTAAAGGTCGATGACGGAAAGGGGCATATTATTTTCTCCATTTTTGGGGATCGTTATCAGAAATTTTGTGATAAAATAATAACGATTGAGCCGAATGTTCAGTCAATCCAAAATCCAAAGGAGATTCCATGCCCCGCCGGATTATCGATTTATCGAAACCCATCCTTTATTCGAAGCAGGACCCGTGGTTCATGCGGGTGAAAATCAGGCATAAATCCCACCGGCTCGGCCACTGGCTGATTCGGGCATTTGGTTTGCCCGCCCGTCTGTTCCCGGAAAATTTCATTGGCTGGGCCGACGACACCATCACCCGCATGGGCGTTCATTCCACCACCCACCTGGACGCGCCCTGGCATTACGGCCCCCTGTCCGGCGGGATGCCCGCCAAAACCATTGATGAAATTCCCCTGGAATGGTGCTTTTCGGATGGCGTAGTGGTGGACATGACCCACAAGGCGGACCATGATCCCATTACCATCGATGATATCAAGGCGGATCTTGAAAAAACCGGCGCACGGATTGCCCCCGGAACCATCGTGCTGATCCGCACGGGCCGGGACCGGTATATGGGAACCAAGGATTACTGGCTGAAAGGCACGGGCATGAGTCCGGAGGCCACGGAATGGCTCATCGACCAAGGTGTTAAGGTGATGGGAATCGACCAGTGGGGATGGGACACGCCGCTCAAGGATCAGATCGCAAGATCAAAAAAAGACAATGATTCTGAAGTGTTCTGGGCCGCCCACCGGGTGGGCCTGAAAAAGGAATACTGCCATATAGAGCAGCTCGTCAATTTAGGGAGTCTGCCGCCCTTTGGTTTTATGGTGTCGGTGCTGCCGCTCAAAATCGTGGGCGGGTCCGCGGCTCCGGCACGGGTGGTGGCGATTCTGGAGGAATAGGGGAGTGGAAACAATTATGCCCGGCACACCGCGGATGGCGGTCCATAAGCAAAATATTAAGAATGTCAGTCTCTTATTGACCATCTGGATTATGTCGCCACCCATCCGGATGGTTAAATGGATCATGAAGGATATCCTTCATGATGCCGGATGGGGTTTGACCCCATTGCCTTTAATAAAATATTACGGCTGGTAGTTTTATGGAGCGCGAGGGCCCGCCTTCGCGGTACGCGGCGTCAAGCCGCCGCACTCCATATGGAATCCCGAAGGGATTCCGGCATATAGCCCAGGGCTGGAGGTTGTGCCAACTTACCGTTTTGATTTACTTTTCTTTGGCTGGCAAAGAAAAGTAACAAAAGAAACCTGGCCCTGCGAAGCGGAAAACTCCCTGACCCGATGGTTTCCGTGGCGTGGGCAAAAACTCGCTCGCTTGAGTTAAGTGCCGGGGATTGTTGTGCCGATAAAGTTTATCGAAACCGACAGATTTGTTGACTTCTATCCGCTCAAACAGTTTGCCCCCGTGATCCACGGAAACCATCGGGTCAGGGCCGCATCGCAATGGGCAAAAAACCTCCGACGAAAGAATGTGTTTTTTTCGTATCACGCCAATATCAAGCCGGAAAGCGCGAATTATCAAAAAAAATCAAATAAGAACATATTGTTATCGTATGTCTGGATTGCAATTCGGCAAATAAATGAGGAACTCTTCACTGCGCAGACGTCTGCTCAGTGTGAAGTATTTTCATGCATCTTTTGAAGCAAGCGCCTCGATATGTATGCCGCTGGGTTTTTGCCCATCGCGCTGCGTCCCTGGCGGGCGGTTTTCCGTGGAAAAAGGGGGAAACTGTCTACCGTCCGATCCCACCCATGCACAAATACTTGATTTCCATATATTCTTCAATACCGTGCCGGGAGCCTTCCCGGCCGAAACCGGATTCCTTCGTGCCGCCGAAAGGGGCCACTTCGTTGGACAGGAGGCCCGTATTGACCCCCACCATGCCGTATTCCAGGGCGTCCGTCACCCGCCAGATCCGGCCCATGTCACGGGTATAAAGATAAGCCGCCAGTCCGTATGGGGTGTCGTTTGCCAGATGCACCGCCTCGGCCTCCGACGAGAAGCGGAAAACCGGGGCCACCGGGCCGAAGGTTTCCTCATGGGCGATGCGCATGTCCGGGGTGACGCCTGCCAGCACGGTGGGTTCGAAAAACGTGCCCCCAAGGGCATGGCGGCGGCCGCCGGTCAGAACTTGTGCGCCTTTGTCCAGGGCATCCTGTATTTGTGCCTCCACCTTTTCCACCGCCCTCATGTCGATCAATGGCCCTTGCTGGGCGTCTTTTGAAAACCCATCCGCCACCTTCAAGCTTTTGGCCCTTTCCGCCAGCCGCCGGGCGAATTCCGCCTCAATGCCCGCTTCCACTAGAAACCGGTTGGCGCAGATGCAGGTCTGGCCGCTGTTCCGGTATTTGGAGGTCATCGCCCCCTCAATGGCCGCATCCATGTCCGCGTCCCCAAACACGATAAACGGCGCGTGGCCCCCCAGCTCCAGGGACAGGCGCTTTACGGTGTTTGCGCACTGCCGCATGAGGTGTTTGCCGGTGTCGGTGGAGCCGGTGAAACTGAGCGCTTGCGCACCAAGGGGTTTGCCGTCAACTCTTCGCCGATGGATGCGGCATCGCCGGTCACCACATTGAAGACCCCCGCCGGAATACCGGCACGACTCGCCAGCTCCGCAAGGGCCAGGGCGGAAAAAGGGGTTTTGGATGCGGGCTTGACCACCAGGGTGCACCCGGCGGCGAGGGCCGGCGCGGCTTTCCGGGTGATCATGGCGGACGGGAAATTCCAGGGGGTGATGGCCGCGCACACCCCCACCGGCATCCGGGTGGTCACGAGCCGCTGCCCGGCAGCCGGGGCCGGAATCACCTCTCCATAGATTCGCTTGCCTTCTTCCGCGAACCATTCAATAAATGATGCGGCATAGGCGATTTCACCCCTGGCTTCCGCAAGGGGTTTGCCCTGCTCGGCGGTCATGAGGATCGCCAGGTCTTCCCGGTTTGTCAGCATCAGGTCATGCCAGCGGCGCAATATGGCGGCCCGTTCTCTGGCGGTTTTTGACCGCCAGTCCACCCATGCGGCGCTGGCCGCATCAATGGCTTGCCTTGTCTCTTCCCGGCCCATCAGCGGCACGGTGCCGATGGATTTACTTGTTGAAGGATTGAACACCGTTATTAAAAGGACACGGCTTCCGCTATAGGTCTTTTTTTTTCAAGGCCGCCTGCTTTAAACTCCTTCCTGAAGCCTCGTTATCACGTAACACCTTAAAAGAAAAGCAATAATTGAAATCCGTCCGGTGATACGGAAAATTCCCGGTCCACTCCGGTTTCCGTGGCGCGGGCAAAAACCCGCAGGCTTGATTTGAAAGCTTTTGCATTTTTCCTCAATTTTTCATTTTCTTTTCATAATTGTTTCATAGTCGCCTGTCACTCTCATCTCCAACATCCGATCATCCGATAATATTTGAAACCACCAATCAAAAAGGGGAAACATGCAATGAAACGAATTGAAACGGTAGCGTTTTTTGGGTTTATGATCTTGTTGATCGTCTCGGCGGCAAAGGTTTTCGGGGCGGAGGAAGGGGACATGAAAACCCTTTCCCCGTATTTTTTTGTTGAAAATGAAGCGTCGGGGACAGAGTCGTTTCCTTTAAAGAATACGGATGTCAGCGTTCAGGTAAACGGGGTAATTGCCGATGTCGTCGTCCGGCAGACTTACGGCAATGAGGGAAAAACCCCCATCAATGCGCGGTACATCTTCCCCGCCTCCACCCGGGCGGCGGTTCAGGGGATGAAAATGACCATCGGCGAAAAGGTCATTGTCGCGAAAATTAAGGAAAAGGAGGCGGCCCGGAAGGAATTTGACGAGGCGAAAAAAAGCGGGAAAAGCGCCTCCCTTCTCAGCCAGCAGCGGCCCAATGTGTTCAGCATGAGCGTGGCCAACATCATGCCGGGCGATAAAGTGGACATTGAACTGCATTACACCGAGCTTCTCGTTCCCGCGGAAGGGATTTACGAGTTCGTATACCCCACAGTCGTGGGCCCGCGTTACTCCAGCCAGTCGGCAGAAGAGGCCCCGGAAGCCGACCAGTGGATCGAAAACCCCTACCTGAAAACCGGGAGTCCGGCCAGGACCGCCTTTAATATCATCACCCATCTTTCAACGGGAATGCCGCTCCATGATGTCGCCTGCACGTCCCATGAAACAGCGGTCACTTTCGACAATGCGTCCGTCGCCCATGTCGCGCTGAAAAACAAGGCGGATTTCGGCGGCAACCGGGATTATATTCTGCATTACCGGCTGGCGGACAAACAGATTCAATCCGGCCTGATGCTCTACAAGGGCGATAACGAGAATTTTTTCCTGCTGACCGTCCAGCCCCCCAAACGGGTCGGCGACAGCGATATCCCGCCCAGGGAATATGTTTTTGTGGTGGATGTGTCCGGCTCCATGAACGGCTTTCCCCTGGATGTATCCAAAGAAGTCCTGAAAAACCTGATCGGCGCCCTCCGGCCGATTGATAAATTCAATGTGGTGCTGTTTGCCGGCTGCTCCCAATTGATGGCCCCGGCTTCCCTGCCCGCCACGAAAGAAAGTATTGAAGAGGCGATCCGCACCATCGACCGGCAGGAAGGGGGCGGCGGCACGGAACTCCTTGCCGCACTCAAAAACGCCATCCATATACCGAGGGATGAGTCTTTCTCCAGAAGCGTGATTGTGGTCACCGACGGATTTATTGATGCGGAGAAAGAAGTATTTGATACGATTCATCAAAATCTGTCCCAAACCAATTTCTTTGCATTCGGTATCGGCAGTTCCGTGAACCGCTACCTCATCGAGGGGATCGCCCATGCCGGGCTGGGTGAACCGTTTGTCGTCACCACGCCGGGGGAAGCATCATCGGCGGCCAAAAAATTCTGCAACTACGTGAAAGCCCCGCTGCTGAAAGATATTAAGATTAATTTTGAGGGATTTGAGGCGGTTGATCTTGAGCCGTCCGTCATTCCCGACATGTTCAGCGAGCGGCCGATTGTGGTGGTGGGCAAATGGAAGGGGAACGCGGCCGGCAAAATCCGGGTTTCCGGCAACAGCGGGCAGGGGCCGTACCTTCAGGAATTTAACGTTGCAGACAGCAAGCCCATGGCGGAAAACGCGCCGCTCCGATATCTCTGGGCCAGGACGAAAATCGCCCGGCTGTCCGATTTTCAGTTCAGCCGGGATGAAGGGGAAAACAAGGAAGAAATCACCTCCCTCGGCCTGAAATACACCCTTCTGACAAAATATACGTCATTTATCGCCGTGGTTGATGAAGTGCGCAATCCTAATGGGGCGGCAAAAGATGTCAAGCAGCCCCTGCCGCTGCCGAAGGGTGTGTCCAATCTCGCCATCGGCCAGTCCATGACGAATGTGCCGGAGCCGGAGTTGGGTCTCATGCTGGTTCTGCTGGCCGTTTTTATTGCCTTCACAAGAAAAAGGCGGGTCATTGGAAATAATTGATAATTCCATTTCGCATTCAAGATGGCATCAAGGCGGCAAGAAGGAGGCGACGCAGCCAACGCAGATGCGGCTTGAATGCGAATTGGAATAAGGTCGGATGCTCCAGGGGGCCTGTCTGGAAGCGGGCTCCCTGGGGCGATCAATGTTTTTCAAGGTATTTGAACAAAGGAGAGGTAATGATGAAGTTATGGCGCAAGCGAGCGATTCCAATCCGGGAAGTGATTCCGTATATCATGGCTGCAATCGTCGCCGTGGGATTGAAAGATCAGTTCAGCCGGGCAGCCAGCGACGATCTTCTCTGGATATTGGGCCCCACCGCCGGTCTGGTCGAGTGGATCTCCGGGCTATCATTTATATATGACCCTTCGGCGGGATTTGTGAATATGGTGAATGGCATCGCCATTGCGCCGGCATGCAGCGGCGTGAATTTTATGATCATCGCCTATGCCATGTCATTTTTTTCGTTTGTCGGTCATTACGATGGAATGGGCCGGTGGCTGTGGCTGATCCTCACGCTTTCCTGCGCGTATTTCTTGACCATTGCCGTAAATAGTATCAGAATCGGTCTTTCCATCGAATCCATCACCCACGGGATTCATCTGGGCTGGCTGACGCCGGAAAGAATCCATCGCATCGAGGGGGTCGTGGTTTATTTCTTCTTTCTTTCCCTTTATTATCTGGGAATGAAAGGGCTCCCGCGAATTCATGATGATAGGAGAGGAAAATTTAACAGAAGCAGGCAGGGGGCGGAGAGGATCGCTTTCACCGGCATGGGGCCGCTTGTCTGGTATCTCCTGGTGGCCCTGGTGGTGCCGGTGCTGACGGGAAATTTTCGGGAGCAGGGAGGGCGATTTGTCGAGCACGGGGTTGTGGTTGTGGTATCCTGCGCTTTGGTTCTGTGCCTCCTCCACTTCATCCGACGGCTCCTCTGGCCCAGGACCGGCGGATGGATGATAAAATAAGAAAACTTTCGGCGACAAAGTACAAAAGTTCACCATTTAAATTGGTGCCATAATCATCGTTCGGGTCACCTTATATACTTCTCGTAGGGTGGATTAGCGAAGCGTAATCCACCAATGACGGTGGAAGATTAGCACATACAGCTCATCCCCAAAAAAGCCGCTATCGATGAGGGTTCCATCTGCACCGTGGGAGATTTCCCGGATGCGCCGGGGCAGGTATGAGTTTGGATTGATGGATAGAAATCGGTGGATTACGCTTCGCTAATCCACCCTACATGTATCCTATATGACCCAAACGGTACAATTTTTGAAAAGCTGTCAGAAATTCGTAAGGACTATTATGCGGCACAAAGTACTCATCGTGGAAGACGAACCGGCGATTGCGGATACGATCCAGTACGCCCTGGAAACAGACGGCTTTGAAACGATCCGGCTCACGTCCGGTCTGCCGGCCCTGACGCTGCTGGCGGCGGAACCGGTGGACATCGTGGTGCTGGATATCGGGCTGCCGGACATCAACGGGTTTGAACTCTGCAAGGAGATCCGGAAAACCCACAACATCCCCATCATTTTCCTGACGGCAAGATCGGAAGAAATCGACAAGGTGGTGGGGCTGGAAATAGGCGGTGACGATTATGTGACCAAGCCCTTCAGCCCCCGGGAGCTGTCTGCCAGGGTCAAGGCCCTTCTGCGCCGGACGCATCTTCCACCCAATTCCGCCAATGCCTCCCAGTCAATTACGCTGGATGAATCGCGCAAGCAGATCCTCTTTTTCGGCAAAATTCTGGACCTCTCCCGGTATGAATTCGCCATTCTCAAAACATTTATCCTGCGGCCGGGCCATGTGTATTCCCGGGACCAGCTCATGAACCTCTGCTGGGATGAGCCGGAGTGCAGCATGGACCGGACCATTGACGCCCACATTAAAAATATCCGCAATAAACTGCGAGCCATCAGGCCCGACATGGACCCCATTGTGACCCACCGGGGCATGGGCTATTCGCTGACCGAGGGATTATGAGACTCGGCACCCGTATTTTTCTCTGCTATGTGGCCATCCTGGTCATCTGTTTTTCCTTTCCCATCAAATGGACCCTGGATAATCTCCGGATTCGTTACCTGGAAGGGGTGGAAGACTCCCTGTCGGACCAGGCAAATATCCTGGCGTCCTGGGTCGGGGTGCAGATGGAGAACGGAAATCTTAAGACCGGCGAACTGGTTGCGGTGTTTAAAGATGTCAACAGCCGGCAGCTTTCCGCCAGGATTTACAGCATGCTGAAAACCCATGTGGATATGCAGATTTACATCACGGACGCAAAAGGCATCGTCATCTTTGATTCGGAAGACGCAAGTCAAATAGGGGAGGATTATAATGATAAGTGGCGGGACGTGCAACTGACCCTCAGGGGTGAGTATGGGGCGAGGTCGACGAAAAAAAATGCGAAAGACCCGAATTCAGCGGTGCTTCATGTTGCGGCCCCCATCATGGCGGCGGGCAACATCGCAGGCGTCCTGACGGTGGTGAAACCCACGACCACCATCAACATGCTTCTGGCAACCGCCATCACCCGGCTGGAACTGGTGTTCGGCATTTCCACCCTGGTTGCCGTTTTGCTGAGCTTTCTCGTTTCCCTCTGGATGACAAGCCCCATCAAACGCCTGACCCAATATGCCGACGATATGAGGAACGGCAAACGGACGCCGTTTCCCAAATTGGACCGGAGCGAGATCGGGGAAATGGGAAAGTCCTTTGAGCGGATGCAGGAGGCCCTGGAAGGGAAACGGTATGTGGAAGGATACGTTCAGACCCTGACCCACGAAATCAAGAGCCCGTTATCCGCCATCCGGGGGGCCGCGGAACTGCTGGAGGAAAAAATGGCCCCTGATCAGCAGGCCCGGTTTTTGGGCAATATCCGAAATGAGGCGGGCCGCATTCAGGATATCGTGGACCGGCTGCTGGAACTCTCGGCATTGGAGAACCTGAAGTTTCTGGAAAAACGGGAGAAGATCCTTTCCAGTTCGCTGATCCGGGCGGTTCTTGAGAGCAAGGACGCCATTTTGTCGAAAAAAGGCTTGCAGGTGGTGTCGCAATTCCCCTCTGATGTTGTGGTGGAGGGGGAGCCGTTTCTGCTGCATCAGGCGTTGTCGAATCTCCTGCAGAACGCCATTGACTTCAGCCCTGCCCAGGGGAAAATCGAGCTGGACGGGGAGGTTAGAGGAACTATGCTGAATCTGGCTGTCCGGGATTACGGGCCGGGGGTTCCCGATTATGCAAAACCGAAACTGTTTGACAAATTCTTCTCCCTGCAACGGCCGGACACGGGAAAGAAAAGCACCGGGCTTGGGTTGAATTTCGTGAGGGAAGTGGCGCTTCTGCATAAAGGCGAAATTTCACTGGACAACTGCCCCGAAGGCGGCCTTCGGGCCCTGTTGACCATCCCTTGTCTCGAAAAATAAACCCCTTGCCCGTTCAATCGATCAAATAAAGCTTATTGGCCAGTTCGTTCCGGTCGCCCGGCTCAAGGGGAAAATGCCGGGCCAGAAGCTCCCCGCAGCGCAGGATGCCGTTTCGCATCCCCTCCATCGGTTTCCCGCTTTTAAAACCGCTGATAATAATCTCAGTGAGCGCTTCCCAGTCAGTCTGCGACAGTTTCGCGTTGATAGTGTCGTCACCCACCACATGCACCATATGTTCAAAAAGTGAGACATAAATGAGAATGCCGGCGGCGTTTTGGGTGCCGTGAATTCTCAGCCGTTGAAACGTCTCACGGGCGCGGCGCTCCACCTCCTCCTGCATCTCGCGTTTGGCGATCAGGGGCAGGCGCAGCATCGGGAAGCGGCTGGCCAGAATGATGCCGGTAAAAAAGGTGGCCACCAGGATCGTCAGCACCAGGGGAAGGTTGAGCCGGAAGGCCGGGTTTCCGCTCCATTCCGCAGCAGATGGGTGGATGCCCTGGAACCCGCCCCATGCGCATCCCAGAACCAGCAGGGAAAGCAAAAAGGCGAATATATCCTCCGCCCGGTCGTACCGTCCCGAAGCGGTTGCCACGACCGGCACCACCTCGGCGGAGGTCATTTTTTCCACCTGGGTGACTGCGGCCTCAATAGCGTTGATCTCATCTTGGGTAAATAATTTTGTCGCTTTTTTCATAAATATCACCATGATCCTGTGGCACCCCCGCCGCCGGAGGAACCGCCTCCAAAGCCCCCGCCGCTGCCGGCATTTGAGAGCATGGCCCGGATGATGAAAAAGAGGAAGACGCCGAGGGCCGCGATCAGCACCCAGGCCCACCCGCTTCGCCCTGTTTTGAAAAGATTGATGATCATCGCAACCACCCCGATAAGCCCGATGATCATCGCGGGTAAAAACCACCAGGGGGTCTTGGCCTTGGGCAATTCGAGGCCACGGGCCATGGCATCCAGACCGCGCACCCCGTCCGCAATCCCGCCTGCAAAATCCCCGCGTTTAAAGGCGGGAACGATGAGCTGATCCATCACCTGTTGAGCCTGATTGTCGAATTGATGTTCCCATCCGGCCCCCAGCTCAATGCGGGCCTTGCGGTCTCCTTTGGAGATGAGCAGCAGGATGCCGTAGTTGCGATCTTTCGAACCGATGCCCCATTCGTCGAAAAGCGCGGTGGCATATTGCTCAATGGTGTAGGTCACGGCGTCCTGACCCGCTAACGAGGAAATGGTGACCACAAAGAGCGGTATTTGCTCCTCGTTAAGCAGGGCCGATGCGGTTTTGTCAATCTGGTCCCCGGTCTCCGGGCTGATTAAACCGGCCTCGTCCACATAGTAGTGATCAGATGACGGCTTATCGGGAAAAGTGATGCCGAATGCGGTCAGCGGCATCAGCAGTATCAGGAATGACAGCAAGGTGATAAATTTTTTTCGGTTCATGATGGGTTTCCCGATCCTCAGGATGTAGTCGATTCCGTCCAGGATATGGCGTATGTATTCATGCGGCGATAGGGACACGCTCGACCTCCCTGAGGATATGCGGCCCGATGTGTGGGCTGAGCGCCTCTGTGGTAACCAATTCAACTTTACGCCCCAGGAGTTCTTCAAGGAGGAAGGCAATCTCCATAAAATTGTCGAAAGTGTGCTTTTCAGGCATGAATTCCACGAGAATATCAATGTCACTCAAGGACGTCTGGCTGCCTCGGACAAATGAACCGAATAATCCAATATTTTTGACGCCAAAGAATGCCAGCTTTTCTCGTGCCTCTGTAACACGCTGAAATATAGACTCTTTGGTATCGACCTCCTTGATCATTGGTTGTTCCCCACAATCTTTTTAGTGGTATCAGATACAATAAATTTGAAATTGAGGGGCAGGATACTCATTTTTTTAAATATCATGTCCCCGAATTAGCGGACGAATTGTCAAGATTAAAGAATTGACCCCTTTCCCACTCCCTTCTTAAAATTCCATTTTACGTATCTCTTCTATGGATAAACCTTCATAAACGCTGTTAATCTTTACATTCTATGAACCAAAACAGGCGGTGGATTTTTAGATTCCGTTGACAGATTAAAGCGATTACCAGAATAAATGAGCCTCTGAGAAAGAGGCTTTTTTTTTTTAAAAGGGCGG
>JBAQUK010000292.1:0-2176 GCA_049297455.1 Desulfosalsimonadaceae bacterium | reverse complement strand
CAGCGCTTGATATTTAGCATTTATTGTCGCCATGTTTTCCATAACAACATAATAGAAGAATCGGAACAAATGTTCAAGTTATTATTTCTCACTTCCTTAAGCGAAACAACAACTTCTTCATCGTCTATTGATTTTGTTCCCGATTTTACAGAGTCATGGGGGGAAAGAATAATGTCAGTTTCACATGAATACAGTTTTTCTCCCTGTTCTGATGGATAAGGGATTTTGAAAACGACTTTATCATTTTTCACGCCTAATTCTGTAACAATTAGGCGAATTAATTCTTCAAATCTGTTGCCAACATGCTTTCTTGAGCTGTTTGGGTTGCAGAGGAAATCCATCCCCACACCCATGGACTGTTGGATAGTATAAACAACTGAATCGATGTTTTTGTATTCCTCCTGTGTGATGGATTTCTTATCTTTGATTTTTTTAATGATAGAGAGAAATTTTTTGTATTGATTGTCGAAAACCTGATTGTCAAAAATGAACAAGTCTTTATTGATTGGTCGGGCAAATTTCGATGTTCCGGCCATTACAGAAGATAAGATTATATAATTTCTTGCAGTTGCTCTTTCAGAGACAATATCAGATAAATGACCCAAAACTCTTTTGGTAACTTCGCAAAAATCATCAAGGCTTTTCTTGGGTGTCTGTAAATCTTTTGGTAATGGTTTCATTGGCTTAATATTTTGTTGAATCAGTGAATTTTGCTCATCATAAACAAAGATTGACCTTATAGCAACACCAATATCTTCTTTGGCAATGTGACACCGAACAAATGTTTATCTGGTTTCCTGATAAAAACGCTTTTCAGCTTTGCTTCCAGATAATACGCAGGCTGAAAATTTCATAATAGCTCTTAATTCCAGAGCATTACGACTACATCTGTATTTTTGATGTGTATTATCTGGAAACCAGATAATACACATCAAGATTTGTCATGCAGGATGTCCAGGGGGCTTTTTACTCCAAGCCCAGCCCAGTTCAAAACAATCGTGTAAGTCATCATTATTTTTGCGTCGCTGTGCCCAACAGCTCCTGAACCGCACTGATATCATATGCATTTTCCGGAAAATGCGTCGTGAAGGATGATTGAGGGCATGACACATCGTCCTGTTCACAAGTCCTTTCCGCCACCGGTTTTTAATCAGGCGCTGAGGGGGTTCCATTGCCGACCCTGTTCCTTCAGTGTCCGACGTGTCGATATAAGAAGCGTAAATCCTGTGGATACGGTTTGTAGCATTTTCTCGATCAAAAAACCATATTTTTTTCAAATTGTTCTAAAAAATTCGGAATTTATGAATTATTATTGAAACTGAGCCTTCCGCCTGCTAAAACTACCTGGAAATGTGCCGCTGTTTTATGCCATTCGTTTCATCAACCCGCCACCCTATATAATAAGGATACGCCCATGACCGAAACATTGCCCCCGGAAGTTTTGATGCCGGATGTTGTGATGAATGACGCCCAGATTGATGAAGCCGTGGCGTTTATCAATGAGCGGGTCGCCAGTCATGTGTATAATGGATCACTGGAAATCGGAAGGTATGTTCTTGAACGGTTTTTTAACAACGACATCCGGCTGGCCGGGTCGAGAAATCCCTTTAAACCGGTCAGCTATCGCAAATTGTGCGTCCATCCGGAACTGTCCGTATCGCGCACCACCCTGACAGAGATGGTGAGAACGGCGGCCCAGAGCCGGTTCTTCATTGAAAACGGCATTCCGGAAGATGCGATCCTATACACCAACAAGGTCAGTCTGGCCCGGCTGGAAAATAATGAGGACAAGCTGGAACTGGTGCGGGCATGCATGGAGGAAGGGCTGACCACCCGGGAACTGAAACGGCGGGTTCAGGAGATATGTAATGAATCTAATAATCTCCCCGTTCCTTCGGGGGTTGCGGTGAATAAATTCCTGACCCGTGTCGAGCGATGGATCCGGGGAACGAATATGCCGGACGGCATGACCAACCGGGGCGTCATCACCAGCCTTTCGTCCTCGGAAAAGGAAAAAATTCTGAATGCGGCGGGCGGCATTCTGGAAGATATGTCTGTGATCAGCAACAGGATTCGGCAGCTTGTAACGATTCTGATCGAAACTCCCGCAGGTCCGGAAATTGATCCTCCGGATTCTGAAGAAGCGTGAGGAATTTAACTGTCCGGGCGCCCGGAC
>JBAQUK010000291.1:0-12561 GCA_049297455.1 Desulfosalsimonadaceae bacterium | reverse complement strand
CCGCCCTTTTAAAAAAAAAAGGCCTCTTTCTCAGAGGCTCATTTATTCTGGTAATCGCTTTAATCTGTCAACGGAATCTAAAAATCCACCGCCTGTTTTGGTTCATAGAATGTAAAGATTAACAGTGCCAGCATAATATCATCTGCAACAGCACCTTCAGCTGGTGGGGAGCCTGGCTGAACAGCAATCCCGGTAAAAAGGTCATCGCACCGGCACGCTGGCTTGCAGACCCCTCGATCAATGCCGGACATATCTTACCGGATTCATGGATTAAGCTGTATTTTTAGCAAGCTTGGCGCTGATCTTCAAGCGCCTGAATTCGAGTCATTCAGAAAACATGAACGAGCCGGCCTTCCTTAAAAACCCGGGCCAAAAAAAATGATAAGTAAAGCATCACGATAATTCCTTTCCTGAAACCAAAATTAACGGTTGTAATCACATAGGGTTTCAGCTAATTTTTATCGAAATACCCGTCAATTAAAATCCTTTATTTCAATTATTTAAATTTTAAAGCGCAAAGGAGAAGCAAATGAAAGCAATCATCACCAAACAATGCATGGGTGACCGGAACTGCAACAAGCTTTGTCCCGAAGTGTTCGAATATGACGAAGATCAACTGTTATCCATTGTCAAATTCGATGAAATTCCGGACCAATACAAGGCGGTTGTGAGACAGGCGGCGGCTGAATGCGGTGCTGACGCCATCGAAATTATTGAGGATTAACAATTTTCGATAATTTTTAAAAAAAGGTGGACGCCATGATCAAATTCAGGGAAAGCCGGACCGCCAGAAACCTGATGCTGTCGTTTGCCGGTGAGTCCCAGGCAAGGAACCGGTACACGTATTTCAGCAGGCAGGCAGCAGAGGATGGATATGTTCAAATATCCGGTATTTTTGAAGAAACAGCCAACCAGGAATGTGAGCACGCCCTCCGATTTTTTAAATTTTTTAACGGGGGAGAGATGGAATTCACCGGCAGCTTTCCATCCGGGGTCATCAAAAGCACGTATGACAACCTGATCGCGGCTGCGGCCGGGGAAAAGCTTGAATACTCGCAATTATACCCGTCGTTTGCAAAAATCGCCCGGGAGGAAGGATTTGAACGGGCCGCCGACACCTGGGACGCCATATCCGTTTCGGAAAGACAGCACGAGAAACGGTATCTGGCGCTGGCGGCCAATATCCTGGCGGACCGGACTTTCAAGCGGAAAGACGAGAGGGTCTGGCGATGCATCAACTGCGGGTATGTGCATACCGGAACGGAAGCCCCGGACAAATGCCCGGCCTGCGTGCGACCCAGGGGATCATTTGAACTGCTGGCCGAAAACTGGTAATTTTTTTTGCTGATCGTCGCCGATAACCTGAGAATTACCAACCTTTCGATTCAGGCCGCCCTTGACCGGCTGGATCCCGAGCCCATCCGTGACATGGCGACCCGGTGCGTTGTGGCCGGAGCCCAGGCGATTGATATAAACTCCGGACCGTTATCCCGTAATCCGGAAGAGAAGATGACCTTTCTGGTGGAAACCGTTCAATCGGCCACAACCCTTCCCCTGATTCTGGATACTTCCAATCCAAAGGCATTGGAAGCCGGGCTCATGACCTGCCGGAACAAGGCCGTCATCAACGGATTTTCCCCGGAGCCCCGGAAACTTTCCGCCATCCTGCCCCTGGCTAAAAAATATCATGCCGATATTATTGGTTATCTTTTATATCCCAACAGTCAGGTGCCGGTGGGCGAAGAAGACTGCATCCAGGTGGCACTTGAACTTTTTGATGCATTTAAAAAGGCCGGGCTGGATAACGAGCAGTTGATCATCGATCCGGTGGTTGCGCCGGTCATCTGGGAGGACGGCATGCGCCACAACCAAAGCGCCCTGTCGGTGATCCGGATGCTGCCGGATATTCTGGGGTTTCCCGTCCGGACCATTGCGGGCATATCGAACCTGGCAACCGGCTCCCTGCCGCCGGAGACCAAACGAAAGCTGGAATGCGCGTTTCTTCCGATGCTGGCTGCCGCCGGTCTTTCCATGGCCCTGATAAATGTGTTTCACCGGGAAACCCTGCAAACCGCCCGGATCTGCCATTCTTTTTTAAGTCCGGGCGTGTTTTCATGGGCCGAAATATAATTTTTACATGGCTTCCATATTCGTAATATAATATTCCCGGCCCGAAACCATGCTGTATTTTTCCCCGCCACATTCCGGACAGGCCAGGGCCTCAGTCTGTTTCAGATCCACCTGAAAGGATGCGCCGCAGCCATCGCATTTCATCACCACCGGCGTTCTTTCCACCACCAACCGGGCCCCTTCGGCAATCCCCCCCTTGGACAGATAATCAAAATAATCCTGCATCCATTTTTCTTCCAGATCGCACATTTCCCCAATCTTCAGATGAACTGCCACGACTTTATTCACGTTATTGGCCACCGCATGTTTCATCACCACGCTCAAAATGCTGTTAATCACCGGCAATTCGTGCATCACAAATCCTTTCTTTTACGCATATTTGCTGTAATCCACCCCGCGCATCCGGCCTCTCCGTCTATACCAGTCGTCTTCATCCACCGGCGGCATCACGATATCCTCCTGATTTTTGCGAATCAGCGAGATGGCGTTTGACGGGCAGGTGGAAACGCACAGCCCGCAGCCGATGCATTTTTCATGCATCACCTGATAAACGTCCCCCGAAGCTGAAATGGCATGGACCTGGCACCGCTCATCCGCGCATACGCCGCAGCCCACGCATTCATCCGCGTTGATGTGGGCATAATAATTGGAATTCACCCCGCTGGATATGCCCAGCTCAATGACGCCCCGCAGCACGCCGCAGCAGCAGCTACAGCAATTGCAGATATAATAATGGCCCTTTTCGATGTTGCTGGTCAGGTGCACCAGACCAAATTCCTCGCTTTTCTTTAAAATATCATAGGCTTCCTGTTTGGTGATGGGCCGAGCCTTGAGCGGATGATTGTCAAAAACATTGGGAACCGGGGCAATGGCCAGACAGACTTCCAGGGGTTTTTTGCAAGGATTTCCCAGAATTTCATTTTCTTTTTTGCAGATGCATTCGTTCACCGCAAAGGATACGCCTTTTTCAATAATGGAAGAGACCTGTTCAAAGGGAAGGGCCATTTCATTGCCGGCGATTTCCTGTTCCACGGGCACCACATTCATGAGGGGCACTTTGGAACTCCAGAACTGAGGCCCGAAGGTTTTTTCATATTCCTTACAGAGCAGGACAAATTCCCTGGTCATGTGTTTTAGTTGAAACTCAAAAATGCCGAACACCCAAGGCATCATTTTATAAACCCGAACCGCACCGAAATCCACCCCGAAAATCTGCCCTTTTACCCACATGCTTTTGAGGCGATCGTCCAGCCCTTCCAGGGGCCGGCCCGTGCGCTGGGCGATCTGCTCGGGCGTCTCAAATTTCAGCCGCAGATCGCAAAACAGTTCCGCATCCTCCGGGGGAAAAATCATTTTCAAAAGTTTGATTTCCACCCCGTTTTCGGTGGCGGGAAATCCGTTGGGCAGTGTGTCCAAAACCGTTGCCAATTTTTTATAGACATCTTCAGTCATTTTTTTGCCTCCTCCATAATCAAATGTTATCATTTTGCCCCACGCCCTATATTATCTTTAAATCCGTTAATGAATATTCCCTTAAACTTATCTTATTTTTCCGGCCGAAGGCCGAAATAAAGCGTCATCACCACGGACCGTTTGAGGTCTTGCAATTTCTTCTCATCCATCCCCTGGTCCGGTATGTGATGGTCAATCCGGAGCATGGCGAACCCGTGAACAATGGACCAGGCCGCCAGTGTCATTTCCTTTAAATCCCCGGCCTTTAAAAGACCTTTTTCCCGGCAGATCCTGATTTTATCGCTAAGTAATTGAAAAGAAGGGGTGGATTCCGGCGTGAAGTCATCGGAAAAATAGGAGTTTTCAGACCGCGTGCCGAACATCACCCGGTAGTGGGAGGGATAATTTAAGGCAAAATCAATATAGGATAATCCGCAAATCGCGAAATGTTCCAGTTCATCGCCCCGGCTACGGGCGATCCGTTCCTCGGTCTGGCAGAGCATCATGTCAAAGCCTTCCCGGGCCACTGCCGCCAGGATGGCGTTTTTGTCCTTAAAATGACGATAGGGAGCGGTATGGCTTACCTTGGCCCTTTTGGCGATTTGCCTTAAGGAAACATCGTCTGCGCCCTGCTCGGAAATAATTTCAAGGGCCGTATCAATCAGAACACGTCTTAGGTTGCCGTGATGATAGGCGGGTAATTTTTTTTTCTGTTGGGGCATAGAATTTTTTCTTATTTTTATCTGCCGTTAATCCATGCTTGCAGCGGATCAATTTATGATGGATGCTATATTAAACCGATATGTTTACACTGTCAACATTATTTTTCAAAGAGATATTTAGTTTTAAATTCAGTCTATTATATTCTTTTTAAGAACGGGTTTATCCGGAACCGAAGGGAAGGAAATTTATTTTTGGGAAGGCCCAGGAAATAGCCGGGCTACTGATAAAATCCAGCTCACCGGGATAAGGCAATGCCGTCATTTTCAAGTGTGATCCGCCGGGATTTATAGAGGGCGCCAATGGCTTTTTTAAAGGTTTTTTTGCTGACGCCGAACATGTCATTAATTTCTTCGGCGGTGCTTTTATCGGTCACATCAATAAATCCGCCGTGTGCGGCGATTACCCGGATGATTTGTTCGGCCAAATCCGGCACTTTTTCATAACCGGGTTGTTGCAGGCACAGGTCGATTTTCCCGTCCGGCCGGACTTTTTTCACCCATCCGCTGATCCTTTGCCCGATCGTAAGTTCTTGAAAAATTTCCGATTGATAGAGCACACCCCAGACTTTGTGGTCGATGATGGCTTTATATCCCAGATCGGTCTGACCGGCAATAATCAGGTCCACAGCCTGTCCGTCACGCAACTCCGTTGATTGTTTTGCAATAAATTTTTCAAGCCGTGATGAGGCCGCAATAAGCTGACTCTCCGCATCAAGATAGACATAAACCAGATAGAACCTGTCTTTTTTCATGGGCTGAGCCTGCTCGCTGAATGGGACCAGCAGATCCTTGGCCAGACCCCAGTCCAGAAACGCCCCCACATCGGTTATGTCCACCGCTTTGAGCCATGCGGTTTCCCCAACCTGGGCATAGGGTTTCAGGGTGGTGGCGATGATGCGGTCTTCCGAATCAAAATAAACAAACACGTCAAGATTGTCATTGATGCGGCAATTTTCGGGAATATAGCGGTTCGGGAGCAGAATTTCGCCCAAGTCTTCGCCGTCCAGATACAGCCCCGCCGTCAATTGCTTGACCACCCGCAGGTTATTTATTTTTCCCGGTTCCGCCATTCGCTTTTTCCTTCAACGCTTAAAAAATGTCCATATGCACGGCAATGCTTCCTATCAGACAATTTCCTAATTAGCCGGAGCATGACGACCACCGCTGTCCCCAATAAACCGCGCTTCCGCAGTCATGATTTTCCATCTGTTTTTTTCCGCCTCGTCTTTCAAGTCCCTTGTGGGGTTAACGGCCACCGGGTTGCCCACAGCGCTTAAAAATGGAATGTCCGCGTGATGGTCCGAATAGGCGTAGGAAGCGTCAAGATCGATCCCATGAATCCGGGCGAGCTGATTTATCAATCGGCGTTTTTGTTTTCCGACGCAGATCCGCCCTTCGGCTTTGCCGGTACAGATGCCTAAAGGCGTCGTCTCCAGTTTTGTGGCGATCATGAAATCCGCATTCATATCGTTTTTCACCGGTTCCAGCAGGTGTTCCGCTGTTGCGGAGATAAGCACAATAATATGGCCGAGACGCCGGTGCATCTCCATCACCGCCAGCATACCGGCAAAAAGCGCCGGTTTTATGCGCAATCCGTAAATTTCATAGCCCTGTTCCTTCAGCCAGTCTATTTGCTGGCCTTTGTATGTGCTGACATAAATCTGATTATATCGCCAGGGCGTCATCCATTGATTTTTATAGGCAAAGGACGCTGCAACCACCCCGAGGATTTTAAATCCGTATACCGGAGAAAACCTGTTTTTTTCGATCAGATACCTGGCCTCCATGGCTTGGCTTTCGCCGTTCAGCAGGGTCTTGTCCAAATCAAAAAAAGCCGCTGTTTTGTTTCCGGTCTTATGGTGTTTCATTTATCTCCTGAGTTTATCCCGATAAAATTCGACTTGTTTTATCCCCATTTATCAGAATTCTGAACGTCATGTAAACAGCCTTTTTACCTTGCTGGTTTTAGTTGATGGATGATCTGCCGTTTGATACGCTTTTTCGGCATTTGGTGTGAATACTGAATTAAAAAATCCAACAAAGGAGATTTGATAAATGGGCCTTTATGATGAATATAAAACCAGGGTGCTGAACTGCGCCAAGTGGCTTTCGGAAAACGGATATTTCGGATGCCGGCTCAGTTCCGGCGGAAATGTTTCTTTAAAAATCAAGGAAGCGGATCTCATTATTATCACCCCGACCAATAAAACCTACCATGACATGACCATAGCCGACCTTTGCGTGGTGGACCGCAACCTGAAACAGGTGGAAGGATGCCTTCCGCCGTCCATTGAGATGGGCATGCATGCGGCCGTGTATGACCAAAGGCCCGAAATCAGCGGCGTGATTCACACCCATCAGGTGTTTGCCAGCATCTTTTCAGTGATCGGTCAACCCATCCCCGCTTTGTTTGATGAAGTCACCCTGGCCCTCGGGGAAAGCACCGATATCGTGCCTTACGCCCTTTCGGGTACGGATGAACTGGCGCAGAACGTCTCATCCCGACTCGGCAATCAGTGCCACAGTTATATCCTTCAGAATCACGGGGCACTGGTGCTGGGGGCTGATCTTGAAATCGCGTTAAAAAACACGGAACTACTTGAAAAATCAGCTAAAATTTATTATTATGCATTAACAACGGGAAAACCCCTCACCTTCACTCCGCAATCCTCCATAGACCATTTTAAACGGTTACGCTCTTCAAAATAACCAGCCAAAACCCTCCTAATCAATTGTTGATAACCGGACAGTTTTCAACACTCCAAAAAAAACCATACACAAGTCACGGGTTATAAACCTGTCCCTTCACATCTTATCATCATCTTTTTTTAAGATATTTCATTTTATTTTGAATAACTTAAAAAGTTATTGGTGTTATGAACATCCTTCAATATAAATATTAAATTAATAAATAATCAATTATGAGAACCCAAACAACGTCACAATAACAATAAATGGATTTCCCTGTTTCATACTCAATCTCTGTGTCCTCTGTTCTCTCCGTGGTTATAAAAAGTCCTATTTCATATAAATCACGAACACGAAGTTAATGAAGAAAAAAAACACGCAAAGTGTTGTTAATCTTTACTCTCATTTTTTTCTTCGTGTTCTTCTATTGCTTCGTGGTGAATTTCTGCATCCTCTTTTCTGGGATGAACCAGTTTGAAGACCCCCACCATCCGGTATATGAAACCCGCCATCAATACCCCGCTGATCAGAATAATTAAATTGGATGCGAAAAATATCATCATAAAATAAAATGGATTATCTAATTTATAGGATTTTATTAATATTTCGATACCCAATACCATAAAAAAAATGCTGACAAGCACAAGAATGGTTTGCCAAATCCACCACAGGTAATTAAAGTAAATATTCTTAATTTTCTCTTTCATTTCAAAAAGCCTTTGGATGAATCGCATCCGTTTTCATGAACATTTTTGTATTGATATTTTGTTGATAACCGAATAGTTTTAAACAGTTTAAAAAACACCATTCATAAATCAACTGTTTTAAACTCGCCATGCCATAGATTATCATCATCTCGTGATAAAATAATTAATTTTATTTTTAATAAGTTAAAAAGTTATTGGTGTTATGAACACTCCTTAATATTTAAATTATTTTTATATAAATAATACATTAAAGGAACCCCAATGAAGTTTAAAATTCTGAAAAATGAAATCACCGATGTCTTGTCCCGCATTCAGGGAATTGTCGGCCGGAAAACCAGTCTGGCCATTACGGAAAATGTGCTGATCCGAACCAGTGAAAACGGTGTGATTTTGTCTGCAACGGATCTGGAAACCGGGTTTGAGGGGTTTTATCCGGCAGTGGTGGAATCCCAGGGTGAAGCGGCCGTGAATGCCAGAAAACTTCATGATATTGTCAAAATGTTTCCCACCGATTATTTGATTTTTGAGGAACTGGACAACAACTGGATACAAATTTTTTCTGATAACGTGGAATATCATCTGGTGGGGATGAATACGGAAGATTTTCCGGATATCCCAAAAGTGGCGGATGCAGCGTTTTTTTCAATTAAATCGGAATCATTTAGAAAAATGATTGAGAAATCCATTGCCATCAGCGTGGCCGGCGATGAAAAGCGCGAACATATGATCGGTGTTCAACTGGAAAAGATTACCGGTGAATCCGACAATATCGTTCGGATGGTTTCCACGGATATCAAACGGTTATCCAAGATTGATTATATTTGCGACCCGGAATCCGGGTTTATGCCGGGTGAGCCGGTTATTCTCCCGAAAAAAGGACTGGGCGAGGTCAATAAATTCCTTGAATTTGAAGGAGACGTCAATATCGGCGTCAAAGACAATCATTTTATTGTAAAAAAAGACAATGAAACCATCATTATTAATCTGCTGGAGGGGGATTTCCCCAAATATCAGGATCTGTTGAATGTGGATGAAAGCTTTGACGTGGCATTCAACCGGGATCTGCTCCTGATGATGCTGAAACGCATGACCATCATCACCTCCGAAGAATACCGCTCGGTTATTTTTTATTTTGAAAACAACGAATTGATTACCCGGGCGACGAATCCCAACGTCGGGGAATCAAAAGAAAAAATTGCCATCGAGTTTGACCGGGAACCCATTGAAGTGGCATTTAACCCAAAATATTTTATTGAAGCCTTGAATTTTATTGAAACCGATACCGTCTTGTTAAATTTAAAAAACAATGAAAGTCCCTGTATTGTACGCGGAGAAAAAAATGCGAATTATATGAATATTATCATGCCCATGAAGCTATGACGGGAAAAATTCCCATTATAGCGGAGAAAAAAGAGTCTTAATTTAAGAAGCGTCCGGATAAGTAATAAAAATAAATTAATAAAGTGTAAAAAAAATGAATCAGAACAATCCATCCAATCAAACCTATGATGAAAATAATATCAATGTCTTAAAAGGTCTGGAAGCGGTCCGCATCCGGCCGTCCATGTATATCGGCAATGTGGATGTGGCAGGGCTTCACCACCTGGTTTACGAAATCGTGGACAACAGTATTGACGAGGCCATGGCCGGGCATTGCGACACCATTAACGTGATTATCCATACGGATAAAAGCGTCACCGTGGAGGACAACGGCCGGGGCATTCCCGTGGGCATGCACAAGACGGAAAATATGCCGGCCCTGGAAGTGGTGCTGACCAAACTCCATGCCGGCGGTAAATTCGATCATGACTCCTACAAGGTGTCCGGCGGTCTCCACGGCGTCGGCGTGTCGGTGGTGAATGCGTTGTCGCAATTGCTGGAAGTGGAAGTATATTTAAACGGAAAGATTTATTACCAGTCGTATTCCAAGGGCCAGAAAACGTGCGAATTGAAAATTATTGGTGACACGCAAAAAAAAGGCACCAAAATCCGGTTTATTCCGGATACGGAAATCATGACCACCGATGAGTTTTCCTATGACACCTTGTCCAGCCGCCTGCGAGAGCTGGCGTTCTTGAACAAAGGTCTCACCATCACCATTGCCGATGACCGGTCGGATCAGAAAGAAACGTTCCGTTACGAAGGCGGACTGTCCGCGTTTGTCAAATATCTGAACCGGCGGCATGTGCCGTTGCATGACCCGATTGTGGTGGAAGGCGAAAAAAACGATATCCAGGTGGAAATCGCCATTCAGTACAACGATACCTATAATGAAAAATTATTTTCTTTTGCCAATAATATCAATACGATTGAAGGCGGCGTGCACTTAAGCGGATTCAAGGCCGGTCTCACCCGGAGCATCAACTCCTATGCCGCGAGCGCGGATGCGTTTAAGAATCTCAAGGCCAAAATCAGCGGAGATGATGTCCGGGAAGGGTTGACATCCATTATCAGCATCCGGATCAAATCCCCCCAGTTTGAAGGCCAGACCAAAACGAAACTGGGCAACAGCGAAGTCAAGGGAATCGTCGAATCCCTGATAAATGAAAAATTAAGCACGTATTTTGAAGAAAATCCAGCTATTGCACGAAAAATTGTCGATAAATCGGTGGATGCGGCCAGAGCCAGGGACGCCGCGAAACGGGCCCGGGACCTGGCAAGAAACGCCGGGTCACTCATGGATTCCACGCTTCCCGGAAAACTGGCGGATTGCCAGGCGTCCGAACCGAGCGAAAGGGAACTCTTTCTGGTGGAGGGCGATTCCGCTGGCGGGTCTGCGAAATCCGGCAGGGACAGAAAAACCCAGGCGATTCTGCCCCTCAAGGGAAAAATCCTGAACGTGGAAAAAGCGCGGTTTGACAAGCTGCTCCGCAGCGAGGAAATCAAAAATATCATCACCGTGCTGGGAACCGGCATCGGCCGGGAAGAATACGATATTGATAAAATAAAATACCATAAGGTCATCATCATGACCGATGCGGATGTGGACGGAAGCCATATCCGGACCCTGCTGCTCACCTTTTTTTACCGGCAGCTTCCGGAAATCATTGAAAAAGGATATTTGTATATCGCCCAGCCGCCGCTGTTTCGCATCGGAAAAGGAAAGAGCGAAAAATATATAAAGGATGAAAAGGAATATACCGATTATATTCTAAAACGCACCTGTGAACAGAAATTTGTCAAAACCGATTATGATGACAAGGAATTGTCCGGCCACCAGCTTTATTTGTTCATCACCAATCTGGCGGACTATTTTTCAACGCTGAAGCAATTAAACAAGCAGGGCATTTATTCGGATCTGGTGGAATTACTCATAAAAAGCGGGGTATCCAGCAAAACCTTTCTCCAGAGCCAGGAGAAAATGGCGGAACTTCAGGTCACGTTAAAGGAAAACGGATACCTGGCCGGTGAAATCACCTGGAATGAAGAACGAAATATCTTTGAAATGATGGTGGTTTCAACGGAAGTGGATATTTTAAACGATTTGTTTGCCGGGGCGTCCGGAA
Source organism: Desulfosalsimonadaceae bacterium (assembly GCA_049297455.1). GTDB lineage: Bacteria > Desulfobacterota > Desulfobacteria > Desulfobacterales > Desulfosalsimonadaceae > SURF-3. The sequence goes on along the minus strand of JBAQUK010000291.1, from coordinate 1,356 downwards.
AAAACAAAACCCCCATCAAAATCGGCAGGGGACTCATTTATTCCGCCAATTATCAGAACGCGCTGATGTTAAGCGGCAAGATCGAAAAATACGATCATCCGCCGTTTTATGTGTTCAACAAAAACAGTGAATCTGAGCCGATGATTATCAGCGACAAACAGGAGCTGATTCACTGCCTGATCGAAGAAGGCAAAAAGGGCTTGACGATTCAACGGTATAAAGGCCTGGGGGAAATGAACCCGAATCAGTTGTGGGACACCACCATGGACCCTGAAACCCGGACCCTGCTTCAGGTGAAAGTGGAGAACGTGGTGGAAACCGATGATATATTCACCATTCTCATGGGGGATGAAGTGGAGCCCAGACGGAATTTTATTCAGACCAATGCACTGGAAGTCAATATTCTCGATATTTAAAGGCGATTCAATCAATGACAAAAGAGGGAGATGCATCATGGTGATGCACTCCCGCTTTTGTCATTGATTGGTGGTATTTATTTTGACAATACGCCCCATCTCGCCAGCTTTAAATACAGTGGTTTCATCCAGCCATGCCTGTTCAGAAAAGCCGTCAGGTTATAATAAAGGTTTGGCGTAAGTCGCTTGTTCAGCCATAATATCTTTCCGTAAACCATCGGCACCGCATACAATTTATCCTTTGCAACCGCTTTGATCAGCTTTTTTGCGATCTTGTCCGCGGGATGTCCCACCTGGAAAGCGGTTTTGGCGACTTCCACTATCCATGGATCCGTGCTTTTCATTTCGTCAAGCAGCCCGGTGTTAAAAAACATCGGACACGCAGCCGTGATGTGGATATTATAGGGCGACGCCTCAACCCTCAGTGTTTCCGAAAGAGCGATAACCGCCGCCTTGGTCACGCTGTAAGGCCCCATACTGGTAAGACACAATAGCCCGGCAGCAGACGCAACGTTCATGATGTGGCCTCCGCCCTGCGCCTTCATCCGGGGAATAAACTCGTGACATCCGTACAGCATCCCCCAAAAATTAACATCAAAGATCGTATTCCACTGTTTGAGGGGAACGTCACCGACAGCACCGCCTATAGCGATTCCGGCATTGTTTACCAGAATGTCCACCCCGTTCCATGTGGAGAAGAAATGATCCGCCATCGATTTCACCGCTCGGGGGTCAGTGACATCTGCGTGAAAAACTTCGCCTTCCCCCCCTGCCTGTTCCACCATTTTCAGGGTTTCCCCAGATCCGGCATCATTAATATCCTAAAAGTCGGATAAAGCGCACACTTTAAGCCAAAAAACACAACGTTATTGTAACTAAGCATTTGAAAACACTTACAACTTTTCTTCATTTTTATCGTGTTCGTATAAATATATTACGT
>JBAQUK010000290.1:0-31615 GCA_049297455.1 Desulfosalsimonadaceae bacterium | reverse complement strand
GGATTCGGAAAATTTTAAAATACCATTATGCCGTTCTTCTTGCTCATGCTCTTGCTCCTAATCTTACTTTAAAATCTCAATAATAAGAGCAAGAGCATGATTAAGAGCAAGAGCATGAAAACGGTATATTAGTAAATTCCAAGTCCCCAAGAACATCAAGTTCAGTGGTCAATTCAGGTTCGCAGCCTCTGGGCAGACACAAATACGCAATGGTTTCATCCTCGCAGGAAATGATCCGCGGATGTCCGTATGTAGGCAAGCGCATGGCCTGGTGCCTGAAAAACATGGGATTTTTAAAGGACGCCAGTCGTTTTAAACGATTCAAGGCCCGCTGGGAGAGACCCTCCTTTGGAATAAACAGCATATTTGCCCGGACAATATCAATTTTTTCCGGGAAATCACTTTTCAGCAAATGGATTTTGCTGCTCTCCCAAGGTTTTGGCCCTTCTGTTTCCTCGTCGATTTTCAATATGCCCAGTTCATGGCCGGGACAAAGTTCTGATATGAGACTCGCCACCTGATTTTCTGAAATCTTTTGAATGGAGGATAAAAACGCCCATTGATCCTCATAGGAGTTAAAGTTTTCATCGACAAATTCACTGTTACCGGTTTCCCTTGCCGTTTTCTGGAGAGAAAGGGAAATGAGATTTCCCAGCCCGCCTTTGGGCAGGGTGTCCTGATTGGGAAACAGCCTGTCATAGGATTTGAATTTAATTTCATGCCGTCTATTCATGGCATGGGTCAGCAGAGCCGTGCCGAATTTTCTGGCCAGGGCTGCGGATAAGCTATTTTCGAAAAAAAACCAAACATGCCCACCATTTCCGGATCGCGACCGCTCCACCGCCACAGGAATCGTAAACTCGGCGCAAACGTCTCGCACTTATGTCTTTCCGCCAGTCTGTTTCATCAAAATCCATGGCCAGAAAAAAACAGGTTTCATCCGGCAGAAGAGGGTAGACGCCGGCTGTGATATTCCCCCTCAGGTGGTCTTCGACAACATGTTCATCCAATGGGGCATAGGCTTTGTTCGGGCATCCGGCGCAGGCTGCCTTTGGTTTGCCGCATACCCCGGTTTGCCACTGGTTCAGGCAAACCGGTGAATAGCCGGAACTGTTATTTTTCTTGCTCCACCATCGTTTGGCGTATACATCGTCCCGGCCTTTGAAAAGGGACATGAACCGTCTAATTTTTGATAATGAATTCGATGCGTTGGTAACATCTGAAAACGCGTCGCGGTCGGATGACCTTTCTACTGGCAGAATTTCTTCCACCCTTGTTTTTGAAACACCATTTTCATCAAGCTTGGATTCCGTTATCCCCAGCCGGACTTTCAATCGATGGTTTTCTTCCCTCAATCGACTATTTTCGCTCAATAAATGATGGTATTTCTCAAGCAGCGCGTTGTTGTCCATAATGATGCTTCCGGTTCATAAACATATGGGACAGATGGAATGCCCAAAAGGGTTCTTTGCTGAAACTATTAACTTTAATTATATTTTAAATCTCATGATATTACAATTTTTCTTGCTTCGTTGTTGGTGATTGTGAAACCCAATGCCGCACGACCGCCATCATTGTTCATCAAACCCGCCTCCAACAAAAAAATTTCATTCGATATGGCCGTTTTTCATAGGGGCTGTCGTCCCAAAAAATCAAAAACTTTTTGACAATTCAATGGATTAAAGTATGGTATATCAACAAAAAGCCAGTCTTCCGGGGCAGAGACGATGGCCCTAATAATGACAAGAGAACTGATCGACCGTATTTTAAAGGGATCCGGCATCAAATACGAATTTAATCTGCGAGGCTGACGTCAAGTTGATGCCTTTGCTGAAATATTCAAGTCGAAACGAAGGTCGCATGAATACGGGGTTGGAGATAAAAAATGCCTGAAATCAATAATTTTTTCACAAATGGAAATCGATGGGTGCGGGCTGACTTTCATCTGCATACCCCGCGGGACAACGAATTCAAGGATGCCGGCGCTGACCGGGATTTTGTGATGCGATATGTCGCCGCGCTGAAGCAGGCGGACATCCGTGTTGGCGTGATCACCAACCACAATAAGTTTGACCGGGAGGAGTTCAAGGCCCTCCGGAGAGCCGCAAGGAAAGAAAATATCTATCTGATGCCCGGTGTTGAATTGTCCGTCAAGGATGGGAGATGTGGTATTCATACATTGGTGGTATTCCATGAGGACTGGATTGATAACCGTGAAAACACGGACCACATCAACAGCTTCATCGGGCTGACCTTCGCGGGTCAGGCGGGCTATGACAACACCAATGCCCGATCAAATCACGATCTGCTTGAAACGATTCGCGAACTGGATAAGTTCGAAAAGGATTACATGCTTATTTTTGCGCATGTGGAAGAAAAAAACGGGTTGTGGGATGGGCTTGACGGTGGCCCGATTATCAAGCTTGGTCAGAACGAACTTTTCCGCATCCGAACCGCAGCTTTTCAGAAAGTGCGGGCACGAGACAAACGCGAGAAGGTGAAAGCCTGGCTTGGGGCCTGGTATCCTTCGGAAGTGGAAGGCTCGGACCCCAAGGCAATGGATGAAGTCGGACGCGGCGAACGGACCTTCATCAAAATCGGGGCGTTCACCTTTGAAGCAGTCCAGTTTGCCTTGAAGCCCGGGGCGGATCGTTTGTCCGCTAACGCCGTTCAGAAACAGGCCCACTCCTGGATCCGTTCCGTCCGGTTTGAAGGAGGCATTTTGAACGGCAGGCGAATTGACCTTTCCGACGCGATGAACTGCTTCATCGGCATCCGGGGAAGCGGTAAGTCTTCCGTTCTCGAGTGTTTGCGATTTGCGCTGGAGTTGCCTTTGCCCGAATCCACCGAAGAATTGGACCTTAAGTACAAGCAGGATCTGGTGCGGTTTTCTCTCGGCAGCGGCGGAAAAGTCGTGGTCGAAGTGGAAGATGCACAAGGACGGCACTACGAAACCCACCGCATCCTGAACGAACGGGCGGACATTTATTTCGATGGCGAGTTACGCCCCGGTGTGCGTATCCCCTTAAAAAATCCACTTTTCTTCGGGCAAAAGGAATTGGTGAAGCGGGGCGAGGGATCCGAGCGCGAATTATTGGAACGCCTGCTGGGCTCGAAACTCGATGCCGTCCGCCGGGAAATTATAAGCCAACGCCAACGGGTTTTAGATGTCCTGGCCCATCTCGACAAATTAAAAGACTTGGATACATTGGAGCAGGAATATCAGAGCAAGCGAAAGGACGCGGAGTTTCACCTGGCGCTTTTTAAAAAATACGAAGTTGAACAGCAGCTTCAACGCCAGGTGGCATTCAATGCGGATGTCACCCAAGCTCGCCGCCTTGCTGATGTTGTGGACACCCTTGTACGGTCTTTTGACTCGTTTTTGAAGGAACAGGAATCTGAACTGGCCGCACAGACCATGCTATCATCCCAGGAAAACACCGATGTCATCGCGGACATCAACCGCATCCTTGAGCGCTTACGCATGACTCCCGACAGTGTGCGCCGGGTTCTCATCGGAATGCGCGAGGATGCGCGCGCCTTGCACGATAAACTGGCTGAACTGGAACGTCGTCGCGAGGCACTTAAGGATGATTTTGCGGCCATTGAGCGAAAATTGAGCGAGCAACTTCAACAAGCCGGGAGCGTCAGTATTCGTCCGGACGATTTCGTCAAACGCAACACCGAATTACAGAAAGCCAACTTAGCACTGGAAGAAATAGCAAAGAGCCGTAACCGCAAAAACGCCCTTCGAGACGATCTCGTAAAAGAACTGAAGCGGCTTTCAGGCCTGTGGCACCAGGAATTCAAGCAGATAGAGGCAGAAGTTAACAAACTCAACGAAAGCCAGTCTGCACTTCGCATCGTCCCTTTGTATAAGGGCGACAAGGGGGCGCTCCTGAAAGAATTGCAGAATTATTTCCGCGGCAGCAAACTCCGAGAAAGTACCTTGAAGAGCGTACTCGATGCGCATGCGGATTTCATCTCGGTCTACGAAGAGTTGGATACGATCTGCAACAACCTCGGCGATTCAGGTGGAGTGTTCCGCAGGTACTTTAATGAAGCCAAGGCATCTTTGCTCACCTGGCAGGTGCCGAATATTTTTCAAATCGAGTACCACGGCAAGGAACTGCGCGATCACTCTCTGGGGCAAAGGGCTTCGGCATTGATCCTGTTCATTCTTAGTCAGCAGGACAATGATGTCATCGTCATTGACCAGCCTGAAGACGACCTGGACAACCAAACCATTTTCGAGGATGTCATCAAGATGTTACGGATGCTTAAGAAAAGCATCCAGTTCATCTTTGCGACCCACAACGCCAATTTCCCCGTACTGGGCGATGCGGAACAGATCGGCGCATGTTCCTTCGCCGACAAAAGCGCCGGCATCCGGGTCGGCAGTATCGATGAGCCTGAAATACAGAAAGCCATTGTATCCATCATGGAAGGCGGGCACGAGGCCTTCGCCCGTCGCAAGGAAATTTATCAATTATGGAAGCAATAGAACTCATTGAATTGATTAGTCGCGGTGAAGACACCCGAACTCAATTTAAGCGAAGCCAGGATGTCACCAATGCAAAATCCCTGGCTGGTGAAATGGCGGCGTTTGCGAACTGCAAAGGTGGCAGGATTCTCATCGGCGTTGATGATGCCGGATCGGTCATCGGCCTCTCGCCTGACGATATACGACGGATCAATCAGTTGATTTCCAATACAGCAACCGATTGCGTCCGCCCCTCGATCAATCCCGAAACCGAAAACATCTCTGTCGGCGGGAAATTGGTGATGGTCGTGATTGTGCCGGAAGGCATTTCCAAGCCATACGCCGATAACGACGGCGTCTTTTGGGTAAAATCAGCCGCGGACAAGCGCCGGGTAACTTCCCGGGAGGAGGTCCAGCGAATGCTTCAGAGCGCCGATCTCGTTCATGCGGATGAAGTTCCTGTAGAAGGTGCCACATCAACAGATATGGACATGGATCATTTCGGAACTTTTTTTAAAAGGCAATATGGAGAATCCCTGGATGAGTCACTCGATAAGGATGGGATTTCGCCGGGACAATTGCTGAACAATCTCGGTTTGGCGCGAAAAGAGACACTCAATCTGGCCGGGCTGATGCTTTTTGGGAGTATTCCTCAAAGAAACCGCCCCGCTTTTGTTGTCAAGGCGGTTTCTTTTGTCGGCAAGGATCCTGCCGGTGATAAATACCGGGACAGCCAGGATATCGGCGGGTGCCTGCGTGATATGTACAAAGGGACGATTTCCTTTCTCACCCGCAATCTGCGGCGCGTTCAGGGTCAACAAGGGTTTAATACGGAAGGCAACCTGGAAGTAGCCCCGGCAGCCTTGGAGGAACTTGTCGTCAACATGCTGCTGCATCGGGACTACTTTATCTCGGCGCCTTGGCGGGTCATGATGTTCGATGATCGCATTGAGCTGATCAGCCCGGGTGCGCTGCCGAACAATATTACCGTAGAGAATATCCGTAATGGCGTGTCGGTCATCCGTAATCCTCTGATCACCTCCTTTGCGACCAAAGGGGGAGAACTCCCCTATCGCGGCATCGGTACGGGAATCCTGCGGGCATTGGCGGCGGTGCCGGATCTGGAACTCGAATCGGACTATGATCGCAACTTGTTTATCGCGCGCATCCCGAGACGAGGTTCATGATAGGGAAAGGCGTCAAGTTGGAAACAACCATTCTGATTTTCTATTTTCTGGCCCTCACCTCTTCCTTCAGCAAGCAGCAGGCAACCCGATACTCCGGGCTTCCGTCGGGCCGGTATGCCAGGTTGCCGGATTGAACAAGCTTGTTCATCACGCACCCCTCGGGGATGGTGAGATTAAAGAGATCCTGTTCATTGATTTTTCCGGTGAGGAAAAGGCGGTTATCCGTTATTTCAAAACCATGAAGCGGATAATCCTCGCACAGGGGGCATCGATAGACCCGGCCATTGGGAAAAATAAAATAATTGTCCGCCACCAATCCTGCGCATTCAAACCCCTCATCTTCCCCTAAAAAAACCTTTGGATAGGTCACGGTGATGCCCAGGTCGGCAGCCTCTCGGGCCACCGCCGGGATCAGGGAAAGCCAGGTATCCCGGTCCACTTGAAGCCCCTCTGCCTGAAGCCCTTTGGTCGTTACGTCATTGTCCGGACCGGCGGATTTGCCCCGAATCCCGATCACCTGGATAAAAAACCGCTCGATCCCCAAACGGTTTAACAGGGCAGGCATCAGGTGAAGTTCGTGGATATTGGCCCGGCTCACCGTAAAAATCAGGCTGGTGTGAAATCCGCGCCGCACTGCCTGTTCGATGCCCGCCGTACAATTGGCAAAACACCCCTCCCCACGAATCCGGTCGTTGGTTTGCGGGGTTGCGCCATCCAGGCTGAAGCTTAAAAAATCAAGATCCCGGGGGTTGAGTTTATTTAGGATATCATGAAACAGGTAGCCGTTGGTATCGATGGTGATGGATTTATATCCCATGCGGCGGGCGGCCTTCACGATTTCGGGAAGTTGGGGATGAAGGGTGGGTTCGCCGCCGAGAAGGATCAGATTCGCATGGCTCGTTTTACGGACAAAAACATCCAGCCACGCGGTGATGGTCTCAATGGGCAGAATGTCGTTTCCGTGCTGGGCGGGATTGATGTAACAGTGGCGACACGTCAGATTGCACCGGGTCAGGATATGGAAAAAAACATTCGCGGAATGTTTTGAAAATGCAACCGTTTCAGTCATGGAAAAAAGCACTCAACAACCGGACAGCTCCGGCACAACCATTACTGTCCATTTCCATTCTTGTTGTCCAGAAGCACCTGGGCCTCTATTTTTGCCTTGATCAGTTCGTCATTGACGGCCCGAAGGCGAATGGACATGTATTCGGAAAAGATTCTGTACAACAGCAGCAGAAAATCCAGGCGCTCGTCCCGTTCTTCAGTGCTGATTGAGCCGACCCTGCCTTGTGCGGAGGTATCCACGCCCAGGCAAAGGACTTTTCCATCGGCAAACACCGAAGCCGAGCGGGAAAGACTGTCGATCACCCGCATTTCCCCAAAAATTTCACCCACCTGGTCAATTCGTGCGATCTCAATGCCGTTTTTTTTGATAATTAACCGGCCGGACAGGAGAAAATACAGCCATGGATCATTGTCCCCTTCCCGGATAATCATTTCCCCGTTTTCATATTCCCTGATTTTACTGAGCCGCAGCAGCTTCGCCAGATTCCGAGTTTCGAATTCCTTCAGCCCCGGAATCCCCATAAGCCTTTGAATATTCTGGACATTATCTTTAAGGTACTTCGACTCGATCATGGATGTCCCTCCATACTCAGAAAAAGTGGAAATAGTGAATCAGGCTATTCCAAACACTCCTTGGAAACGATATCGTCGAATTTTACAGGATAACACCCATCAAAGCAAGCTTTACAAAAATTATTTTCAGGAGATTCCACACCGGTTGAATCGAGCAGTCCATCCAGGGACAGATAGTGAAGGGAATCCAGTCCCAGATGCTCCCGCATTTCTTCCACCGATTTCCGGGCCGCTATCAATTCTCCCCGGGTTGAAAAATCAATCCCGTAATGGCAAGGGAACCGGTGTGGCGGACAACTGATGCGCATGTGCACTTTTTTGACCCCCAGCTCCCGCAGGGCCCGGACCCTGGTTTTGGCGGTGGTTCCCCGAATGATCGAATCTTCAATGATAATAATATCTTTGCCCTTGAGCAGTTCTTTAACGGGGTTGAGTTTCATACGGACGGAAAAATCCCGCATACTCTGGGTCGGCTGAATAAAAGTGCGCCCCACATAATGATTGCGGATCATGGCCAGATCAAAGGGAATGCCGGATTCCTCCGCATACCCCAGGGCCGCATAATTGCCGGAATCCGGAAACGGCATCACCAGATCCGCGGCCACGGGTGCTTCCCGGGCCAACCGCCTGCCATGGGCCTTCCGTGTCTGGTAAACATTTTTTCCGAAAATGGTGGAATCGGGCCGGGCGAAATAGATATATTCGAAAATGCAGCAGCGCCGCGCCACCTGAGCGTGGGGATGGATGCTTCGGATGCCGTCATGGCTGATGATCACGATTTCGCCGGGATCCAGCTCCCGGACAAATTCCGCCTCAACCAGATCGAGAGCGCAGGATTCGGATGCCAGCACATACCGGTCATTTTGTGTTCGCCCCAGACAAAGGGGCCGAAACCCGTGGGGATCCTTGATGCCGATAACCTCCCCCCGGCTGGTCAGCATCACAATGGAATACGCGCCTTCAAGCTGGGTCACGGCGGCGGTCAGGGCACCTTCAAACCCGTGCTTCAGGTTTTTGACGAACAGATGCAGAAAAATTTCGCTGTCCGTGGTGGTCTGAAAGATGGAGCCTTCGGCTTCCAGCCGCTGTTTCAGGATATGGGCATTGACCAGGTTCCCGTTATGCGCCACCGCGTAGGATTTCCCGCTGTGGGTGATCACAAACGGCTGGGCGTTGACCAGCGTGGACCCGCCGGTGGTGGAATAACGCACATGGCCGATGGCGCTACATTCGCACTTCAAAAAACCCAGTTTCTCGTCATTAAACACATCCGGCACCAGCCCCATGCCTTTGTGGTAAACAATGCGCCCGTCTCTAACAACTGCAATCCCAGCGCTTTCCTGCCCCCGGTGCTGAAGGGCGTAAAGACCGAAATAGGTCAGCCGGGCGGCTTCCGGATGGTGGTGAATGCCGAAAACGCCGCAGGCTTCCCTGGGCCGGTCGTCCGCATCTTGATATTGCTTCATAATGAAACCTGTTTATTGATTGTCATGGTGACAGTTGCGTAAAACTTCAAATTCCGACGGCAAAGTATAAAAGTTCAAATTCAAGGCGCGCAAATCCTGAGCAATGATAAGTACTTTTCGTACTTTGAAGCAGCGATGGATTTGCGCAACGCAGAAGTTGGGCTTTTTACGAAGCCGTCATTGGTGATAGTGCTGAATCGGTTGCACGGTCAACGCCTTTTTCCTGACCGCGGAAATGCCCGTACACATGGCTTTTGCCCCGGCGATGGTGGTTGCATAAGGCACATTGTATTTGATTGCGGCCCGCCGGATCAGGTAGCCGTCCTGCCGGGTCCGGTCCCCGGACCCGGTATTGATCACAAGCTGAATCTCCCGGTTCATAATGGCGTCCACCACATGGGGGCGGCCTGCGGAAACTTTATTGACCGTCTGGCTGTGGATGCCTGCGGCCTGAAAAAATTCCGACGTGCCCCGGGTGGCCAGGATTTTAAATCCCATCCCGCTGAACTGCCGGGCCGCTTCCAGCACCGCCTCTTTTTCCGCATCCTGCACACTGATAAACACGGCCCCCGATGTGGGCAGGCGTTGGCCGGCCGCGATCTGGGATTTGGCGTATGCCCGGCCGAAATTCGTGTCCACACCCATGACTTCGCCGGTGGATTTCATCTCGGGGCCCAGCAGCACATCCACATCCGGAAACCGGTTAAACGGCAGCACGGCTTCCTTGACGGAAACGTGGGCAGGGGTAACCTCTTGGGTCAACCCCAAGCCTGCCAGGGTATGGCCCACCATGATTTTGGTGGCGATCTTGGCAAACGGAACGCCCGTGGCCTTGCTGACAAAGGGGACAGTGCGGGACGCCCGGGGGTTGACTTCCAGCACATACAACCGACCGTCTTTAATGGCATATTGCACGTTCATCAGTCCGATGACGTTTAACTCCGCCGCCATGGCTTTTGTGGCGGCCCGGATTTCCGAAATTTCAGAAGGCTTCAGGCTGCATGGCGGCAACACGCAGGCCGAATCGCCGGAGTGAACGCCTGCGGCTTCAATATGCTCCATAATGCCGGCAATAAGTGTGGTGGTCCCGTCGGATATGGCGTCCACATCAATTTCCACGGCATCTTCCAGAAACTTGTCAATCAGCACCGGGTGACCGGCGGATGCCGTCAGGGCCGGAAGGGTGAAATTTTTAAGCGATTTTTCGTCATAAACGATCTTCATGGCCCGGCCCCCCAGCACAAAGGACGGCCGCACAATGACCGGAAACCCGATTTTTTTCGCGGCCAAAACCGCTTCCTCGACCGAACGGGCCGTGCCGTTGGGGGGCTGAACGAGTCCCAGTTTTTCCAGCATGGCCTGAAACTGCTTCCGGTCCTCGGCCCGGGCAATCGCATCCGGATGGGTGCCGATGATGGGTGCGCCGGACGCCAGCAATGCCTGGGCCAGATTCAGGGGCGTCTGACCCCCGAACTGGACGATCACGCCGTCGGGCTTTTCGGTCTCCACGATATTTAAGACATCTTCATGGGTCAGGGGCTCAAAATAGAGCTTATCGGAGGTGTCGTAGTCCGTGCTGACGGTTTCGGGGTTGCTGTTGACCATGATGCTCTCAATCCCCAGCTCCCTGAGGGCGAAGGAGGCGTGAACGCAGCAGTAATCAAATTCGATGCCCTGTCCGATCCGGTTCGGGCCGCCGCCCAGAATCATCACTTTGCGCTTTTTCGACGCACGGGCCTCATTTTCCATCTCAAAAGTGGAATAATAATAGGGCGTGACCGCCTCAAATTCCGCAGCGCACGTATCCACCAGCTTGTAGACCGGCAGAATGCCCACCTCTTTTCGCAAAGCCCGGACCGCAGCTTCATTGCTGCCGGTCAAATACCCGATCTGCACGTCCGAAAATCCATATTCCTTGGCGGTTTTCAGCAATTCAACCGGCAGATTTCCCGTATGACCCGCAATCGTTTTTTCAAGATCAACAATCTGTTTTATTTGATTTAAGAACCAGGGGTCAATGGCCGTCAAGGCGTAAATATCATCCAGGGTCATGCCCGCCAGCAACGCTTCCCGAAGATAAAAAATCCGGTTGGAATTGGGCCGGGAAAGAAATTTTTCAATGTCCGCCAGGGCCATGGGTTCTTTTGTTTTTTCACCCACCTCTTTTCCATCCGCCCCAAGGCCCATTCGCCCGATTTCCAAAGACCGCAGCCCTTTTTGCAGGGCTTCCTTGAATGTCCGGCCAATAGACATGGTTTCACCCACCGAGCGCATGGATGTGGTCAGAACATCCTCGGCTTCGGGAAATTTTTCAAACGTCCACCGGGGAATTTTCACCACGCAGTAGTCCAGGGTCGGCTCAAAGGCGGCCACAGTCTCGCCGGTGATGTCATTGGGCAGCTCATCCAAAGTATAGCCCACCGCGAGTTTTGCGGCGATTTTGGCGATGGGAAAACCGGTGGCCTTGCTTGCCAGGGCCGAACTGCGCGACACCCTGGGGTTCATCTCCACGACGATCATCTCGCCGGTTTTCGGGTGAATGGCGAACTGGACATTGGAGCCGCCGGTCTCCACGCCGATTTCCCGCAAAATCGCAATGGACGCATCCCGCATAACCTGATATTCCCGGTCGGTCAAGGTCTGGGCAGGGGCCACGGTGATGCTGTCCCCGGTATGGACGCCCATGGGGTCCATGTTTTCAATGGAGCAGACAATCACCGCATTGTCGTTTTTGTCCCGCATGACCTCCAGCTCGTATTCCTTCCACCCGAGCACGGATTCCTCCAGCATGACCTGATTGTTCATGCTGGCTTCAATGCCTGACGCGGCCAGGATTTCCAGGTCTTCCGGATTATAGGCCACGCCGCCGCCCGTGCCGCCCAGAGTGAAACTGGTACGCACAATAATCGGAAACCCGATTTCCCGGGCAATGGCGCGGGCCGACGCCATGTCCGTGGCCATGGCGCTGTGGGGGATGCGCAAACCGATCTTGTTCATGGCCTGCCGGAACAGATCCCGGTCCTCGGCTTTGCGGATGGCCGTTAATGTCGCCCCGATCATCTCCACCCCGTATTTTTCCAGCACCCCGTTTTCCGCCACGGCAATGGCGGTATTTAAGCCGGTCTGGCCGCCCAATGTCGGCAGCAGGGCGTCGGGGCGCTCTTTTTCGATAATCATTTCAACGATTTCCGGGGTCACCGGCTCAATATAGGTCCGGTCCGCCATTTCCGGATCGGTCATGATGGTGGCGGGATTGCTGTTGACCAGAATGACCTGGTACCCCTCTTCCTTCAGGGCCTTGCAGGCCTGGGTCCCGGAATAGTCGAATTCACATCCCTGGCTGATGATAATCGGCCCGGCCCCGATGATGAGGATTTTTTTGATATCAGTTCGTTTTGGCATAATCGGCTACATATATTCTTTCATCTGTTCCACAAACTGGGAAAACAGATAGTTGGCGTCATTAGGTCCGGGAGCGGCTTCCGGGTGATACTGAACCGCGAAAAGCGGGTGTTTTTTATGCCGGAATCCTTCCACCGTCCGGTCGTTTAAATTAATATGGGTCACTTCCACCAGTTCCGGGTCCAGACTGTCCAGATCCACCGCAAACCCGTGGTTCTGGGAGGTCACCTCCACTTTCCGGGTGATGAGGTTCTGGACCGGCTGATTTGCGCCGTGATGGCCGAATTTCAGCTTGTACGTCCGTCCGCCCAGGGCCAACCCTAGAAGCTGGATGCCCAGGCAAATACCGAAGATGGGCTTGTATCCGATCAGCTTCCGGATGGTGTCCACGGCATAATTCACCGGCTCCGGGTCACCGGGACCGTTGGACAAAAACACGCCATCCGGGGAAAGGGACCGGATTTGGTCCGCGGAAGTCGCGCCCGGCACCACCAGCACATCGCACCCGGCCCGCTCCAGGCACCTCAAAATATTATATTTCACCCCGAAATCAAAGGCTGCGACCCTCGGCCGATCAGACCCGGACTGCCAGACGGAAGAGTTCAGGTGCGTGGCAGGCTTAACAAAAATCCGTTCTTCATTTTTCCAGAAATACGCCTGATCGGTGGTTACGGTGGAAGCCAGGTCCTGACCTTCCATTTTCGGGGTCTGCCGCACCTTGGCCGTTAAGGATGCGGGGTCCAGATCCCGGGTGGAAATCATGGCCCGCATGGCCCCGGCAGTCCGCAGATGCCGGGTCAGGGCCCGGGTGTCCAGGGAATCCACGCCCAGAATCCCTTGTCCTGTCAGGTAATCCCCAAGTGATCCCGTGGACCTGAAATTGCAGGGAAAATCCTGATATTCCCGAAGGATAAACGCCGACACATGGATGCGGGAGGATTCCACATCCGCCGGATTCACGCCGTAATTCCCCACCAGGGGATAGGTCATGACCACCATCTGCCCCCGGTATGAGGGATCGGTGAGGACTTCCTGATAGCCCGTCATGCTGGTGTTGAACACCACCTCGCCAAAGGACTCGCCGTGACCGGTAAAACTCCGGCAAGGGAAGGTCCGCCCGTCTTCAAGGGCCAGTAATGCTTTCATTTTATTCACTTTATAGTTAGGCTGTAGGTGTTTAGGCTGTAGGCTGAAGGGCGTGAGGAATAAAGCATTTTTAAAAACAGCCCATTTCCGCCCACCCTATTTACCTTCAGTCTTCAGTCTTTTTACCTGATCATCAGGCAGATTCCTTGTAACAAATCCCCTCTTCAAATCAACAGAAAAGATTCCGGATGGGTGTTGGATGCGTCGACGATTCAACCGTTGATTGCGGTTTTATCATTCATCACTCATCATTCATCATTTATTTATTACCCTTCCATGGGGCAGTTGGCCGTCATCTCCCATACCCCGCACGGGCATGCCCCGGCGCAGAAACCGCATCCGATGCATTTATCCGCATCCACCAGGTATTCGTATGTCGTGCCTTCTTTCTGCTCCCTTGAGATGGCCGCCTCGGGGCAGATGGCCACACAAATGCCGCAATCCCGGCATGCGCCGCAGGACGCGCACTGGGACCCGCATGATTTCATGTCGTTCAAATCCGTGATCCGGGGGTCAAAATATTCCAGAGACACCCGGTTCCGGTCGATCATCTGTTTTTTCTTCCCACGGTTCCCTGTCGCTGTTTCTGCCAGGGATCTCCGGCCGTCAATGATATCACCGATGGCAACAGCCGCCTTCCGGCCCGCACCGATGGCGTCCGTCAAGAGTCCTGGCCGGACCGCATCGCCGATGGCGAAAATTCTGGGATCGGAGGTTTGATACGATTCGGTAACCGTAACAAATCCCCGGTCTTTCCCGATATTTTCCGGCAGAAAATCCAGATCCGGCACATCCCCGATGGAAATCACCACCGTATCCGCGGGAATGAGTTCGCCGGAATCCAGCACCACGCCGTCCGCTGTGATTTCCTTTGTAAAACACGGCCACCGGAAAATTGCCCCGGCCGCTTCCGCCTCTTTCCGTTCCTTGCCGAACGCCGCGGGCTCCTGCACATCGATGAGTGTCAGCGCCAAAGCACCCAGCCGGTGGGCTTCCGTGGCCACATCACAGCCCACATTGCCCGCGCCGATGACCACCAGGCGTCTGCCCGGCGTTATCGCGCCGGTTTTCGCCCTTGCCAGGAAATCCGCCGCCGGAATCAATCGCTGGTTTCCCGGAACCGGCAAGGTCCGGGGCTTTTGCGCGCCGGTGGCGATCACCAGAAAATCAAAGGTATCTTTTAACCGCTCAAACGCTTCCCGGTCCAGGTTCCGGTCGAGATTCACATGGGGGATAACCTTCCGTACCCGGTCCAGTTCGGCGGTCAGTACTTCCTTGGGAATCCGGGATTCGGGAATAACGCTTGAAATTTTGCCCCCCAAAAGTCCGGCCCGGTCATGGATCACCGCCTCATGGCCCTGCTGCCGCAACTGCCAGGCAATGGAGATTCCCGCAGGCCCGCCGCCGATAACCCCGATCCGTTTGCCGCTTAAGGGCGGCAAGTCCGGAACGCTGGCGTTGATGCTGGCTTTGCCGAGTTGGGTGGTGTCAATCGGCTTCATGAGATTAATCTGACGGGTGCAGGCCTGCATGCAGGGATTCGGACAAAGATACCCGCAGACCGTGGCCGGAAATGGCGTATAGGCCAGGGCCAGATCCACGGCTTCATCGACCCGGCCCTCCCGGATCAGTTGCCACCGCTCCTGCACCGGAATGCCGGAAGGGCAGCTTGCCTCGCAGGGGGAAAGGTATTTCCGGTTGGCCCAGTCGGGCACAAACCGCCGGAGATCGCCGGTGGGAATGAGCGGAATGGGCCGCCGGTCAAGGGTGGTGAGATCGCCGATAAGGCCGCCGGCCCCCAGCTCCCGGTCCCACACGTCCTTTCGGAAAGAAGCCATGGATCGCTGGCTTGCACCGGCCTTGTCCCGGACGCTGCGGGCAACGAGAAGGTTCCAGTCCGATCTCTTTGTAAGGGATTCCAAGAGTTCGGGACGATGAATATGATTTAAAAATTCTTCCAGATTTTCCGTTAACCACGCCCACTGGTCGTCCGATATCGCAACCAGGCCGGCGTCTGCCGTGCTGAACCCTTTGTGGGGCCCCCGGAAGAACACCTGGCCCCCCACCATGCCCACCAAGGGCCGGTATCCCAGCACGTTTTCCGGATCCTGGCCATCCACGCCGCAAATCACGGCAATGCCGCCGGCCATGAACTCGCCGAAATAGTCCCCCACGGAACCCAGCACCCATACTTCCGGGTGGGGGAACCGGGGGTTGCGTTTGGTCATGGTCATGGCCCGGGCCCCGGTATTGCCGCCCACAAAAACCTTTCCCTGGGCCATGGCGTTGGCCAGACCATTGCCCGCATGTCCGTGCACGACGATGTGGGCCCCGGCATTCAGCCAGCCCACGTCATCGGATGCCGGCCCCATGATCTCAACCAGCGTATTGGGATAGCCCAAAGATCCGGTGCGCTGGCCTGAGTTTCCGGTGAGTTTCACATAAACCGGCTCGTCCCCGGCTTTCCACAACCGGCCGCCGATGCCGTGCTGGCCGCAGGCTTCAATGAGGAGCGACCGGTGGCCGTCCGCAACCGCCTGCTGGATTTTCTCCTCCAGGATTCTGGAAGACAGCCGCTGGCCGTCTTCTCTTCCTTTGATGATATGGAATTCTTGTTCCATAAAATTCTCCGATGTTTTATGAGGTGGTTAGGCTGTAGGCTATAGGCTGTTAGGGCTGGTGGAAATGGTCATTTTATTAAAAATTGATGTATTCATACCGCCCTACAGCCTAAACACCTACAGTCTACAGCCTATCCATTTAATTTTTTTTAACAAATCAAACCGCGACCGCTAAACCACATACTGAATCTTCAGCCGCTGGGCCGCATTAAAATCATTGATTCCCAGCGCATCAGACATGCCGATGGGCAGGGAGGTGGAACGGCCCAGGGGCGCGATGATTTTTTTCAGTTCCGTGTCAAAAGAAAGATACACATCCACCACCCGCTGGGCCACGTCTTCCGGATCCAGGCGGCGGTAAAGCCGGGGATCCTGGGACGTGATGCCTTTGGGACACAGGCCGACATTGCAGATATTGCACCGATCGGTTTCGGACCCCAGGCAGCCTGCGGCCGCCTGCATGATGTATTTCCCGATCTGCACCCCGCTGGCCCCCAGCATGATGAGGGCCGCGGCATTGGCCGCCAGGTTCCCGGTTTTGCCGATGCCGCCCCCGGCAAACAGGGGGATTTCGTTCTGCTTGCCCAGGGCCGCGAGATTGAGGTAACAATCCCGGATATTGCTGGCAATGGGATGCCCCATGCTGTTCATGGACACGTCATAGGCCGCGCCCGTGCCCCCGTCTTCGCCGTCGATGGCAAGACCGGCCGCAAACCCGTTCCGGGTCAGGTTATTCAACACCGCCAGGGCGGTGGATGTGGCCGATATTTTGGGATATACCGGCACCCGAAAACCCCAGGCCATGGACATGGACTGAATCATTTTGGCCACGGATTCCTCAATGGAATACTGGGTCTGATGGGTGGGCGGACTGGGCAGACTGACCCCTGCGGGCACTCCGCGGATGGCGGCGATGAGCCGGTTGACCTTGTTCCACATCAAAAGCCCGCCGTCTCCGGGTTTCGCGCCCTGGCCGTACTTGATCTCAATGGCGCACGGGTCCACCTTCATTTCCGGTATGGCGTGAATGATCTCGTCCCATCCGAAATACCCGCTGGCGATCTGCAAAATCACATACTGAAGAAACCGGCTCCGCAAGAGGCGCGGCGGGCACCCGCCCTCGCCGGTGGCCATACGCACGGGCATTTTCAGTTCTTCGTTGAGGTACGCCACCCCCATCTGAAGCCCTTCCCACATGGGCGGGGACAACGCGCCGAAGGACATGCTGCCGATAATAAGGGGATAGATTTCCCTCACCGGCGGCACCCATCCGTTTTCATTATAGTGTTTCAGGCTTTCTTCCGGCGGCAGCACCCTTCCCAGCAGGGTTTTCACTTCAAACTCATGACGGCCGGCATCCAGGGCCGGGTCCGTGAGCATGGATATCCGCTGGAATTTAATCTGGTCGAGAATCCCGCCCGGCACATTCCGCCTGCCGCCCCGACGCCGGGGCTGTCCGCCCTGGTTGATGTGAAAAGGCAGCTTGGGGGCTTCATCGGTCCGTTTGGGCATGATGGCGTCATTGGGGCAGACCATGGTGCACATGGCGCATCCCACGCAGGCATAGGCCGCATCCGTCCGCTGACGGATGCCGTGGTAGACTTTAAAAACGCTGGACGCGGTCCCGCCATTACCCGAATTGACTCCCAGAAGAGCGGTTTCCACGGTTCTTTTTCGAAAAACGCCCAGTTCAATGGCATTGACCGGGCATACCGCCGTGCAGCTCCCGCACAGCGTACATTTCTCCTTGCTCCAGTCAATCTGCCAGGGCAGATCCTTGATGCTTAGTGTTGACGGGGTAATGGGTCTGTTTGACGGCATATCCGTATCTCCTTCCGGTCCGGCCCCACAATGGCCGTATCCAGATGCATGGGTTGAAAATCACTACGCTTGTCCCGGTCCGGGATCACCGCGTCCAGGCCGCAGATTTCCGAGGAAAAGGCGAACTGTCCGGGACGCCCTCCCACCACGCCGGGCCGCAGCTTCTTGCGGTCCTGAACCATGAACAGGGAATGGTCCGGCAGGCTCCCGATGACGCAGTTGGGACCGTCAACAATCATCTTCCGGCAGCTTTGGCGTAGCTGAGAAAGCAGGGGGGCATCCGGATGACCCGAGAGGTCCTCTCCCTGAAGTGGGGTAATGATATGCTTGTATGCCTCAATGCCGAGCCCGAGGCCGGACATGGTATAGTGCAGAATATGGGTGAACACTTCCGAATCCGACTGAAACCCCATATAGCCGGGAAATCCCCTGGACATGAGAAATTCCTTGATGGGCACAAACGCGGTGTTTTCCCCATTGGTCATGGTGGACAGGCCTTCCAGAAAAAACGGATGACACGCATACAGGTTGATGGCGTAATTGGTGTTCTGGCGTCCCTGGGCCATGATCACCCGGGCCTTCAGATCTTCCCGGTCGAGATGCAGGTATTTCCCCACGGTCAGCGGGTCGCCGATTTCCTTAACCATGATCACATCCGGCCAGAAGGAAAACACGATCATGTCCTGCTGGGCCTGGCCCATCTCCCGGAGCTGGAGCCTTATGGTCATCAGTTCCCGGCCCAGCTCCTCAAAACGCCGGCCTTCCCACTCCTCCGGGTATTCATAAGCCCGGATGAGATACACATCCCGCCGGGGCACCCCTTCCGGAGACGTTTTCGGCAGTTTAAACGAAATCTTGTATTTGGTCATGAACCCGAGATTCATCATATAGCTGTCCAGACGCTTGATGCCGTCTTTGGTAAAAATCCCCGAAAGGATCGGCGCGTCTTTCATATCGTCAAACGGTCCGCCCAGATCCCTCAGGAACAGGCCCACCCCCGACCCGTCATGGCCTTCGCGCATGACATCCAGGGCATTCAGCGCAACAATCGGTGATATTGGCGTATCAGAGGTCATCGCAAATAAACGACACATTATAATTTATCCCTTAATAATGATTGTCAAAGTTGAAATGATTGTCAAAATTGATGCCATTTCTTTTTTCTTCGAACCTTATATCTTTAGCAAAATTGATGCCATGATAATACAAATTTTAAATTGTTGAAATTTAATTGCTTATATAAAAACCACTTATCAAAGAAATACCTGACTTTACAAAATTGTACCATTCGGCTGCCGGGGCACGACAAAATTGTAAACCTGATGGCGCATTTTTTCCTGAAAATAAGGACGAGTGACAGCAGGCGCAATATCTTTCTTGAAATATCTAATTATTTTTATTAATTTATTAGCTAAACAAGCGATTGCACAACCCGACACCATCACGCCGTTTCACCGTTAAAAAGTAATTGCAGAATTTTTACACCCATCTCCACCAGGTCCGCGGATAACGTCAATGAATCAACCCAGGATTCAATCATTGATCAAACGCTTAACCGGCAAATCCCTGTCCGGGATAATTCTGTTGATGGTATGGTGCTGTCCTTCCCCCGCATTCCCGGAAACGGTTGACGCGAACGACATATACGACATGAATATCAGCGAATTAATGGAGATGGAAGTGGTCACCGCCACCCGGACCAGCGTGAAACTGAAAAACACCCCCGGCGCCGTATACGTCATCACCGAGAAAGACATCCGGGATCG
The DNA here is from genome assembly GCA_049297455.1 of Desulfosalsimonadaceae bacterium. GTDB lineage: Bacteria > Desulfobacterota > Desulfobacteria > Desulfobacterales > Desulfosalsimonadaceae > SURF-3. The sequence goes on along the minus strand of JBAQUK010000290.1, from coordinate 12,082 downwards.
CGGCTACCGCACCTTAAGCGATGCCCTGCACGATGTTCCGGGATTTGATTTTCAGCACACCTATGGATTGTTTCCGGATCTGGTTCACCAGCGGGGCCTGATCGGCAAAAACCAGCGCAGCCTGGTATATATTGACGGTATCCTGGACAACAATATTTCAGAAAGCGCCATGCTGGGCGGCACCATCCGGTATCCCCTCCACAATGTGGAACAAATCGAAATTGTAGCGGGTCCTTCCTCCGCCCTTTACGGGGCGAACGCCTTCAACGGGGTCATCAACGTCATCACCCGGGACGGCAGAAAAACCACCGGCAAGGAAATACAGGTGTTCGGCGGCGGCTGGGACCAGGACTACACCGGCGGCGGGGCCGCTTTTTCCTTAAATGACAGTGCCGATACCGGCGAAAAATCTTTCGCCTACAGCATCGGCGGATACTATTACAACAGCGACGGCCCGGATTTCAGAAACATCCGGCATCTGGACGCGGATGGCCGGGGATACTGGTGGTCGGATACCTATAATAATTCCGATGAAGACACATACAATATCACCGCAAAATTTAATTTTGACAACCTGCGGGCGGAGTTCATCAACTGGCGTTATCTCCAGGGCGACGGCACTTTTGCCAACGGCACCCATCAGATCGACACGGACGGCAACGGGTTCACCGGCTCAAACTGGGATTTCGAAAACACCGCCGTCAGCCTGGGCTATCTCTGGAAAATCAATTCCAAGTTTTCCCTTGACAGCGAATCCGTGGTTCACCGGACGGAACTGTTAAGTTCCAGCCATGAATCCTATCCCAACAATCCAGGGCCGGACGCCTACAACAGTCCTGCGGACGTCGCCACGGTTTCCGATTATGCCCGGCCGGATGAATCGCTTGAAATCGAAGAACGCCTTTTGTGGACGCCCACCGGCCGTATCGACGCGACATTGGGATGGGAATCCATCTACTATGAGGTTCCGGAAGGATACGGCGCCCATGAAACCTATAATTATAAAAATCATGCCGGTTATTTACAGACCATTTACCGGGTGACGGATATGGCTTCCGCCATCGGCGGATACCGGTTTGACCACAGCACCGCCCACGGGGATGCCCATACCTACCGCTTGAGCGGCATCCTCTCGCCCGGGGATTTTACCTTCAAATCCCTGTTTTCAACCGGTTTTCGAGGCCCCACCGCCTGGGAAATGCTCAATGAAACAAGGCAGCGCAAGGCAAACACGGATCTGGAACCCGAAAACATGTGGTCCGCGGAAGCGGGCGCGGGCTATGCATTCTCTCCCCGGACCCATATCAATCTACAGGGATATTACAATGAAATCAAAGACCTGATCCTGGAAGTGGAAACCGGCGAGCCCAACCCAAACCCGGAATTCGAGTTCTGGAACCAGAACCAGAATGTGGGCAAGGCCCGGGTGATGGGCGCGGAACTCAGCGCGGACCACCAGCCGACCGAGCAATTGACCCTGTACTTCAATTACACGTTCTCAAAAGGCGAATATACGGATATTCCCGAAAGCCTCACCACACCGCCCACCGCCCATGACGGGGATTCCATTCCCAATATCCCGAAGCATAAATTCAATACCGGATTCACTTATTATATTCGTAAGGACCTGTCCTTCCATGTCCGGTCCAATTATCTGTATAAAATCAAAACCATTCAAGGCAATCCGGACAAGGAGATAGACGATAAACTGCTTTTTCACACCAATATCCGGTGGGAAAACGCTTTTGTGAGCGGCTTGTACTGCCAGCTTCTGATCCGGAATTTCCTGGATAATGACGATGCATTTGATCCCGGTATCCGCACCGCCACCGGAGACTATTATCCCTCCCAACATCCGATTGAGGGAAGAAACATCTGGCTGACCATCGGCTATCATTTTTGAAAGCATTATATAAGGCATTATATACGGTCATGCGAAGGGCCATTTTTACCAAATTCATGATTCTTTTGATCGCCCTTTCCGGATTGGTCTTTCCGGCGGCTTCCGGGCTTGGCCTGGAAGGAACGGAAGACCAGATCAAGGGCGCCATGATGGTGAACTTCATCAAATTCATCCAGTGGCCGGACCACGTTATCCACCAGACCGGCGGGGTGATCACCATCGGCGTGTTCGGAAACGATCGTTTCGGCCATGCGCTGGATCCCATCGAAGGAAGAACCGTGGGTGATTATCGTCTTTCTTTCCGGCATGTCAGTGACCTGAATCAACTGGCCGACTGCCAGGTGTTGTTCATCTGTTCATCCGAATCCCACCGTGCCGGCCAGATTTTCGGCAAAGTATACGGACTTCCGATACTCACCATCGGTGAAGACGAAAATTTCCTTCGCTCCGGCGGAATTATCCGATTTTATACGGATAAAAATCATGTCCGGTTTGAAATCAATAAAACGGCGGCCCTGGAAGCAGACCTCAAAATCAGCGCCAAACTCATTGAAATCGCTGCGGCTTTCGAATAAGGAATCCAAATGGTCCTGACCGCATTTAAAAACTTTTCCATTACCAATAAACTCCGGATACTTGTCATGATCAGCAGCAGCATCGCCCTGCTGATGGCCTGCGGCATTCTCGGGGTGCTTGAAGTGATGAATTTCAGACACACTCAGGCAAACGAACTGTCGATTCTTTCCACCATTATCGCAGACCGGACCACGGCCTCACTGACATTCGACGACCCGAACGTCGCCCATGAAACGCTCAACGCCCTGAAAGCCAGACACTCCATTCTTTCAGCCTATATTTTCAATGATTCAAGGGAGATTTTTGCCGGATACAACCGCAGCGGCCGCGCATCCGTTACCCTGCCCGAATACCCCGCGTTCTTCGGCCCCCGGTTTACCAGCACTACGTTGCAAGTGGCGTCCCCCATCAGCCTTAACGGGGAAAGGATCGGAACGGTTCTCATCACATCCGACCTGCATGAAATGTACGTCATGATCTGGCGATACCTCGGATATGTCGGCCTTGTCCTTTTTTTCGCCGGCTTCATCGTGTTTTTCATGCTGACGACCCTCCAGCGGTTCATATCCAGACCCATTCTGAATCTGGCGAAAGCGGCGTGGCACACGGCGGTTAATATGGATTATTCGGCCCGGGTCGTGAAAAAAGGCGATGATGAAATCGGTCTGCTGACGGACGCCTTCAACACCATGATGGATCAGATCAAACAGCGGGACATGGATCTGATCGAAGCCAAAGACAGGGCGGAATCTTCCGCCCAAAAGGCGCAGGAACTGGCAAAAGAGACCAACCGGGTCAACCTGAAGCTTCAAAAGGAAATGGCCGAACGAAAGCGCATGTATACCGCCATGCTCAACAGCGAAAAAAAATACCGGGGTATTTTTGAAAACGCCCAGGAAGGCATCTTTCGCGCGGGCCCGCAGAACCGGTTTATTGATGTCAATCCCTCCATGGCGTCAATCCTTGGCTACGACACCCCGGCGGACATGGTGGAATCCGTAAAAGACATCGGAAAACAGCTTTTCGCCAATGATCCCGACAGACAGCGGTTTTTTTTACTGCTCCAGAAAAACGATGAGGTGAACCATTTTGAATGCCGGTTGAAACGAAAAGACGACCGCCTGATCTGGGCTTCCCTTCAGGCCGTCGCGTTTCGCACCCAGGTGAACAAACTCCTTTACATCGAAGGATTGGTGGAGGACATCACGGAACGGAAACTGGCGGAAAAAAACCTGCAGGATGCCAACAAGGAGCTGGAAAAAAGGGTGGAGGAACGCACGGCGGAGCTCCGGGATGCCAACAGGGACCTTCGGGCCGCCATTAAAATCGCCGATGACGCATCCAGAGCCAAAAGCGAATTTCTCGCCAATATGAGCCATGAAATCCGGACCCCCATGAACGGCGTCATTTCCGCCGCAGAGCTGGCCCTGGCTGAAAAAATGCCCAATAAAGTGGCGTATTATTTAAAAATTATTCACTCCTCCGGCAACGCGCTCCTGGGGATCATCAATGATATCCTCGATTTTTCAAAAATCGACGCGGGCAAACTGACCCTGGACCCCCATCCCTTCCGGCTGGAAACCATCGTCAATAATGTCATCACCCTTTTCGCCGGCGCAGCGGCTGAAAAGAACATTGAACTCCTGCTGGATATCCGCCCGGAAACGCCCCTGGACATCATCGGCGATTCCTTACGATTTCAGCAGGTGTTGACCAACCTGTTGGGAAACGCCGTCAAATTCACCGAAAAAGGCGGCCTGATCCTCGTCAAAATCAGCTCCGAAGACGTTGACGAAAAAACCATTAGGCTCGTCTGTTCCGTGAAGGATACCGGCATCGGGATGACCCCGGAACAGCGGGATGTCCTGTTTCAGGCATTCACCCAGGGGGACACGTCCACCACCCGGAAGTTCGGCGGAACCGGCCTGGGCTTATGCATCAGCCAGCGGCTGGTGGAACTGATGCAGGGCCGGATCACCGTCACCAGCGAATTCGGAAGCGGGTCTGAATTTATATTCACCACCCGGATGCTGCTGCCCCCTGACCGGATGCGCGAGACGATCAGTTTGCCGGAAAACATGAAAGGGTTAACCATCCTCATTGTTGACGACTGCGCGGAAAACAGGTTGATTCTCTCTTCCATCATTCATAATTTCGGTTTTTCCGCCCTGATCGCCGACTCCGGCATGGCCGCCGTTTCGCTTTTGAAGGACCACCGGCAGCAGAATAAAGACATCGATCTCGCCGTTATCGACATGAAAATGACGGGTATGAACGGGTGGGAGACAGCTCTGGAAATCCGCAATGATTTATTCTTAAACGTTCCCATTATATTAATGACCAGCGCCATCTCCGATATTGCGCTGCCGACTGCGGCCCATCAGACCGTTGACGGATTCATCGCCAAACCGGTCACCGCATCCGCTTTGCTGAACACGGTGATGGATGTTTTCGGTCAGCGGACGGTCCGGAAAGACAAGGCCCGGTCCGAGGCGATCCTGCGGCGCGACCGGTACAAATCCCTGTTGCAGGGATTAAAAATTCTGGTGGTGGAAGACAACCGGGTCAATCAGGAAATCGCTGTGGAGATCCTAAAATCCGTGGGCATTGACGCCCACGTCGCCTCCGATGGCATTGAAGCCCTTCGCCGCTTGTCGAAAGAATCGTTTGACGCGCTCCTCATGGATATCCAGATGCCGAACATGGACGGGTATGAGGCCACCCGGAAAATCCGGGACATGCCGCATTTTCAGTCGCTGCCCATTATCGCCATGACGGCCTCCGTGCTGATGAGCGATGAACGGCAGTGTCTTGATGCGGGAATGAACGGGTTTGTGCCCAAACCCATCCGCCAGGAAAAACTGTTTGAAGCCTTGGTTCGCTACCTGCATCCGGAAGTCCTGACCCTGCCGCCGGGTCAGGCACCGGACGAACCAAATCCGCCTCCGGCCGTAAAGCCGGATGAGAGGATCGACCAGCAGGCGCTTCCGGGGCTAAACATCCGTAATGCCATGGAAAATCTGAAGATAGACGGAGCGGCGTATAAAAAAATCCTGACCCTTTTTGCCGACACCAACCGCCACACATCGGAACTCATGAGATCCGCCGCAAAAGACGGCCAGTGGGAACGCCTGAATGCCCTGGCCCACAGCCTGAAAGGCGGCTGCGGCAATATCGGCGGCGATGAGGTGAAGGAAACGGCTGAAAAGATCGAACGCTTTTGCCGCAACGCATCCAACGGCCGGCCGGACGCCGCAGACCTCGACGGTCTCCTGTCCGAGCTGGAGGCCGGTTTAACCCGGCTGCTGTCATCCATCCACCTGCTGGTTCCGGTTCGGGAACCCGCCGGCAGACCCGCCCTTGGCGCCGAACAGGATATGACGAAAATCTTGCCGGTCCTGCCCGAGCTGCTGGATGCCTTAAAAAAAGCGGATCCCCTCAAAATTTCAGAATGTTTTGACAGGCTGAAACAATATGCGGATCATGCGTTGATCCGGCAGATGGAACATAAAATCCGAGAATACGACTATGATGACGCCAGTGAAGCGGTCATCCGGGCTGCGGAACAGTGGGGCCTGAATCTCAACCTCATCCGGGAGAAAAGACAAGATGAATGATGCGTATCCCCTCATTTTGATAGTGGATGACAATCCCATCAATATTGATTTGCTGCTGGATATATTAAAAGGAGGCTATCGGTTTGGTGTGGCCAAAAACGGGGCCAAGGCGTTTGCGTACCTTGAGGCCCACCAGCCGGATCTCATCCTGCTGGATGTGATGATGCCGGAGATCGACGGATTTGAAGTATGCGCGAAACTCAAATCCGAAACCCGGTACCGGGACATTGAGGTCATTTTCATCACGGCCCTAAGCGATGCCCGGTATATCGCCAAAGGCTTTGACGTGGGCGCGGTGGACTATATCACCAAGCCCTTCAAGGCTGCGGAAGTAAAGGCCCGGATCCAGACCCACATGTCGCTGAAAAAAATGAAGGAGGCGTTAAACAAACAAAACCTGATGCTGGAAGATCAGGTGCGGAATAAAACCGCCCAGCTTCATGAGATGTTCACCGCCACTGTCGGGGGCATGGCGCTGATGGCGGAGAGCCGCGACCCCTATACGGCCGGCCATCAGCATCGCGTGGCCGAATATGCGTGCATGATCGGAAACAATATGGGGCTTCCGCCGGACCAGATCGAAGCCATTAAAATTTCCGGGCTGCTCCACGACATCGGAAAAATCCGCACGCCGGTTTCGCTTTTGAATCGTCCGGGGAAACTGCTGAAAGCCGAATGGGAACTCATCAAGACCCACCCGGAGATCGGGTTTAAAATCCTGGAGCAGATCCCCTTTCCCTGGCCCATCGCACAAATCGTTTATCAGCATCATGAGCGGATGAACGGCAGCGGCTACCCCCGTAAACTGAAAGGAAGCGAGATCCTGCTGGAGGCGAAAATTCTCGCCGTGGCGGATGTCATGGAGGCCATGAGTTCCCACAGGCCCTATCGTGCGGCCCTGCCGGTGGAAACTGCGTTAAATACCATTACGACTTACAGGGGTACGCTATTTGACGAAACCGTTGTGGATTCTTTTTTAAGCTGTTCGGAGTGCATGCTAAAACCCACGCCGGCCGCCCCTTGCGCCGGCGACACGGACCATCTGACCAACAACAGGGATTAACACCCCGATATTTATTTGGATGCCGCCGTTTCCTTTTTCTTTTTCGGACGGGTTTTCCCGTAGGTGCCGTTATTGATTTTTCCCCGTTTGGTCCGCTTGTCGCCTTTTCCCATGGTATCCTCCTGTTAAGTTATATATTTTTCATGAACGACTGTTTTCTTCATCCGTAACGATACGGTCTTTTAAATGATACGGAATGATTTTTCAATCACTTCTTTTTAAATTCTGGTAATACCGGGTGCTCCGGAGACTTTCCATACGCTGGTCCGACTGAAGCTGGTCCCACCTGCGGAATCCTTTTTGGATGGCCTTATCCAACCATGCCGCAGCCATTTCCGTCTGGGACAGGCTGGCGTTCAGCGCCGCCATTTCATAATAAAAATCCGGGTTGCCGGGTGCTGTTTTAATTCCCTGATCCAGCAGCCGCCGCGTTTGTTCCATATCGCCGTTTACGGCATATAAAAACGCCAGCCGGATCACAACCCGCTCATACAGCTTCCGGTCGGTTTCACCGATCATGCGCCTGACGGTTTCATAGACGGCCATGGCTTCATCCGGACGCCCCTGTTTTTCGTAAATCATCCCCAGTTTAAACTGCAATTCGGCATTGTCCGGCTTTTGCCGGATGCTCATCCGGATACAGGCCTCCGGCTCCCGGCACTGGTCCAGAAACGCGCGCAGCACTCCCAGACTCATCTCCGGCCCGGGGTTTTTGGGGTTCAGACGGGCGGCCTCCGCAAAATGCGACATGGCGGCGTCAAATTCCCCGATATAAGTCAGGGCCGCGGCAAGATCGTTATGGATGTTCGGTGCATCCGGCTTCATTTTCAAGGCCCGGACATAGGCCTCCACCGCATCAGAGTAATAACCGATGCTCTCGAAACACAACCCCATATTGGCATACGCCGTGGGATGGGGCGCAATGGCCAGTGATTTTCTGTAGTTGGCAATCGCCTGGACGTATTCTCCCTTGGCTTGCAGGGAATAGGCCAGGTTCTGATAAGGCCGGGCTTTGCCGGGAGCTTTTTGAACATTGTCCGTCCAGAACGACTCCTCGGTCTGCCAGATGGCGTTGCGCTGATGAGCCCATGTCCCCAGCGTCAGGGCAAGAACCGTCAGGACTGCGGCCCCGGCCCGTCGTTTGTTGCCGGACACCCGAAAAACCATCCGGGAAAACGCCGGATACAGAAACATGGCGGGCAGAACCATCCGGTGTTCATAGATGATTTCAATGCCGATGACCGATGATTCGATTACCAGATTGCCCAGAAACCAGATAATCCCAAACGCCGCCAGCCGGTCTTTTTTGGCCGCGTAAACCGCCAAAACCATGAGCCCGATAATGGCCCCCAGGCTGAAAATCGTGGAAATGGGGGTCATCAGGGAATTGGATATCGGATAATCATGGTCCAGAATGAGCCGCCGGGGGTGAGGGAACACCAGCAGGGAAAGATAATACACCACCACCCTGAATTCCGTCATCACGCGCTCAGGAAGCGTAAAGTCCCGGCGGGAGTAGCTTGCAAGGATTCTTGCGATGGGATCCATTCCCAAAAAATGAACACTGACAGTGATAAACACAATGGCGCCCACAATCACCCAGACCAGCAGCCGCACTGACCGCAACCCCTTCAGATTCTGGAAGAAAAACCACTCATACAGAAGGATGAATATCGGCAGGGTCCCGGCGTTTTCCTTGCTGGCCACCGCGCAGAGGCCGAAAATCAGGCATCCCACAAAAAGCGCAACCGATGACTTGACGCGCCCTTTCCGGGAAACCCTTCGGCCGGCCGCATACAACAGCAGGGACAGGACAAAAAACAGGGCCGCCATGCTGGTCATGCGCTGGCACATATAGGTCACCGCATTGGTCTGAACCGGATGCACGAGCCAGAGCATGGCCCCGAAAAAAGCGGCCCATTCGTTAGAATCAGACCCTGATATCCCGGATGACGCCCCGGCGGAAGACATTTCCCCGTCTTTTTCAGCGCTGCAAAGAAACAGCGTTGTCTGAAAAAGGAAAAACAGGAAAACCCCGGTCAGCAGATGGATGCCCAGATTGACCAGATGATACCCGAACGGGTTTTCCCGGCCGAAATAATAGTTCACGGCAAAACTGATATTGGGCAGATACCGGTGCCGGGGGCTCCCCTCCAGGGCCGCTTCTTTGATGGCCGCCCAGGAAAATTCCGTCATGTGGACATGGGGATTGTTGCGGGTGATAAAATTGATGTCATCAAACACAAACGGGGACCGGAAGGTGTTCGAATAAACCAGTGTCCCGGCGATGATAAGGAGCAGTATCGCAAAGACATTGCGCCATTTATTAACCTGCCGATTAAATGTATAAAATTCCGTCATGCCGGACTTGATCCGGCATCCAGTGCTTTTCTGGATTCCGGCCTTCGCCGGAATGACGAACTTTTTTGAATATTGGGCCAATCTTTTCAATCGCTCCGTGCGCTTGTAAAATAAAAGGCTTTCTATAATAAACCAAGCCAGCGTAATAAATCCATAACACAAGCGCCCGGCACAAACAACCGGGAAGCGAAATACGGTGAATCGGGTGCATCGGCCAGATGCATTATCCGCCCTTTTCAGGGGGTTTGGTTACTTCTTGACTTCAGGCTGAAATTCCGGCTTATTTGTGTATATGATTGAAGAGTCTGTAATCGTTACAGCCATTTATTTTTTATCGTTTTACGCAAGGGAGGCGAGGAATGTTTACCAGTGGCAAAGCTGTTCGGATGGAGCGAATCGTTGACAGAAAAACCGGCAAGGCAGTGATTGTTCCCATGGATCATGGGGTAACCGTAGGACCCATCAAAGGCCTGGTGGATCTGACAAAAGCCGTGAACCAGGTTGCCGAAGGCGGCGCAAACGCGGTGATCGGGCACCTTGGCCTTCCCAAACACGGGCACCGAACCTATGGACGCGATATCGGGCTGATCCTTCATCTGTCCGCCGCCAGCATGCTGTCCCCAAAACCCAATAAGAAAGTTCTCGTCAACACGGTGGAAAATGCGCTCCGGGTCGGCGCTGACGGCGTTTCCATCCATATCAATGTGGGTGACGAGCATGAAGCGGAAATGCTCAGGGATTTCGGAAAAGTGGTGGTGGACTGCAATTACTGGGGCATGCCGCTCATTGCTATGATGTATCCCAGGGGGCCGCTCATTGAAGATGAAAAAGACCTGGAAGCGGTGAAGCTGGCGGCCCGGATGGGGGCGGATCTCGGAGCGGATTATATTAAAACCGTATATACCGGAGATCCGGAATCATTCCGGGAGGTTGTGGAGGGATGTCCCGCCCCGATCCTGATTGCCGGGGGCAGCAAGCTCAGCGATGCCGAGATGTTCAAGTCCATTGAAGGGGCCATGCAGGCGGGCGCCAAAGGGGTGTCCATCGGCCGCAATGCGTTCCAGCACAAAAACCCGGCCCTGTTCGTCAAAGCGGCCTGCGCCATTGTGCATGAAAACAAAACAGCGGAAGAGGCCATCGCCATGTTGCGGGAAGATTAGATTTCACTGATGGACTTTTTTTCATATGAAAAGCCCCTCCGGCTGGCGTTTTTTTTCGGCATGCTCGCATGGATGGCTGCATGGGAATACGGGTTTGAACGGAAAAAGCGGGTGGATTCGAAATTCAAACGCTGGCTGAACAATTTGGGGATGGCGGGGATTTCCAGTCTGATACTGCAATCCGGCGTTTTCCTGCTGCCGGTTTCGTTTGCCTATGCGGCCCGATCCAGGGGCATCGGGGTATTTAACCAGTTTTACGGAATGGACTGGGCTAAATGGATCGCCGCCATCCTTCTCCTGGACCTGATCATCTATTTCCAGCACATCCTGTTTCATTTCGTGCCGGTGCTGTGGCGGCTGCATCAGGTCCATCATACGGACCTGGATATTGACGTGACCACCGGCATCCGCTTTCATCCCATTGAAATCATTATTTCTCTGCTTATCAAGCTGACTGCCGTGGCCGCATTTGGATTTCCGCCGGGGGCCGTGCTGACATTTGAAATCCTGCTCAATGCCACGGCCATGTTCAATCACACCAATATTTACATCCCTTTGGGCATTGACCGGTCCATCCGCCTGATTCTGGTCACCCCGGACATGCACCGGGTCCATCATTCGGTTATTATGAAAGAATCCAACACCAATTTCGGGTTTTCCCTGTCCCTGTGGGACCGGTTGTGCGGCACCTATACGGCCCAGCCCAGGGCCGGACATGACGGCATGACCATCGGGCTGGGATATGCCAGAAAACCCAAATCATTGGTTCAATTGCTGGTGATGCCGTTTTTGAAGCAGACAGAGGGGTAGGATCAGAGGCAAAAAATTGAAATTTCTCGTTCATCTCCACCGGAGGAAGTGACACGCCAAATATGGGGATAGCGCTGCTGCGAATCTTCGTGCCCGCTGAACTGAACCCCATGGTTGGCTATTTTTATATTAGCCCGCAACAATGGAACTCACCCATATTAATATTATAATCCATGGCATGGAGTTGGAAACAAAGTAAAAAATATGCTTTTTATTATAGCCGAATTTCCTTGCTGATATTGATGTGCAGAATAGCCCAATCACTGAAAAAAGGATACAGCCCAGAAAACTGCTTGCGTCACATACAGCCATCAGCAAAGTTGTTGAACCATGAGGCATAGAGAGACGAAGAAGTACATACAATGACGTGCTAACTGTCAGAACGCCGAAACGGAAAGCGATTATGGTGCTTGTGGGTTTATTCCAGTAAAAGGATATGAGAGATATTAATATGAGAACTCCTCCCACTGTTAATCTTTACATTCTATGAACCAAAACAGGCGGTGGATTTTTAGATTCCGTTGACAGATTAAAGCGATTACCAGAATAAATGAGCCTCTGAGAAAGAGGCCTTTTTTTTTTAAAAGGGCGG
>JBAQUK010000289.1:0-3709 GCA_049297455.1 Desulfosalsimonadaceae bacterium | reverse complement strand
GATTTTGTATCTACTTCTTCCATATATAGTTAGAGACCTCCTTGCCAGGGTATGGTCTCTAACTATATAAAATCATTATAAAAAAGTCTAGTTTAAATATTTATTGTAAATTCAATATGTTGCGGTAGCGCCGGTTTTAAGCGCTACCGGTTGAGTTTGATAACATCCAGTTCCCCTAAATCCGTTATAAGCAGGAAAAAAGAAAGATCCAAAAGCGATCCTCTCATCTTAATGCCCTTCTTCGTGGTCAGAATTCTCATCCGCCGCATACGGTCCAGCCGGATTTGATATTGCACGGCGGCCCTTGATTGAGATAACTATCAATAAACCGTTGGCGCTTTACAAAACCATCCGAAGCGGAAATGATTTGCAAACATGAGAATGGAAGAATCCTTTAAAATCGATTTCATCGGGATTGGCGCTGCCAAATCCGGCACCACCTGGCTGGCGGACAACCTGCGGAATCACCCGCAGATATTTATTCCGGGAAAAAAGGAGTTAATTTATTTTAATAAAATCATGCCATTCGGTGATGCGATCCGGAATTATCGATATGAGAAACCCATTGACTGGTATCACGCTTTTTTTGAAAATGCGAAACCCGGCCAGATCAAGGGAGAATTTTCTCCCCACTACTTTACATCGCCGGAAGCGGTAGAAAAAATCCATCAATACCATCCGGATATAAAACTGATGGCAATCCTTCGGAATCCGGTGGAAGTGGCTTTTTCAAGATATCAATTCGGTGTTCAAATCGGCGAAATACGGGCCGCTTCGTTTGAGGAGGCTGTCAAAAAACAGCCTTCCATCATATCACATGGTTTTTATTATAAATATTTAGAGAAATACTTTGACCGGTTTCCACGGAAGAACATTAAAATTCTTTTATTTGAATCTATTAAGACGAACCCTGAAGCGCTTTACAAAGAGGCACTGGATTTTTTAAATGCGGATGAATTTTTCCCGGACTCACTGCATGAAAGGTCAAACAGAACAAAAGGCAATAAAAATCAATTACTTAATTATTTCATCACATCCTCCCGGAACTTTATACACAAACACAACCTGCATTTTGTGAAACCGCTGCTCAGATACAGCGGCATCTCGCCTCTGGCCGAATATATCCGGGACAATTTGAATGTTGCCTCAACAACCGGCAGACAGCGCCTTGATGACGATTCCATCAAAAGGTTGCAGGACTGCTATTCAACGGATATTGAAAAGCTGGAAAAACTGATTGACAAGGATCTGTCCCATTGGAAGGCAAGCTGACGGCGGATTGTCATTCCAATTCGCATTCAAGCGGCAGCAGCAACGGCTGCATCGTCGGCTCCTCAACTTACAAGTAGTAAGCCTGCGTCGCCTCCTCCTTGCCGCCGTATGTCATCTTGAATGCAAAATGGAATCAGCGCCATGAAATCGGCAAATCCGGATAGATTTTCCACTCATTTTCCGGGTTGAGAGAAACGTGCGCCAGCCGGCCTTTTAAGAAATGCTTGCCGAAATCGCATTTCAGCCCCAGTTTATTATGCCTATGCAAACCCGCAAACAGGTGGACTTCCCGGTTATTATCCCAACTATCGGAAAAAACAGGCAGCCCGACGGGCCACCGGGTATTCCGGGCCGTTAAATGGGATATGGTTGCCGGAATATCGGCAAGTTGGGTCAGTTTGTCTGAAATTTCAAGGGGCCGGATACTGTCCGAGCCGGGCGGTTTGATTAACAGCAATGAATGGGAACGGTGTAAAAATCTTGACGGATGGTGATGGGTGATCGCTTGAATCTTGTCAAGCACCGGTTCCGGGATCTCGTGCGTATGGGGATATTCAAAATCCACGCCGCTCCATCCGTGATCGGAATGAAAAATAATCATGGAATCGTTGAACCGGCCTCGTTGCTTTAATTCATTTATCAATAATCCCATCAGGTTAATCGCGCAGTACACCTGCTCCACATAGCCGCTGCCGTCGTCCGCAGCTGTAAAAGACCTCGTCCAGTTGACCGGTATGTGGGGCAGCATTAAATGGGCAAAATTGTATTGCCCGGATGCCGGGTTTGTTTTTTCACTCCGTATAAACTCAAGCATCATGGGCAGGGCCAGGACGTTTTCGGACAAGATAAATCGGTCCACTGGAAATGAGGGGAAGCCGTTATCGCTGCTCATCTGAATATTGAACGGCTTCATGCATTTGGAAAGAACCAGCCGGGCGCCTTTTCCAATCCGTTCGGAGAGCCGGTTGTCGGCAAAATAATTGTAGAATTTGAGTGTTTTTAATGCGTTGGGGGCATAGGGGGTGTAGTGATTCAGCAGGTCGGCATAAAATTTTTGGTTGGTTGCGTTTTCAAATGAATCCTTTTCATTCTGAGTATACAGATTCAATTGATATCCGTTTTCATGCATTTCCATGAAAATGCCGGATGTGAATTTCCGGCTTTTCCAGTGCTGAAACGGGCCTTTTTCATAAAAAGTGCCGGTGCTCAGACTGGGTAAAGAAGCAACGGTGTCATTATAGTTTGCCCGGTTGTTTTTAAAAAACGTAAATCCGTTGAAGGCTTCAAAGGCATTTAAATCTTTTAAGGCCCGCAGGAATACCAGACTGGTAAATCCGTCAAAAACGATATGGTAGATGTTGGGTTGTGCGGAGTTCATGTTTTTAAAATTGGCTCCGGCTTTGCCAAACGCGGGGTGAATTCCCGCATTATATTTCTTGAGTGTTTACAAAAACTCAAAATCCATATATATATATCCCAAAACCCATTTAAGGAAAATAACAATGGATATGAATATATATACAATAGGTTATGAGGGGATTAATCAAAAATCCTTCATGGCTTGGCTTAAACTTCATAAAATTGATGCTATTGCCGACGTAAGGCAACGGCCACTTAGCCGTAAAAAAGGCTTTTCAAAAAATGGGCTGAAAGAAAGCCTGTCTGAAAACGATATTGAGTATCTTGAGTATCCCTCATTAGGCGTCGCTAAAGAAATGCGTGACGAACTTAAGATTAACGGCAATTATAGTGCCTTTTTTAAAAAATACGAAGAATCACTGATTTCCAAAAAACAAGAACTAAACGAATTGTACGGTATAATTAAAACGGGGAAGCGAATAGCCCTTTTGTGTTTTGAGCATGATCACAATAAATGTCACCGGATGGTATTGGCTGAAAAAATTAAAAATTTAAGCGCAAACGGTTTTAAAGTACATCATTTGGATCCATTTTAATCAAAAAAGGTGCATCTGCCTTCCTTTAGGTGGATAAAATATACCCAAAATACAAAAGATATGTTGCCACCTGGCAATGTTTCCCAAAATCAAATATGGTTCTTTCTTAGGGCCACAGATATCCATCATAACCTTATCCGTAATTTTTTGTTCCCAATCAACGCTCCCTCTGACATTTCTGTATAATTGCCCGAACTCCCAATCAAGAATACTCATTTTGTGACCAGTACAACCTGGATCATCACACCTGAATTTAAGCATGGGTTTGAAAGGCAAGAGTTCAATATCTTTTGGCTGTTCAAACAATCCCATTTGACTAAGAACACTTTTCTTTTTGATTTCTGCTTCATTTATTTCCCCGATGGCCACTTTAAAATCCCCCACCCGTGGCCGGGTCAAAATCCCCCACCCCGGCGACAGAACAAAGTTAATTTAATCTCTGAAGGTCAGCAATCTTTTTCTCTTTTTCAACCCTTGTTTTC
>JBAQUK010000288.1:0-2165 GCA_049297455.1 Desulfosalsimonadaceae bacterium | reverse complement strand
CAAACCGGTTTACTTCTGTTGGGGTCATGGTATACTCCTTTTTTTATAAGTGTCCGGAATTGGACACTTACAGGAGTTATACACTATTTTTGATTTTTTTCCGCCGCATAGCGGCTTCGTTCAACGCGCCGGATAAGCGGTTCCAACGCTTTGATGATCTCTTCTGTTTTCACTGAATTTTGTTGCGGATGGGTCATTTCACTAATCTCCTGCTTTGTTTTGCGTCAACAGATCGAGCATCTATGGCGGTAGCGCGTTTTAATGCTTTAAGTCCTGAATTCTGTTCTTTTCCATATGAGCCTTGTCAAGCGATGTCCGAATGTAAAGCGGATTCTTGAAGCATCATTATCACGTAACTCCTTAACATGCAAAGAATATCTATCTCATTCCTGTGAAAACCAATGGTTCCGGCGTGTCTGAATTTCACATGCGCCGCGCGGCGCATGTGAAAATTAATAATTCGGATGGGCCACGGTATAATCCAGTTGGGCAGTCAGCGCGTCGCATTCCTGCCATTCGGATTTGGTCTGTTCGTTGGGCAACTGGGTCAAATATCGGGCTGGATAAACTGATTTTTTATCCCTAATGCTTCTGATGACTGATAAAGAACTTTGTCGCAAGTGATCAATTCCGCCCCTAAATCCCAGCAACAGGCCAAATGAAGCGAGTCCAACGTTTTTAAAGCTGTTTTTCGGCTTGCCAGCCATTTTTCAGCCTGAATATATAGCATGAATCAGCCGTGTTCATCGTTCATCCCGTATCTCACGAATGAAATCAGCAGCACATTGTTTTGATGGCGGCAGGCTGGAACGAAATTCATGCCGGTCCGGGAAACGAAGTTCTTCGTTCATATTGTCAATAATCACCAGCTTTGCGACAGGTTTGCCCCGGCGTGTGATGATCACCTTTTCGCCGGCTGAAACCGCGTCCAGAAGCTGCCCGATATTTTGGCGCACCTCGCGCACACTTACTTTTTGCATGGTTTGTCTCCTGCTGGCAGATAGTTCCCGACTGTTTATCAATCGGTATATTTAAAGTGTACACACTAACGGTGTAATCATCAAGGCAATTTTAAAGTACGTTATTTCGGCATATTGATTGTTTCGGCGTGTCTGAATTTCACATGCGCCGCGCGGCGCATGTGAAAATTAATAATTCGGATGGGCCAAGGTATAATCCAGTTTGGCGATCAGCGCGTCGCATTCCCGCCGTTTGGCTTCCAGGCCTGCTGCCCATTGGAGTGCCTCTTCCCGAAGCTGCAAAACGGTTTCCCGCTCCAGCCGGTAAAGTCCTTCCTGAGTGCTCAGTAATTCCGGGACGGCGGTCCCGGTAATCAGGCGGTTCATGGTTTGTTTGTATGTGTTCACGACTTTATCGTTCGGATTGACATAAGGAAGCGCCGCCTGTTTGATTTGCCGGATGCGGGCGCTCAACTGCCGGGAAGGGAGGTTTTTATTGATGCATTCCTGAATCAGATCGAATTTGGCCTGATCGTCGGGCAACTGGGCCAATAATTTCTGATTGGTGTAAACCAGCCGGTCGATTTCGATCCCTATGGTTCTCATACACTTCAGTTGTGCGGCGACCTGTACCATTACACCCAGTTCCCGGCGCGTCAGCGAAAGGTCGGGACGCCGGCAGAGCATGGAGAAACTGATGTTTTTATACCGGTTTTTTGAGCTGGCCAGTTCAGTATTGTCATTAAAGAAACGGGTGAGAACATAATTGCCGATTATCAGCGCCCCCGTCTTCACCATTGATTCAACGGTCTGGTTGATGAAAGCAACGGATTCGTCGATTAAATTCAGGTCCGGGAGATTCTCATCCGGCGGCTCGGATTCGCCTGTTTCGTCGACGATTTCCCATTCGTTTTCCTCCGGAACTTCGGGGATTATTGCTTCCGGTACATTTTCGGCGGGGGAATCTTCAGGGGTGATTTCATCCATATGAGTTTTCCTTTTTTAAAAGGCTTTGAACGGCGGACGGATTATCCATGAGTATATGATAATAAACCGTATATAACAGATTGTCTTTTGAATCCAGTTATTTGATGGGTAAAGCGGAAAAAAGGAAGAATCGGTTAGAAAATAAAAAGGCAGATGGCGGTTGCCACAGGCTATAAGAAAAGTTACTGAAGAGGGTATATAATGGGGGGCGGGAGATTC
>JBAQUK010000287.1:0-4409 GCA_049297455.1 Desulfosalsimonadaceae bacterium | reverse complement strand
AAACCGGTTTACTTCTGTTGGGGTCATGGTATACTCCTTTTTTTATAAGTGTCCGGAATTGGACACTTACAGGAGTTATACACTATTTTTGATTTTTTTCCGCCGCATAGCGGCTTCGTTCAACGCCCAGCATAACCGGCCAGGAAAAGTTGCATAGCGAAGCGGCGCAGCTTCTCCCAGTCCGAGTTCATGCTGTTGTTCGCCTTCTTTTAATTCTCACATCTTCAGCAATGACTTCTAAAGTTCCTCCCATGAAGAAAATTCTAAAAATGTTATACCTGTCAACATTTTCTATCTTTCTATCAACCGGAGACTTCATATTTATATATTCGGTGTTTGTTTTTCCTTCTATTCGCCGCATATATTGAATAATACGTTCTTGATCTGAATCGGCTTCAGTGTGAGATGTATTTCCAAACCCAGCATTGTCTTTCAGCACATCAAAATCCGAAATAAATTCAAAGCTTGATGGAGAAATAAACTTCAATTCAATGATTCCATTTGTTTCGAAATCTTCAAGGATTATCATTACTGTTCCATGGTGTCGTGAAGTACGTGGCGGAACGACCGACACAGAACGAAGTAAGGCGTCATGAAAATTATGATCCAAAAATCTTTCTACGTTAGATTTATTTTCCATATCATTAGGCGAACAAATAATTAACCGGTTTCCGGATATCATTCAAAGACTGCATCCTGGCCGATGGTTTCCGGATCAACCGGCTGGCGGCGACTCCATTTCCCCGTCGGCCTCACCCGGATTGACGGCCCCCTCGCTGTTGATGGGGGGCGGGAAGTAATTGTTTTTAATGTAATAATAACGCCTGAATAGGAAAAGCCCAAGCGGAAGAATCGGGTAAAATTTTTTGGGAAACCACGAAAGTTTGTTGATCACGTCAAATCCATCCAGCATGGTTTTTGATTCCCACTGTATCCGTGCGCCGTGGCGTTCCAGCCCCCAGGTATTATATCGGGCCGCCTTTTCCTCTGATGTAAAGACCGCCTCAAAATGCAACGGCCCCCGGTACACCAGGGGTTTCATTTCCGGCGCATGCCGCACTGCTGCTGCCGCCTGTTCCTGCAAGCGCCTGCGCCCTGCGGTTAAATAATCGGCGCTCGTCTGGTCCGCCGTATAGGCTTCTTTCCGCTTTTCCACGCTCACGGTTTTCAACCAGGGAATGGCATTTACTGCCTGTTTTACGGCGATGTCTTCACCGGACGCAAACCCCACCGGAATGCCCAGTTCCCCGAAGCATCCGCCATAGAGTTCCATTTCACAGAGGGGTTTCCCGTTTAATTTCAGTTCCGAGAATTCGCCGAAATGGGTATGGGGAAAAAATGCCTCCTCCGTGCCCGAGGCGGCATGGATGGCGACATATAAGATCAGGTCAAAGCCGGAAATATGCCCGAAGATGGTGGGTTTTACGTACGGTCCGCCGTTATAGCGCGCCCGGGGATCCAGTTTCTTGCGGATGCAGTTAAACCCGGTATCGTGGGTGTCCTTGACCGTAACCGTATCCGCACCCCCTTCAAAGGCCCCCCGGATGACGCTGTTGACGTCCGAGGTTAGGCATTCCCGTCCATACTGCCACTCCGGTTTTCCGCGCCGGCACTGGCTTTTGCGCCAGATGCCGAAGCTGCCTTCCATGTCCGCAAATATTGCCACATGCATGGTTATGTCCTTTCGGGTGCGGTTCTAATCCGCATACGGATCATCCACTGAAAACAGGCCCATAATGATTTCCCGGTCTTTTTCGGACACGCTCCGGCTCTGAAAGCGTCCGCACCCCTGAGATGTCAGGAAATTGTCGCCAACCCCGAGGTCGCCGACAAAAAACCTTTTGCAATAAAAATTGGCCCGAAGCAGCGCAATCGGCGTCCCCGACCACGGCGTTTCCCATCCGGAATGATGGGTCAATGCAAAGGTAGTGATTTCTTTTATTTTCGCTCTATTGGTAATGACCCTGATTTCTTTGCCCATATTATCCGTAATAATGATCCGGTCGGTTCGTGTGAGGTGATCAAACTGCATGTTCAGGCAGGGAGGCGCTTTCAAGCAGCCGGTGAGAGGGAAACATAGGATAAGCGCCAGGGTTAGAAGGTTTTTATTTATTCTCATTTGTATGCATATAGCGCTCGTTAAGGGTCATCGCTGTTTATGTTATTTTGTGGCAACGCCTTACCATTAGTAGTGATGGCAATCCACAGCGATTCGTCTTTTGTTCGTTCAAACCTTTTTTCCAAACTCAGCTCACCCCTTCGCACACGGTAAAGATCGCGGTCCCCAATTACTCCGGAATGAAGTACATAATCAAACTCATTATCTGAACCGACATAATACCACGGATAAGCATATCGGCTGAGACCCGGATCACGCGCAAAACTTTC
Organism: Desulfosalsimonadaceae bacterium; assembly: GCA_049297455.1. Classification (GTDB taxonomy): domain Bacteria; phylum Desulfobacterota; class Desulfobacteria; order Desulfobacterales; family Desulfosalsimonadaceae; genus SURF-3. The sequence continues at coordinate 2,021 of JBAQUK010000287.1, read as the reverse complement.
AGTTTCAATTTTCTTCATGTCAGCAAGTGTAATGGTCGCAACTTTGCAACCAGCTATTTCCAACACCAAAAACAGCATGATAATCGTTCTTCTCATTCAATCCCTGACAATTAATTAAAGGGTTTCCGGATATCATGCGCTGCCGCTCCAGCCGCTACTTCTTAACAGTTATCGACGTACCGGGTGTTCCTGCGTAGAAAACAATAATTTCGGCAGGTTTGCTTCCTTCATTCTTTCCGTAATGCCATTTGTTCGAAACCTCCACAAGGGCTTCCCCCGCCTTCAGATGCAGTGTTTTCTTGTCTTCCGTGATAACCGTCAGTTCTCCGCTAAGCAGCACACCCGCATTGATGACCGGATGTTCGTGCATGGGCAGTTGCGCTCCCGCCGGAATTTTGATCCGGAGAATGGTTATTTCCGGGGAGCCTTTCGGGTAATCGGGCAGTCGGCTGCCATCCCAGCTTACACCTGATTTTGCCAGTTCTTCAACCTGGACGGCATTCACATTGACGTCTTTGGCAAGGCCGTTGCTTGACAGCAATACCGTCAAAAATATGGCGCAAATGATTCTTTTCATTTTATATTCCATTATTTTTCAAAGAGTTCTGAGTAGCGATGTATAGCTCCTCGACTTTTTTCCTTGCCCAGGGGGTTTTCCGCAGGAATTTCAGGCTGGAGTTCACTGACGGGTCGCTGGTGAAACAACGGATTTTGATGCGGTTAGCCAGTTCGCTCCAGCCATAATGATCCACCAGACTGTTCACGATCTGCTCCAGAGTAATGCCGTGCAAAGGGTCATTGGACTGCTGTGAATTCATAAGCCGGGACTTTTCCTATGGTGTTTTTATATCCAGCGCCGAACCGTTCGGGTATACCGCGAGTAGCTTTCGCCGAATTTGTCCTGAAGGGCTGTTTCTTCCGGAATTATCTGATATTTATTGATAAAGGAGACAAACAGGAAGAGAACCAAAATATTGGAAAGTGCGCCGAAATAAACCGCTATCCCGGTCAATATCAACAGAAGGCCAAGGTACATCGGGTTCCGGGAATATTTATAAATTCCAATAATTACAAGATTTTTTGCTTTTTTCGGATACCTTGGGTCCACTGTTGTGTTTAATTTTCGAAATGCAAAAATTCCGGCTACGGCGACAATTGCGCCTATCCCGATCACGGCTCTTGCAATAAGGTACTGATAATTAAAATCGATATGGTAAAGCGGCATATACCGGTCAAACAGCCAAATGAGGAATATGGCGATTGCCGCCTGTGCCAGTGGGGGAATTTTTAGGTTTAAATTCAAATTATCATCTTTCACTCGATGTTCAAGTTTTTGATTGCCGGGAAGGTGGTAGCTGAGTCTGGCAATCCACTCGGGTTTCAGCTTTGCCAAAACCGTCATCGGAATATTGTTCGGTCAGCTACCACACTCGCTTTTTAATCGTTTGGAGACATAAATACAATAAAATTTATAACATATTGAAATAAAAATAGATTTTTATCTATATACAGTATATGCATTTGACTCCACTACAATATTAAAACGTGGAGAGGAAATCCAGGAGAAAAGGGACAATCCCAACTGGAAAGCCAGAAGATGGGTGGTCGAAGTGAGTCATTCATGGTTCAATCGTTTTCGAAAAATTCTGGTGGCGTGGCAAAGAGAGGGAGTTAAAGTTTTTATATTTTAGGGGTCTTGGTGATAAAGTATTTTTCTATAAAGAGAATCTTAAATTTCCCGAATTCAACTCCTTTCAGGAAATTTTTCTTTAGCCATTCTTGACTGTCATGTAAAATGTCAAATTTTCAAAAACTTCAAGTTTTAAGCATATGCTGATTATTTGACGTGATGGTCATAAAGAAATTTTTCAAGCCACGCCATCTTCTAAAAAATTGCTCTTTGATAATTAAAAAAGTATGATTTAGAATAGATCCGGATGATTTGTCATCATTCGGATCTGGATTTATCGCCATCCAGACAGCGGCGGCCCTGAACAGGTTGATGCCAATCGCCTTCAAGA
>JBAQUK010000286.1:0-11274 GCA_049297455.1 Desulfosalsimonadaceae bacterium | reverse complement strand
CCTGCCACCTGCTCAAAAAAAGATATTTTCTTATATACAGACACAAATTCAATCGACACCGGGCTTGTTCAACCACCGGATAAGATCGTGGTTCGCTTCGCTCTCACGATCTATCCTTATTCGTTCTATCCTTGCTAAATAGCGTTTTATCTTTCATCCGGACAACAAGCTGAGTTATTGACTTGCTTGACGGTGGTTCGGGTGCCTGGGATTTCTCAATGGGTTGATGGATAAAATGTTGCTGAACGAAAACTGCTCGTTTACTTACGTGGTAAACCTTAAAAAATTAATGGGGATTATATCGGCTTCGGAGGTCGTTGGCAAGCTTTAAAGACGGCTTTATGGTGGGTCGAATCATGCCGATTTTCATCGGCAATCCCCTGTTATTTCTACTTTTCTTTGGCGGGCAAAGAAAAGTAGCAAAAGAAGCCCTGCCCCGCGCTGCGGAAAACTCCCTGACCCGATGGTTTCCGTGGCGTGGGCAAAAACTCGCTTTGTAAGATGGGGCGTCGGGATTTTTTCACTCAATAATGATTGTTGGATTTGACGGATTTGTCGACTTCTATCCGCTCAAACAGTTTGCCCCCGTCTTCCACGGAAACCATCGGGTCAGGGCCGCATCGCAATGGGCAACAACCCCCGGCCGCCGGATTTCAGGCTATTAAAATATCTTGATATTCTGAAGTCTTGTCCATGTTTCTGGTGAGTACCAGATATCGACAAACTCTTTAATGGACGCTTTTTCCCGGCGCATCATGTCATCTACAATGCTTTTTCTCAGCAAGGATTTGATACCGGCGAAGGCGGGCGGATGTTTGGAGCCAAAATTATGCGCCGCACTGCGGGCTGCCTTCATCAGATCGTCCTCATCGGCTGTTTCATGCACCAGTCCGAGATCCTTTGCCTGCCCGGCGGTGTACATGGCGCCTGAAAAGAGAACTTCCTGGGCCTTTGCGCTGCCGGTCCAATACCGCAGCATTTCGGTGCTTCCGGCAAACACGGACGCACCGAAGCCGATTTCATTGAGCGATATCTTCGCCTTTCCCGTTGCCATCACCCGATAATCACAGGCCAGGGCCAGCATGCAGCCGCCGGCGATGGTGTGGCCGTTGAGCGCGGCCACAACCGGTTTCGGGTAAAGGAAGATATAGGTATATAAGTTGCTGAAGTTGATGAGATATTCGGTAAACTGTGCTTTTGTGAAAGAAAGGAATTCCGGGATATCAAATCCGAACGAGAAGAATTTGCCGGTGCCGGTAATGACGATGGATTTTACTTCGGGATCATTTTCCAGCCCTTTAAGCGATTCTCTCATTTGATCAACCACTTGGCCGTTTAAGGCGTTGACCTTTCCCCTTGTCAGCGTCAGGGTGGCGATTCCCTTGTGTTTCTGGATCGATATAAACTCCATCCCGCCTCCTTATATATAGCGCATGTAGCTTTCTTTCCTATTTTTCCAGCGCCGGGTAGTCAGTATAGCCCTTGGGGCCGGGGGTGTAAAATGTGGCCATATCCGGCGGGTTTATGGGTGCGCCGGTTTTCCACCTGTCCACCAGGTCGGGATTGGCAAGAAACGGCCGTCCCACGGCGATGAGATCGCATTTTTTCGCGGCCAGGTCGCTTTCGGCGCTTTCGGCATCGTAACCGCCGGAGAGAATCAGAGTGCGCTTGAAGAGCTTGCGGAATGCCGCCTTGATGGCGTCCGGCACCGGCGGCGCGCCCATGGGGGAATGGTCCACGAGGTGGACATAAGCCAGTCCCGAGGCGTTGAGCTGGTCTGCCAGATAGGTGTAATCCGATTCCATGGCGTCATAGAGCGGCATGTCGTTGAACACGCCGAACGGAGAAAGCCGGATGCCCACCTTGTCCTTGCCGATGGCGTCCATGGCGGCCCTGGCTACTTCCAGCACAAACCGGGCCCGGTTTTCGATCCCGCCGCCGTACCCATCGGTGCGCTCATTCGTGTTGGGGCGGATGAACTGCTCCAGCAGATAGCCGTTGGCGCCGTGCAGCTCGATACCGTCAAACCCGGCCGTCATGGCATTTTTTGCAGCTTGGGCAAACTCCGCAATGGCGGTTTTGATATCCGCCTCGGTCATCATCTGGGGCACGGGAAGGGGCTTCATGCCCTCGGCATCCGTGTACATCTCGACGGCGGCCGCCACGGCTGAAGGGGCCAGAACGTGCGCCCCAGGGGGCAGATTAAGACTATGGGCAATGCGTCCGCAGTGCATGAACTGGATAAACATCTTTGCGCCTTTGGCGTGCACCGCATCGGTAATAAGCTTCCACCCTTCGATCTGGGCTTCGGAAAATATGCCCGGTATGCGCGGATAACCCAGTCCGTTCGGCGAGGTGGACGTGCCCTCGGTAATAATGAGTCCTGCCGTGGCGCGCTGGCTGTAATATTCCGCCATGAGCGCATTGGGGATATTGTCGGTGGCGCGGTTACGCGTCATCGGCGACATGACCAGATGATTCCGTAACGCCAGAGAGCCGAGAGCGGTTTTGGAAAAAAGCATTGACATGGCCGAGTCCTCCCATAAATTGATTTGATTACAGTGAGTTATAGATAGATCTGAGTCGTAATTTCATGAAAACCGGGTTTTGGGGCCTATTTCGCCCCAGACGGGGGGTTATGAGAGCAGCAGCAGCGCGAGCCCGATGGCGGCCGGAACCGCCTGGATAAAAAGGATTTTCCGGCTGGCCGTGGCCGCTCCATACAGGCCCGCAACCAGCACGCAGGAGAGAAAGAAAATTTTCACGCTGCTTCCGGTTGCGCCGAGGCTTAAGCCCCAGAACAGACCGGCGGCCAGGAAGCCGTTGTACAGCCCCTGGTTTGCCGCCAGAACTTTGGTGGCGGCCGCAGCCGCCTTGCTTTGGCCGAATGCCCGGAGGCCTGCGGGTTTGCCCCAGAGGAACATTTCAAGTACGAGGATATAAACGTGCAGGAGCGCGATGAGACCGACAACGATGTTGGCGATAGTGGACATGGACCCTCCTTTTTGAATGAAACCAATTTGTTTGTTTTTGTAGTAATCCCCAAAAATATTGGGATTGTACCGGCTTTGATTGCTGCTGGCAATCTTTAAAAACGGGTTTACATGAACCGGATTTGTGGGGCAGGTTTTTCAACCTGCCATAAAGACACCGTTTCCCATTATCCTTCATATTCTGTAAAGCGCCATCGGCCCGCCGGTCATCCGTTCCACAGCGCTTTTGAGCGCCTCTTCGCTGGAAATGACCGCCACCGATGACGGGGCCTTGTCCGGCCCGAAATACAAATGGGCCACATCCAGGACTTTTTCCCGGTCAAGGGCAAGCAGCCGTTCTTTAAAAGTTTTGCGGATATCGTCGGTCAGGCCGGTCAGTTTCCGGTAAAAGGCTTTCTGGGCCGCGGAATTCGGCGTATCCGGCCGGTCAATGTCCGCGCATACCTGGAGGATCGCTTCCTTGATATCTTCCGCATCAAAGTCCCCGGAGGTGATGAAACCGGCGGCTGCATCAAAAACATTCAAGGTGTTGACGATATGGGGGTCACGGTAGGAGCCGAAGCAGAACAGGCCGTTTTCCGGCTGGTAGGAAGCAAACCCGCCGTAGGCCCCGCCTTTTTCCCGGATTTCCCGGTGGAGAAACAGGGACCGGAGCATTTTGCTGATGGCGGCCAGGGCCGGCGCGTGCTCGTGGGTCAGGGTTTTGGTTTCAAACACGCTGGCCACAAAGGATACGGAGGATGCCGTACTCCATCCTTCCCGGACCGGCGTGTTGGGAAAGGGGACGATTGGGGGGGCAAATCCGGTGTTTTCCCCGGCGCCCATCTGGTTTTCCAGGCTTTTCGTAAAATCCGCGGCTTTTGTCAGATCATCCGCTTCGCCGATGAGCCCGATTTTCATGTTGCCCGCTTTGAGCAGGCAGGCGGCGATGCCGGATAGCTTCGCGGCAATGGCGGCAATGGCTTCGTCGGTCAGGGCATCGGTCATTTTTTTAAGGGTTTTTAACTGGTGGATGCCGTGCCAGTTTTCATTTAAGGCCCCTGCTGCGGAAAACGTGCGTGAGGCCAGGGACATGGCGAACCGGTGGCCGCTCGAAACAACAGATGACTCCATATCCGAGCGGTATTCCAGGAGCAGGTTTTTCAGCCGCTGATGGTCGGTAAATGCAAATTCGCACAACAGTTCCCGGATCAGATCGTACATTTTTTCAATGTTCCGGGAAAGGCATTTGGCGGAAAACGTCATCATGGGCATGCAATCGTTTTCTCTGGCTGTGTCAAAACTGGTTCCCGCAACCACCGACAGCCCCATGCCGCCGGTATAGAGATCCAGAAGGTGCGCGATTTCCGCATAGGTGTGTTTGGCGGTGCCGCACCGGATCAGGGAATGGCAGAACACCGGCATCAGCGGCAGCAGATCGGCGGGCAGGGGCTCAAGGCCCACGGCGGCGGTCAGGTAAAAAATGCCGGAGGTGGGCAGTTCATAGCAGGTGGCGGAAGTCGCGGCATATCCGTTTGATGGGTTGGTTGATTCGCTCACCGTCGGGATGTCCGGGGGGATATCGGTGATCTGGAGCGTCGGCAGGCAGGCCAGGTCTTCTTTGGATTCCTGAAGACGCTCCAGCGCTTCGGCGTCACTTGTGATGGCGTCAATCTCGGATTGGGACAACCGGCTTTGGATTTTTTCCAGCTCTTGCCGAACACGCAGGGTTTCCTTTTCCGATAACGTTTTATCGGGGGCGAGGGTCAGGCGCACCCGGTGGGGATTGTCCAGAAAAAATTTCCGGATCTGGTTTTCCAGAAACGGCCCTTTGTCCAGCTCTTCAAAAAGCCGGTGGATCAGGGCGTCGAATTTGAGAGCCGCCGTGGGGTCGCCATGATGGAACCATCCGCCGGACAGGCGCAGCAGCAGCTTGATGCCGTAAGGGTAGGGGGAATTGCTGACTTCCTTCTGGTGAAATTCAATCTGATGGATGGCCGATTCGATCATTTCCCGGTCCACGCCGTTTTTCACAAGATCTGCCAATGTGTCCAGAATGATTTTCTCAATGGCGTCCGCGGAAGATAAGTCCACGTCTTTCAGGCCGCAGGCGAACATGGTGTCTTTGTTCTCCCCGTCAAATCCGGTGCCGTCCGACAGGGTGCTGCCGAGTTCCGACTCTATCAGGGCCTTGCGCAGGGGCGAACCCGCATTGCCCACCAGCACCTGCTCCAGAACGTTCAGAGTCAGGACATCAAAGGCTTCCCGGATATCGGATGTCAGCCAGGCCAGACATACCTGGCATTTTTTGGCCGGATCATCGTTTTCGTCAATGGGATAATAATAGGTGGCCGCTTTCGGGCGGTCCCACCGGGGCTGGGACGGCACATCGGTTTTGGGGTCCATGCGGTCAAATAGGACCAGCGCGTTTTCTTCAATAAACGTTAACGTGTCTGCAAGGGGCAGGTTGCCGTAGGTATAAAAAAAGGCGTTGCTGGGATGGTAATGGTGCTGGTGAAAGCCGATGAGCTGGTCGTGGGTCAGATTCGGGATCTCCGCCGGGTCACCGCCGGAATTAAAACCATAAGTGGTGTCCGGGTACAGGGCGTTTAAAATCGACCGGGACATGACCTGGTCCGGGGATGACATGGCCCCCTTCATTTCATTGTACACCACGCCTTTGTAAACCAGCCGGCCGGGGCCATCGGAAGCGTCATCCGGTTCAAACTCAAGCCGGTGGCCTTCCTGTTTGAAACTGAGGCGGTCGAGTTTCGGAAAAAATGCGGCATCCAGATACACCCCCATTAAATTGAAATAATCCTTTTGGTTGTGGGTGGAAAACGGATACATGGTCCAGTCGGATGCGGTCAGGGCGTTCATGAAGGTGTTTAAGCTGCGCTTGATCATGGAGAAAAACGGGTCGCGCACCGGGTATTTCCGTGATCCGCACAACGCCGTATGCTCCAGGATGTGGGCCACCCCCGTGCCGTCCATTGGTACGGTTTTAAAGGCCACGGAAAAGGTGTTGTCCTGGTCTTTATTGCTGATGTGAATGTGGCGCGCGCCGGATGCCGGATGATTCAGCTCGTAATAAAAAGCCTTGATTTCCGGCAGTTCGACAATGTTGACAATTTCATAACCGCCCATGCGGTCGCCGGTTTTCAGGCCGGGGTTTTGTGGGTCCATTAAAAATATCCTTTTTATTTTAAATAGGTTGTATATCGATTTGAATTGGCGGCATTACCAGACACCCTATATATAATAAGGTTAAAAAAAAAGAGAAAAATATTTCCTGTTTTTCTTTTTGGGGATGATTCTGATATGCATACGGAATATTTCTGAGAGATGAGATGTACCTGAAACCATTGACCCGTGATTGAGGCTGGTAAAATGACCGCACCCCGCACCCTTCTTGCAGCACACGATTTGCACCCCAAAAAACAATACGGCCAGAATTTTCTGGTGGACCCGTCCACAGCCCGGATGATTGTCGACAGAACCGGGCTGTCGCCGGACGATATCGTTCTGGAAATCGGCGCAGGTTTGGGCGCGTTGACCATTCCGGCGGCAGCCCAGGCAAAAAAGGTGATCGCCGTGGAAAAAGATCCTGAAATATTGGCGGTCCTGGAAACCGAACTGGCGGCCCGGAATATCGCCAATGTGGTGCTGGTGAACCAGGATATCCTGACGGTGGATATCCCTGCCGTAAGCTGCCGGGAGGGCCGGAAATTCATCGTGATCGGCAACCTCCCCTATAATATTTCCTCCCAGATCGTCATTGCCCTGATCCGGGACAGGCAGTCAATTGACCGGGCCGTGCTGATGTTCCAAAAAGAAGTGGCCCAGCGCCTTGCGGTGGGGCCGGGCAGCAAGGATTACGGGCGGTTGTCGGTGATGTTGCAATATTGCGCGGATGTGAAAAAAGTGGCCACTGTCGGCCCCCATCTATTCTTGCCCAAACCCAAAGTGGCTTCCGAGGTGATCGAGATCTGTTTTAAAGATGCCATCATTGAACCGGCAACCGATGAAAATCTGCTGTCCGCCGTGGTCAAGGCCGCGTTTTCCACCCGCAGAAAAACCCTAAAAAATGCCCTGATGAATATGGAGAGGAATATTAACATTGATATCATCACCCGTGTGCTGGCGGATGCCGCCATTGATCCCTCCCGGCGGGCGGAAACGCTTTCGGTCAGTGAGTTTGTCACGCTCTCCAATTGTTTTTATGAAACGCTTCTGAAGGTTCCGGTTTCACTGACCTCATTCTGATTTTTTGCGCAGATGACGCAGATATGCACAGATTATTAATCCTGATAATTCTATCTGCGTTAATCTGCGTCATCTGCGGATTTCTTTTTGTACTCATGGCATGCCGATGTATTTTCTTGCGCTAAAGGGTAAAATTTGCGTTTGTTTGATGGCTTTTTTTGCAATTGCCGTTCCGTATATTTTCTGCTTTACTTATGGTATCGTTTCAAATAAAGTATCAGGCTTGCTGAAATAAAACAGGCCGCCATTTTTAAATAGCGGCTTTTCATATTAATTTTTGAATTTGCGGAGCGATGTATTATGGCTAAACAGATGAAAACCATCGACGGCAACACGGCAGCGGTTCATGTAGCATACGCCTTGAGTGATGTGGCAGCGATTTATCCCATCACCCCGTCAACATCCATGGGGGAAACAGCGGACGAATGGGCCGCCAAGGGGCTCAAAAATATTTTCGGCCAGACCCTGGTCGTCAAGGAGATGCAGTCTGAAGCCGGGGCCGCCGGAGCGGTTCACGGCTCCCTGGTGACCGGCTCCCTGACCACCACCTTTACGGCGTCCCAGGGGCTGCTCCTCATGATCCCCAATATGTACAAAATTTCCGGGGAACTGCTCCCGTGTGTGTTTCATGTGTCCGCACGGGCGCTTGCGGCCCACGCCCTGTCCATCTTCGGGGACCACTCCGATGTGATGGGCGTCCGGCAGACCGGGTTCGCCATGCTGGCTTCCGGCTCGGTCCAGGAAGTCATGGATCTCGCTCTGGTGGCCCATATGTCGGCCATTGAAGGCAGCCTGCCGTTCCTGCATTTTTTTGACGGGTTCCGGACCTCTTCCGAGATTCAGAAAATTGAAGTGATCGATTATGAGGATATCAATCGTCTGGTGAATCATGAAGCCATCCGGGATTTCCGTTCCCGGGCCATGAATCCGGAGCATCCGCATATCCGGGGCACGGCCCAGAACCCGGACATCTATTTCCAGGGCCGGGAAGCCGCCAATCCCTTTTACAAGCAGATTCCCACCATTGTGGAAGAGTCCATGGCAAAAGTCGGGGCCCTGACCGGCCGTCAGTATAAGCTTTTTGATTATATCGGGCATCCGGAAGCCGACCGTATCATCATTTCCATGGGCTCATCCACGGAGACCATTGAGGAGACCATCAACGCATTAAACGCCCAGGGACAGAAGCTGGGACTGGTCAAGGTCCGGCTGTACCGGCCGTTCTCGGTGGAGCATTTTCTTTCCGTGATTCCCACATCAGCGGAGCATATTACGGTTCTGGATCGCACCAAGGAACCCGGCGCCATCGGCGATCCGCTGTATATGGATGTGGTGGCGGCCTTCAAGGAATACGGGGACATGCCCCACATCAGCGCCGGCCGTTACGGGCTGGGGTCCAAGGAATTTACCCCCGCCATGGTGAAAGCGGTTTTTGACAATATGCGGAAAGTGGGTTCAAAAAATCATTTTACGGTGGGGATCTCCGATGACGTGACCTACCAGTCCCTGGCGGTGGATGAAAAATTCGACACCACCCCGGCGGGTACGGTCCAGTGCAAATTCTGGGGCCTGGGGTCCGACGGCACGGTCGGGGCCAACAAGAGCGCCATTAAAATTATCGGCGACAACACGGATATGTTCGCCCAAGGCTATTTTGCCTATGATTCGAAGAAATCCGGCGGCATTACCGTTTCCCATCTGCGGTTCGGCACCCGGCCCATTCAGTCCCCGTATCTCGTGAATGCGGCAGATTTTATCGCCTGCCACAAATCCAATTATGTGGAAATCTATGATGTGCTGGAAGGCATCAAAGAAGGCGGCACGTTCCTGCTCAATTCCCCCTGGACCCAGGAGGACATGGAGACCGCGTTACCGGCCGCCATGCGCCGGACCATCGCCCGGAAGAAACTGAAATTTTATAACGTGGATGCCGTGGAGATTGCCACCGCCGCCGGCCTGGGCGGCCGCATCAATATGATCATGCAGACCGCGTTTTTCAGTCTGGCCAAGGTGCTGCCCTTTGATGAAGCCGTTGCCTTCCTCAAAGATGACATCAAAAAGACTTACGGCAAAAAGGGCGATAAGATCGTTCAGATGAATATGGATGCCGTGGACCAGACCCTGGCCAAGGTAAAGGAGATCAAGGTGCCGGAATCCTGGGCCGACCTTCAGGCGGTCGGCGGGTCGGATGCTGGCGATATGCCTGATTTTGTCAAGAATGTCATGCGTCCGATGCTGGACCAGAAAGGCGACTCTCTCCCGGTCAGCGCGTTTGAGCCGGACGGCATTTTCCCGGTGGGCACATCCCGGTATGAAAAACGCGGGGTGGCCATCATGGTGCCCGAGTGGATTTTGGAGAACTGCATTCAGTGCAACCAGTGCGCCTTTGTCTGCCCCCATGCGTCCATCCGCCCGGCGCTCATGGCCGACGAAGAGGCCAAGGCCGCGCCCGCATCGTTTGCGACCATCCCGGCCACCGGCAAGGAACTTGCAGGGTACCGGTTCCGGATTCAGGTCAATACCCTGGACTGCCAGGGGTGCGGCAACTGCGCGGATATCTGCCCGGCCAAGAAAAAGGCCCTGGTGATGCGGCCCATCGCCTCCCAGACGCCGGTTCAGGTTCCCAACCAGGAATTTTTCGATACCCTGCCGGTCCGGGACGATCTGGTGAAGCGGGATTCCGTTAAAGGCAGCCAGTTCCAGCAGCCCCTCCTGGAATTTTCCGGGGCCTGCGCCGGATGCGGTGAAACCTCCTATGTGAAGGTGCTGACCCAGTTGTTCGGCGAACGGATGATCATCGCCAACGCCACCGGGTGCAGTTCCATCTGGGGGGCGTCCGCACCCACAACCCCATATTGCACCAATAAAGACGGACACGGTCCGGCCTGGGGAAATTCCCTGTTTGAAGATGCGGCGGAATTCGGTTACGGCATGAGCGTTTCCATAAAACAGCGGCGGGAAAAACTGGCGGATCTGATCCGGGAAGCCCTTGAAACGGAAATGCCACCGGATTTGAAAGACGCCATGACCGGCTGGCTGGCGGGGAAAGATGATGCGGAAGCATCCGGCAACTATGGCAGGCAGATTCAGGCCATCATGGGCGATATGGAAGGCAATAACTTGCTCGAATCCATATACGACATGTCGGATCTCCTGGTTAAAAAATCCGTCTGGATTTTCGGCGGCGACGGATGGGCCTATGACATCGGCTACGGCGGGCTGGATCATGTGATCGCATCCGGCGAGGATGTCAATATTCTCGTGATGGATACGGAAGTGTATTCCAACACCGGCGGCCAGGCGTCCAAGGCAACCCCCACCGGGGCCGTGGCCAAATTCGCCGCATCCGGAAAAAAGATCGGCAAAAAAGACCTGGGACTCATCGCCATGACCTATGGGTATGTGTATGTGGCGTCGGTTTCCATGGGCGCCAACAAGCAGCAGATGATGAAAGCGTTTCTGGAGGCGGAAAGTTATCCGGGACCGTCCATCATCATTTGTTACGCCCCGTGCATTAACCAGGGTCTGAAATCCGGGATGGGGAAAAGCCAGGAAGAGGAAAAACTGGCGGTCGCCAGCGGACACTGGCCCTTGTATCGCTATAACCCGCTTCTGGAAAAAGAAGGGAAACAACCGTTTGTCCTGGAATCCAAACAACCGGACGGCACCATCCAGGCGTTTTTGGGCGGCGAAAACCGGTTTGCCTCTCTGGAAAAGACCTTTCCGGGGGAATCCAAAAAGCTGCGCGCCCAGATTGAGGAAGAAGTAAACAAACGCTATTCGACCTTTAAGCGGATGGCTGATCCGGAATCGGTTTGCAAGACGGATGAAAAAAGCGATGCCGCAGCTGAGAAATAAATTATAAGTGATTCAAGCGTAATCCGAGGCCGTTTGACCCTTCAAACGGCCTCTTTTATTTTGCCGGAACATGAGGCCTTGATCATTGTTTCAGCCAGGAGTTAGAAATTTGGCATTGTTGAACAGGACCCGTGTAGGGCATAGCCGTCAGGCTAAGAATTTTCCTATATTTTTCAAC
>JBAQUK010000285.1:0-5409 GCA_049297455.1 Desulfosalsimonadaceae bacterium | reverse complement strand
GAATATTTCAAATTAAATCAGATAGTTATAAGTTTCGAAAATTTTATTTAACTGACTGTTTTTATTAAAAATTTGACCATGTCCGCAATTTGCGGGCCATCGCTGAAAACCGGGAAACTTCAGCTTTTTAATAAGTGGTCAGGTATTCAGAATTCAGGAGTCAGGAGTCAGAATGAAGGAATTAATCATTTTTTATTCTGTCTCCCGTCTTCTTCTCTTTGCTTGCCAATGACCTCAAATATGGTGATGTGTCTGAACCAACCCGATTAAATTATCGTAAGATGACATGTGGTCCATTCTGAATTCTGACTCCTGACTCCTGAATACCTGATTCATCTTTTAACAGCATCCCACCGCGTTTCTCCCGCACCCTCCGCTGCAAGGGCCGATGTCATGTTTCTTCATGCCCGAAAGCCCCCGGCCCGAAAACAGCGCGTCAAGGGCCTCAACAATCAGCCCCTCCACCTCCACCACCTGAATCCCGTATTCAGCCAGCAGCATTTTCGGGGTTTCGCCGACGCCGTTCACCAGCAGGGTTCCACAATCCGGCAAAATCCGGGCCAACGCTTCCCAACGCTTGGCGCCGGTTCCGGGATCCGGCGTGTCCCGCACCTCCAGCAGATGAACTTCGCCCTCTTTCATCCCGTAAACCGCCAGTTGCACGGCCTGGCCGAGGTGCTGATTGACCAGCACCCCCTCAAGGGTTGCCACCGCCACATGGGGACGGCTGGCATCGGGTAACGGAAACCCGGAAGATGCTTCGAAACCGGTCATCTGTTCACAGGCCTGAAGGGTTTTCATGAGCCCCATGTCCGGCGTTTCTCCCAGCAGGCCCACGGCATCCGCCCGGCACCGGGTGCAGTGGTGCATGAGGGGCATGTATTTCGCCGCAATGCTGCGGACTTCCTTCATCATTGTGGGCGACGGCTCGGCCATGTTTTCAAAATCCGAACCTTCATTGGGATAATAAGCCACGCAGTTCTGGAGGTCCGCGCCCAGTTCCGCCATTGTTTTGGAAACCGCCTCCACATGCTGGTCGTTGATTCCGGGTATGATGATGGTGTTGATCTTGGTGGTGATGCCGCGCTCTTTCAAACCCTTCACCGCTTCAAACTGTTTTTCCATCAGCATCTTAAACCCGTTTTTCACATGATAGACGTGCTTGCCGGACCGCACCCATGAATAGATTTGTTCCCCCACCGCCGGGTCCACCGCGTTCACGGTGATGGTCACATGGCTGACATCCAGTTCTTTCAGCTCATCCAGATACGGCCCGATATTGAGTCCATTGGTGGCCACGCAGAGCAGCATTTCCGGGTATTTGGCCCTGACCAGCCGCAACGTTTCCATGGTTTCATTGGGATTGGCGAAAGGGTCCCCCGGACCTGCGATACCCACAACGGCAATATTGCCTTTCTTTTTCATCACTTCATCGAGATATACCATCGCCTGCCGTGGCGTCAGGATGCCGCTGCTGACACCGGGCCGGCTTTCATTCACGCAATCGAATTTCCGGTTGCAGAACCGGCATTTGATATTGCATCGCGGCGCCACCGGCAGATGGACACGGCCGAATTTATGCCTTGCGGCGTCGTTAAAACACGGGTGTTGTTCCAGATTGAGAGCCATTTTGCCACCTCTGCCTTTCTTTTTATGAAATTATAACATCCTTAATTAATGAGAATACTTTGCAGCCGTTCGGATCAGGAATTCAGAATTCAGGAGTCAGGAGTCAGAATGGAAATGCTGCAATCTGTTTTTTGTTCTGAATTCTGACTCCTGAATTCAGGTTTCCAGCCGTGGGTTGTTCTCCCTTCGCCTCCCATAGGCCGACACCATGACCCATCCCGTAGATTACATATACATATACCCGATACCGGACCCATCCTGCTTATGCTCGATGATCGTATTCGCAATCCGGTCGAACAACGCCTGGGCTCCCCGGTAGCCGACGTGCAGAATCCGCTGCCCGCCGATCCGGTCATGGATGGGAAACCCTGCCCGGACAAGGGGAATCTCCATGCGGCGGGTGACGGAATACCCCTTGCTGTTGCCGATGAGGATATCCGGCCGGCAGGTTTCCACTTCCGCCTCTATCGCCTTGAAATCCATGCCTTCCAGAATTTTGCACTGTTCTTTCATATGGTTATCCAAGACTTCAGATAATTTGACCGCCAGGTTCCCGCTTTCTCCACCGGATGCGCAGATCACCGGCACAATGCCGATCTCCGAAAGAAAGGTGGCGAGCCCCGCCACCAGATCCTCTTCCCCGTAAAGCGCGGCCCTGACCCCGTTGACATATTTGTGCCCGTCCACATAAGCATCCACCAGACGCCCCCGTTCCTCCACGTACTTTTGGGGAGTGGGTTTCCCGGATATGGCTTCCAGGGCCGAAAACAGGCGGTCGGTTTCCTTTATCCCGATGGGCAGCCCCAGTTCATGGCAGGGAACACCGAACGCCTTGCCCAGGTATTTACCGGCGGATTCCGGTTCCGCGTTCAGCACCCGGCCCATCTGGAGGCTGGCGGATGCGTTCGCGGCGTCCCGTATTGCCTGAACAGAAGTTCCGCCCGCTGGAATTTTCTGATATTCCGACCAGAGAGTCCCGTCCATGGTTTGGGAATAATCCGGCAGCATCATGGGTGTCAGGCCGAAATCCGCAAAAATTTCCTTTAAATACCGCAAATCCGCCGCAGACAGCATGCCCGGAAACACGTTAACATGGTCCCGCAGGATGCCGGTTTTTTCCGTCGCCAGGGCCTTGACAACCTCAAGGGTTGCCCGGTGAAACCCGGTCATGTGCGTCCCACTGTAGCTGGGCGTGGGAATGTGCACAATCGGGGGGGTGGCCTTTTCCTTGCGCTGTTTTAAAAACTCATGGACAAACATCTTCACGTCATCCCCGATGGTTTCCGACAGACAGGTGGTGGCCACGCCGATGAGTTCCGGGTTGTATTGGGCAATAATGTTTTCAAGGGCGATTTTCAAATTCATACCGCCCCCGAAAATGGCGGTGTCCTCCCCGAAATTGGAACTGGCGATATCAATGGGCTCCTTGAAATGGCTGATGAGATATCGCCGGATATAGGTGGAGCATCCCTGGGACCCGTGCAGCAGAGGAACCGCTCCCCGGATACCTTTGATGACCAGGGATGCACCCAAAGGGGAGCACAACTTGCAGGGGTTCTGGGTGGATGTATGGTTTTTACTTGGTATTTTTTGGGCGGTATTCATTTCAGGTACCTTTCTCCTTCAATTTCCATAAATTCGGTAAAAATTGGTGGATTACGCTTCGCTAATCCACCCTATAAGCTACAAGCCTATAAATCCGCCCTGCGTAATTTAATGCAAATTTTTAATATTTTATCGGGATGTTCTTTTGTAGGGTGGATTAGCGAAGCGTAATCCACCAATAACGGCTATGAATTCTTGACAACCTTATAATTTCAAATGGGAATCCCTATCCCTATGATGAACGATGCGGCGCGAACTGCCACACCGGACTGGTAACCGTTTGGCAGACTTCGTGTGCAAAATTCAGCATGCCCTCAAACCCGGCCAGGGGGATTTTGCGTTCATGGTTGTGATCGCAGAACCCGATCCCCATTTTATAGGCGATGGGCCGTTCCTTCACTCCGCCGATAAAGAGATCAGCCTTTTTTTCAATAATATATTTGGAAAGTTCCAGGGGATTGGCGTCATCGAGGATGATGGTGCCGTCCTCGCACATGTCCTTTAATATTGCATAGTCTTTTTCGTTTCCGGTCTGGGAACCGGCCAGCACCACTTCCATGCCCAGGTAACGAAGGGCCTTGATCAGGGAAAACACCTTGAACGCCCCGCCCACATAAATGGCGGCCCGCTTGCCGCAAACCCTTTCTTTTATCTTCTGAAGTTCCGGATAGATCCGGCCCACTTCCGAACGCACCAGTTCCTTTGCTTTTTCCATGATTTCCGGTTGTTCCTTAAAATGACCGGCCACATCGTAAAGGGCTTTGGCCGTGTCCTCGATGCCGAAATAGGACACCCGGATAAAGGGGATGCCGTATTTTTCCCGCATGGTTTCAGCCAAATAGGTCATGGACCCGGAACACTGGACCACATTCAGTTTCGCCCCGTGAGCCCGCTGGATTTCTTCCACCCGGCCATCACCGGTCATGACGGACACCACCTCCACCCCCATCCTCCGGTAATAGTCCCGGATCATCCAGGCTTCGCCGCCGATATTGAATTCCCCCATAATATTGATGGAAAACGGGCTGATACCGGCGATGGATCCTTCCCCGATCAACTGGGTCAGGGCGTCGCAAGCGGCCTTGTATCCGTCCTTCTTCGTGCCCTTGAACCCTTCGGAATGCACGGGCAGCACCGGTATGCCGGTTTCGGAACCCACCTTGCGGCACACGGCGGCCACATCGTCCCCGATAATGCCGACGATACACGTGGAATAGACGAACGCGGCATTGGGCCGGTATTGAGTGATCAGTTCCGTGAGCGCGGCATACAGCTTTTTTTCACCCCCGAAAATCACGTCTTTTTCCTGCAAATCGGTTGAAAAGCTCAGCCGATGCAGTTCCGGGCCGGATGAGAGAGCGCCCCGGATGTCCCAGGTGTATGCCGCGCATCCAATGGGGCCGTGAATCAGATGCAGGGCGTCGGCCACCGGATACAAAACCACCCGTGAGCCGCAGAACACGCAGGCCCGCTGGCTCACCGACCCGGCCACACTGTGCTTGTCGCACTTCATGTTAAAGGGTTCGGCCCCTTTCCGGTAAATCTGTTCTTCGCGCGCTTTGAGTATGGGTATCGCAGTCATGACGCCACCTTTTTTTGCCTCCCGGTTATTGAAAAGAAAAATTTCCGTTCAAACGTTTAAAACACTCAATTACAAGGGGCGTGCCAGAGTTTTGCGGCGATTCTATTTAATATTTTTAAATATTTTAAATATCCGAATTTATGTTTTTATTTTTTATTCAGATGATCGAAAGGGTCGAACAGGCAACAACCCTGAAGGTCGGAAGGCGTTTCAAAAGTGTAAACATCTACATTAAGGGAGGACAATGTTGTGGATGGGGGTTGCAGGCAGTTGATGATTTTTTCGCGGGCCGGATTTTCAACCCGGCATTGGACTTTTCAGAATGATGGGCATCGGCCAAAAACCCGGCGACATGGAAATCGAAGCACCCTTGCCGAAAAATACATAAAACTTTTCACACTGCGCAGACGTCTGCGCAGTGAATGGTTCCTGCTTTTTGCCGGAATTTCCATGCGGCTTTTTATGCTGTTGTTAATCTTTACATTCTATGAACCAAAACAGGCGGTGGATTTTTAGATTCCGTTGACAGATTAAAGCGATTACCAGAATAAATGAGCCTCTGAGAAAGAGGCTTTTTTCTTTTAAAAGGGCGG
>JBAQUK010000284.1:0-5940 GCA_049297455.1 Desulfosalsimonadaceae bacterium | reverse complement strand
AACATTATTTCAACTACGCCTTTCTGTGTAATTCGACTTGATGACAAACTAAAACTGGCAATAGTTGACAACCTGACTCAGGGTGTTTGAAATAAAAATATCTTAAAATCAAAGAGCGAAATCCAAGGTTGAGGAAAGTATTTCCATTATCGAGACGGTTTTCTTTGAAGGCGTTTTGTTACCAAAGGGAGATGATCGTGATTAAGTCAAAAACAATTGTGTTTTCAAGTTGTTTTGCCTGCTTGAGTTGGGTAATTGTTTTGATGTCCTTGCTGTTTGCGGGGGCAGATCCATGTGCCGCGCAGGAGAACACCATTTCTCTGGAGATTGCGATATCA
Organism: Desulfosalsimonadaceae bacterium; assembly: GCA_049297455.1. Lineage (GTDB taxonomy): Bacteria > Desulfobacterota > Desulfobacteria > Desulfobacterales > Desulfosalsimonadaceae > SURF-3. The sequence continues at coordinate 5,602 of JBAQUK010000284.1, read as the reverse complement.
GAAGCCATTGGAAACAATACGCTGATTTTGTGTGCGCCGGCAAAAAGGAAGCATGGATCAAGGTGTTTAACGGCCGGCTGGATCCGTTTGCAGCGGTCAGTCAGAAAAAATTGAACCTGGAGAAGGGACAAATCAGCGACTTGTCAAAATGGTATGCGCCGTTTAATCGGATGTTTGAGGTCTGGAAGCAGGCATCGGTGCTGGAAATGGGCGCTGAATGAAGATCCGGGTCTTAATGGTCCGGCTTTGGGTTAATCTTTGAGTGGGTTTTTTAGGCAATTTGGTTCAACGGTTCAAGGTTTAGGGTTCAATGGTTAAAACCTCTGAACGGTGAACCGGAAAACCAGAATATTCTCCATGGCAGAATCCGGTTTCTAAAATCTGGCATGGAAGACCAGAGTTTCAAGAACCAAATAAAATGAAAGGTTGATAGATAATCCCTTATACCCTGCTTCTGGAGCGTGCTGCAGAAACGCCGGACAAGACGGTGTTTATATCAAAGGCTGCGGGCGAAGTCTCATTTTCTCAACTGGCCGTTAAATCATCATGCATTGCCCGCGCTCTCCAAAAATTCGGGATTGGAAAAGGGGATGTGATTGCCGTTTTACTGCCCAACTGCATGGAGATTATAGAAACCTATATTGCTGCCGGCGCCATCGGTGCAAGCTTTCAGCCGCTTGATTTCAGATTTCAGGGAGAAGAATTAAAAAGCGCCCTGATCAACACGGCAGTAAAGATGCTCATCAGTCATACATCTGCTGTCACCGAAGGGCTGGAGTCGGTCGTCCCGGCATCGGTTCAAAAAATAATGGTCGGCGGTCAAAGACCAGGCTGGGCCGGTTATGAAGAAATTTTTGCAGGTGCTGCTGATGAAATGGCGCCTCCTGCAGTAAATGAGGAAAAGGACATTGCCCTGTTCCTGTATTCATCAGGGTCAACGTCTGAGATCAAATGCATACCGATGACATTCCGGCAGCTCGATTTTTTCCCGGACGATCTTGCCTGTTTCTGGGATTTATCAGTCATCCAAAGAGGGATTTCACTTCTGCCGTTAAGCCATATATCCGGTGCGGTTATTACCAATACATGCCTGAAGTTTGGCGTATCCTATGTGATTACGGTCCGGTTTACGCCGGCATCCATCCTGGAACTTATGGCGCGGCACCACGTCACATGGACCCACACAGTCCCGTCCATTGCCGGCCTGCTCCTGCGCGGAAATCCTGAAAAATACGACTTGAGCCATATGAAGATGATTGCACTGATGGGCACCAGCGTGCCGGTGAGTTTGCTTAAAGACCTGGAACGGGTCATTCCCTCGGTCCAGGCTATCCAGGGATACGGGCTGACGGAAACCTCGCCGCTGCTGACCCTGGAGCCTCCCAGAGATGATGCAAAAAAAATCGGCACCATCGGAAAAGCGCTTCTAGGGGTTGATATCCGGCTGGTGGATGAAAACGGAAAGGCTGTGCCGGTCAATGAACCCGGAGAGCTCATCGTGCGGGGGCAGAAGGTTCTTTCAGGATATTACGGCAACCCCAAGCTTACAGAACGGGTTTTCAACGACGGCTGGTTTTACACCAAGGATGTTGCCAAGTGTGACGCGGACGGCTTTTTTTATCATCTTGGCCGGCTCGATGATTTGATTATCACCGGCGGTCTCAATGTTTTTCCGGCTGAGGTGGAAGCCGCAGCCATCCAATATCCAAAAGTGAAGGAAGCCGTGGCGTATGCCATACCGGATGCTTCAAGAGGCCAGGTGATCGGAATGGATGTCTGCCCATGCGAGGGGTGCGACATTGTCCCCGGCGAATTGAAGAGATTCCTTCAAAGCCGTCTGGCATCCTATAAAATACCGATGAAAATCCATCTGGTCGATGGCATATCACATACACCCACCGGAAAGCCCATCCGGAAGCCAAAAGAAACAGACGTGTAAAAGGTGAAGATGAACCTGAAACAGACCATCAAAAAGGCAAGGGACTATCTCGGATCCATCTGGCTGTCGTCGATCATCAAAAGGCTCGAAAAAGTCGATTACACGAGTGCATCTGACCGCGGTGCCCGATTGGGGCGCATTGCTTACATCCTCTTTCGAAAGCAACGAAGACGCACGCTTAAAAATTTAAGGTCGATATTTAAAGAAAAAAAGACACCGGATCAATGCAAAGGGATTGTTTTAAGACTATTTGAGAATTTTTTTCGAAGCGGATTTGAATGCATTGCCTACAGCAATTTGCCAGCGGATGAGAAAAAAAATTATGTTCGAATTGTGGGAAAAGAAAAACTCGATAATGCGCTGGCTTCGGGAAGGGGTGTTGTTGCACTGTCGGCTCATTTTGGCAATTTCCTGATTATGATGGCCCGGCTTTCCCTTGAGGAATATTGTGTGGACCTTTTGGTAAAAAAGATGAAAGATGAGCGGGTGGAAGCGTTGCTGCAAAAATTAAGAGACAAATTAGAATATCATACAATTTATGTGAACGGAAAAATTCAGGCGGCCAAGTCCTCCATGTCCAGTCTAAAAAAGAATCATGTTTTGGTCATGCTCGGTGATCAACGGCAGAAAAGGGCAGGGGTGGACGTAACATTTTTGGGGCTGCCGGCAAAAGCAGCCACCGGTCCGGTTTCTTTTGCGCTTTCCTGCGGTGCCCCCATTGTTCCCATGTTTATGGTAAGAAATTCCGATAATGTCACGCATACGCTGTTTATTGAAGACCCTATTGAAATGAGCATTAGCGGTGAAAAAGAGCGTGACCTTAAGACCAATGTCCAGAAATATACGAATGCCATCGAGGCCTATGTACAAAAATACCCGGACCAGTGGATCTGGAATCATAAACGGTGGACATCATAAATGGCATGACAACGGCCGCTGACGGAAAACAAAAAAGGTAACCTGTGTATTTAATCTGTTGCCCCCTGTGTCATTCCTGGTAACGTCGCCTGCAAACCATTAACCGAAAAGGTGGAGATATGGTCCACCAGCCATTCGGTGGAGGCTTCATTGAATTCCTGGCCCGTGATGCGCTTCACCATGTTATGGGCAAGCGCAAAGCAAAGGACTTGACCAAATATGCTCAAAGCTCCCAACATTGACACGCGGCCGAGGCCTTCTTGGGCCTGGCTCCGGCCAAGGAGCCCGGCAAGCGCATTCAAAAAAGGCTCTATTGTTTGCGTCACGATGAGGTCGAATGCTTCACCGGGTTGTGCCAGTTCCCTTGCAGCAAGTTGATAGTGCCGAACAAGCACTTCATCAAGTACTGGCGCATACAGGAACGCCTTCACAACGTGCCTGATCACCAGATCCGGTGAAGGGTGCGGATCCCTTTCAAACGAGTTCCAAAATGAACTTTGAATACGCTTGGATCGCGGTATCCAGCGGGATTTGAATACTTCCAGATAAAGGTTTTTCTTGCTTCGAAAATGATAGTTTACGGCCGCCTGGTTGCATTGCGCCTTTCTGGTGATTTCCCGAACAGTGATACCATTGTAACCCTTGTGTGCAAACAATATTTCGGCGGCATCGAGCAACCGTTCCCTGGTAGCCGCTTCGCGACGTTGTTCGTTCCCCTTCAACATAATCCTGACCCCGAGCCGAATGATCCTTTGAGGCCCGTTAAGGAGCCTGGAGGGCCATCCAGGTCTCTTTCTGTAAAAAGCTCCCCTCAACGTTGTCTTCCATCTCCTCAAACATCCGCCAGGGGACGGCAAAGGAGAGCACATTCCTGTCAAGCTGTTTTTTGAGGTTCTTTCTTGCAGAAAGGTCCGTGAGGCCGATAACCGCCCGGGGACGCTCGGAGCGTGCCTCCCGGTAGGGGAGGATCCCGATCTGCTGGCACCCCGCGGCAAAGGGGGCGATCACGTTCTGGTTGTCCTCCCCGCCGTAACTGGCCAGCACCACCAGGGCGGAGAGTTGGTCCGGATCGGCCAGAAATACAATCACCTGGGGCTGTTCCCGGGTCGGATCGAGATCGGTTAGGGGTTTAAAGACCACGTGTTTTTCAGGCACCTCCATGATGGGCAGGCTGTCAATGAACCTTTTTACCACCTCCGGGGACTTCATATACCCTTCCCCATGGCGGAATTCCTCCAAAAATTCCTTGCCTGCAGCAGATCCCAGCTTTTCCGCCATATCGCGGCCTTGCTGCCAATTCTCATTGCCTGTGGACAGGAAATGATTGAAACAGTCAATGCCGCCGGGGAAGTTGAGATACTGGTTCCCGAATCCCAGTCCGACTCCGCCGCCCCAGCAGCCGTAGGTCTTTTCATCGAAGGCCGCGGTTCTCCCTTTGGCCGCGGCCGCCAGCATCCACATGACACATCCCCATTTGCCTTGTTTAAAGCCCATGGCCTTCTCGGGTCTATCATCACTCCAGAGGATGGCCACAGGGTGGTATTTGGAGTTAAGCGATCGAGCTATCTTGCTTTCCATGCCTACACCTCCCTATTTGTTGAATTATTCGCTTTAGGCCCGTTCCTTCCAGTATGCATACTCATAGGGCCATTCTTTCTGATACCAGTTAATCAATTCCTGCATCCTTTTTCGATGCTCCTCCTGGACCTTTTCCACCATAACGAAACGCCTTTTCTCCTCCCAGGCCCTTACCAGGGTCCTGCCCAAATTAAAGGCCTGCTCGCGGCTTTGTCTTGGTCCGACAAGAATTCCAGGAGCCGGTTGATGGGTTATATTTATAATTGTCATAACGCCCCTTAGCTGATGGCATAGTATACAATTGTTAAGAATAAAGGTTTGATTCTACAGACCTTTGATTTTTTACTCCTCAAACCCCACCCACGTCGTGACATTCTCAACTGGTTCTCGGGCGCTGACCACTTTATTTGCAGGAAAATCCCAGTCCGGATATCCCATGGCGACTGCGATTATGATCCGTTTGGAATCCGGGATCCCTGCCAGATCGCGGGCGACTTCGGGGTAGAGAACGCCCTGATCCTCTATACATGTACCCAGGCCGAACTTGAGCGCCACCAGGCAAAAATTCTGCACAACCGCGCCGATGTCGAACAGCGGTCCGGATTCACTCAATGATTTGTCCGTCACCACGATGACGGCCACCGGGGCATCAAAAAACCGGAAACCCCGCTCAAACCACCAGGCCCGTTTGACATCGTCCTCCCGCGGGATGTCCATGAGTGCAAAAAGTTGTTTGGCCAATCCAACCTGGCGGTTCCGGTAGATGCTTTCCTGTGGCCATCCGACCACCAGGTGGTCCGGTTTCATAGGCTCAACTTTTTTTAGTTTTTCCACGAGGGCCTCGCGCATGTTGTTTAACACTTCACCTGTAATCACAAAAAATTCCCACGGCTGTGTATTCATGGCCGATGGAGCGCGCACGGAAATGTTTAAAATTTCTTTGATAATCGATTTTTCTACAGGATCGGATTTAAACCCCCGGATGCTCTTTCTTTCTCGAATCGCCTCGGTGATGTCCATAATAGTCATTTCCTTCTAATTTGTGCCTGACCGAAAACCCCGGTTTTTAATTTTCCGGTAAAAAATTTTACTGGATTTTCCCATCGGACAGGGAGATTTAAAGCAAAATATTATCGATATTGATAAAAGCTATATGCGACATTATAA
>JBAQUK010000283.1:0-19938 GCA_049297455.1 Desulfosalsimonadaceae bacterium | reverse complement strand
CGCGTGCGCACTTCATACTATTCTCACAATTCCAGTGCCCATAAAAAACGATTCAATCCGTTTTTGCAAAAAAAATTTCCTGCACAACCCATCAAGCCAGGTATAAAACAAGAACGGGTTTTTGGTTTCAGAACGCCCCCAATTGACACGGCCGGATTTTGATGCTTAAGGTTTCACACGCTCCGCTGACTGTCATTTTTTCCACCCGAAACCGCTCCGCGATTTCCCAAGAGGTGCGGCAGGGGAGCCGGTCACTCACCAGGGCCGACCGGATGGCCGCCGCCATTGCCGGGTCCACCGTCTCCAGCGGCTTGACGATCTTTTTTTCCGGTTTGTACCCGAATAATCCCAACTGGCATTCCAGCAGATGAATGTCCATCTCATCCGCCGCAGACCCGACCACACCCGGAGGCACCCCGAGTTCTCCGGCCAATTCAAACGCCGCCGCGCACGACAGGGCTTTGTTCACCGCTCGGCCCATGATCATTTTCTGAATATACTCATCCGTCATTTCAAGCTCCTGATTTTTATACTATTTTTAAATCTGATGATAAATGTCGCCGTTCATGCCCGCTTAACAACCTCCGGCTTTTGCAGGCAATTGAGTTTAACGATTCATTCACCGAACTGAAAGAGAAAAAAGATTGCTGATGCTCCGGTCGGGTCTACGACATCGCATTTTATGACTGAGGATCATTTTAACTTATGGCTTATTTATCGAAAAACAGGATAGTTAGATTAAACGGCCATTACTTTATGCCGGATAATTATTTTGACATTCCCGTCATACCGGCATAGGATATCGGCTCATTATTGAAGCGTTATGGTTATGGAAGACCGACACAGCGGCATCTGGGTCTGCCCGTTTCAGAGTGACGGGAAAAAATCCCGCGCTTGTATGAATAGGCGCTAATAAATCCATAAATTCGCCCTTTTGGGCGGCCCCTCTGCCAACAGCGGGGTTTTGACGGAACAGGAGTAAAAACACAATGATCTGGACATTAAAGAAAAAACTGTACCGGGTGCAGCACGGGGTGATGAAAATCGCCTCGGAAGTGATCCCCTTTCCGGTGCCTGTTCTCCTGACCGGGCCGGGCAGCGTCAAAAAACTGGCGGAAAACATCCGTGCCCGGGGCATCAAAAAGGTGCTGGTGGTCACGGACAAAATCCTGACGGGCCTGAAACTCACCGAGGGGCTCCTGCAATCCCTGAAAGAACATGACATCGCTTACACGGTGTTTGATGATGTCCAGCCCAACCCCACCATTGAAAACGTGGAAGCCGGCAGAAAGATCTACAAGGCGAACAAATGCTGCGGCATCGTCGCCTTTGGGGGCGGATCGCCCATTGACTGCGCCAAGATCATCGGGGCACGGGTCAACAATCCCTATATGTCCGTGCGCCGGATGAAAGGCATGTTCAAGGTGTTTCTGCCGATTCCGCCGCTGTTCTGCGTGCCCACCACCGCCGGCACCGGGTCGGAAACCACCGTGGCCGCCGTGATCACTGATGCGGCCACCCATGAAAAATTCGCCATCAGCGACTTGAAGATCATCCCCAAAATCGCGGTCCTGGACCCGGAACTGATGATCGGCCTGCCGCCGCACATCACCTCCACCACGGGCATGGACGCCCTGACCCATGCGGTGGAAGCTTATATCGGCTTAAACGGCAACGCGTTCACCGATGAAAATGCCGAAGAGGCCACCAAGCTGGTATTCGAAAACCTGGAAGAGGCCTACCGGAACGGCAAAAACCTGGAGGCCCGCAACAACATGGCCCTGGCTTCCTTCTACGGCGGGGCTGCGTTTACCAGGGCTTACGTGGGATATGTGCATGCCATTGCGCACAATATGGGCGGGCTGTACGGCGTGCCCCACGGGCTGGCCAACGCCATTATCCTGCCTTACGTTCTGGAGTTCTGCCGGAAAGAGGCGGAGAAAAAGCTGGCGGCCCTGGCGGTTGTGGGCGGCATCGGCAAAAAAAGCGAATCTGCGGAAAAGCTGTCCATCCGGTTTATCGAGCATATCAAAACCATGAATAAAAACATGAAGATTCCCACCTTTATAAAAGAACTCAAGGAAAAGGATATTCCCCTGATTGCCAAACGGGCGCTGGACGAAGCCCATCCGGATTATCCGGTGCCGCGAATCATGACGCTTTCGGAATGTGAGGCGCTGATAAGAAAACTGCTGCCGTAAAATCAGTGAAAGGCGAGGGAAAGAGCGATGAGAACAGGATTTATCGAACGGCATGGCAAGCTGAGCGAGCTTGACCGATCATTCGATCTGAAGTTCTGGCAAGCCCAACCGGCCCAGGCGCGCTTTGATGCTGCCTGGGAACTAATCGTCCACGCAAACAGGGTCAAAGGCAACGATGTTCGTCAACTCCGACTTCAGCGATCTATTGCGGTTTTTCAACGTCAACCGGGTTAGGTATCTGGTTGTTGGCGGCTATGCGCTGATTCAGTATGCCGAGCCCCGTTACACCAAAGACCTGGATCTGTGGATCAGCGCAGACGTGGAGAACGCCCGGGCCGTCTACCAGGCACTGAGTGACTTCGGTGCTCCACTGGCGGAATTGACCGCAGCCGATTTTGCTCAGGAAGGTTACTTCTACCAGATGGGTGTGCCGCCTGTGCGTGTGGACATCTTGATGGGCATCCCCGGTGTGGCCTTCGATGAAGCCTGGCCTCGACGTGTGGAAGTGGATTTCGATGATCTGATGGTGCCGTTTATTTCACGTGAAGATCTGGTCATAGCCAAACGTGCGGCAGGCAGGCCGCAGGACTTGCTGGATGTCGTTTTATTAGCAAAACCTGAAGACAATCCCGTTAAATGAGATTCGGCAAAAAAAAGGCCATTATCGAGGCTCTGTTCCGGAAACCGCTGCTGTAAAATCGCTGTTGATTTTGTTGTAAAAATTAATGGGCAGGAATCTTGGATTCCGGCCCATTCGGTTTTGGGCTTTTTTTTTGTATCTTATGCCGTTGAGATCATAGACAAGAAACAATCACTCCATCGGCGGTGGGAGCCCATTGCGATGCGGCCCTGACCCGGTGGTTTCCGTGGGTCACGGGGGCAAACTGTCTGAGCGGGTAGAAGTCAACAAATCTGTCGCTGCCGATAAACGGAATCGGCAAAACCAATCCCGGCATCCCACTTCATAAAGCGAGTTTTTGCCCACGCCACGGAAACCACCGGGTCAGGGAGCTTTCCGCATCGCAGGGCCAGGTTTCTTTTGCTACTTTTCTTTGCCTGCCAAAGAAAAGTAGCAATGACAAGGGGTTGGCGATGATAGTTGTTGAGGTGGAAAGCGTGAACCCTGTCATTGCAATGATGAATGATGAGTTAAAAAATGAGTCATGCAGGCCGTCATTCCCCAGTTGGGTTCTTAATCCCGGCGACTCGTCCAGCATCGTTTTTGATAGGATAAAAACTGCCCCATTCTTTTTTGCAACCCAAGGCAAAATATAGTCTTTACATGTTAAGGTGTTACGTGATATTGAGGCTTCATGACTCCGGTTTTGGGTTTTACATCGGCACGGCCTGCCGGCTTAAAATTCGAACCAGGGCTTCTTCCCATGCTATTAGATGTTGAAATGCAAACATGAAAAATACCGGATATTTTTTCATGTTTGCCCACTGAATATCAAGTATAGACGGAAAATTTTCTATCTATCAACAATGTTATTTGCTTTTGTTGTATTCATTTGGCGGACTTATTCTTTGGTGATTTGGAAATCAAACCCGCTGAGAGTAACTCGAAAGCATAAGATTTTTTAGGCTAATATGCTGTGAGCAAATGCACATATGTTTTCAAAGTACGTCTCGGAGTACAAAATGGTTGGTCATCCGCATTTTCCAAGTAATATTGATAAAATTCTGGAGTCAAAAAATAAGCTTGTCGGAACTTGGGAAAGAAAAACAGAGTCAGAAATCGAAGTGGCTAAAACAAAACTAAAAAAATCATCGTATAGCTTGGTCATGCCTGTGGGTTTATTCATAGTATCGTTAATGGGCTCCTGCTTCCTGCTGAACGCTATTGGCAAACTAAATCTGCTATATTGCTTATTGTTTTCAATAGTTATATCTTTTGCCTCGCTATTTTTACAGATTTATAAAGGGCGGTCTCTGGTTTCAAGCTCAAGTTTTATGGTTTGTAATAAGTGTTTTACTGAAGATCGCCTTGGGTTAAAACAATGTTATTGCGGTGGTGATTATGAACCCCAAGAATTCTATAATTTTATAGAAAAAGGCAAATAACAATCCAGAGTAGCTTCGGTTTGTCTCCGGCAAGCATAGTGGCGGGCGGCTTAGCTCTCCGTTAGCACCCAAATAATATGAATTATTGAATATATATCAATCAATGGATAGACATTACCTTTTCCTTGATAGACTAAGGACTGATAGGCAATGAACAGCAACAATATGTATCGGCCTACCGAGCATTTTTCCCAAAAACTGGAGAAAGTAAAGCAGTCTGACCCTGTCGGTTACAAACGTATCCAACAGGTTGTAGAACGCTTACTCGCTGAACCGGACGATGCTGATGGTAAAATGCATGGGCTTTACCAGGGGCGGTTTAAGAAATATGTCGGCAGGCGTGAATATCGGGTCATTTATTATTGGTGCAAAATTTGCCGGAAGGAGAACCGTCGCATGGAAAAGGAGTGCGTTGATTGCCAGACCATCCCGGACAACAGCGTCATTTTTTTTGATCTTTATCATAAAAATGAAATGAAAAGATTTAAGAAAAATTCCTGAAGCGGTTGCGCGTCCAAATGGAAACAGATTGGGTTTTAAACTGCAACCTCTATTCTGGGCAAAAACCCCATCGTCCATCTTTCGTAGGGAGGATTAGCGCAGCGTAATCCGCCGATTGACAGTTTGGCGGGGCGACTCAAAATTCCTTTTGTAAATGTTTGGGTGAAATGATTTAAAAATGCCCAAAAAAAGAACGTCTCTCGGGTTATAAAAGTGATGATCACGGATCATTGGGGCCTTGAGATGAGATTTTTTGGTGGATTACGCTTCGCTAATTCACCCTACGAATCTGACATAACTCCGTTGGGATTCCATTAGCCTTGATTCAACCGATTCGCCTGCGGAAATTTGTTCTTTTTCTGCTTGGCGGACGGCAAGTGAAAAAGCCAAAGGCGGCAGCCAGAGGGCACCGGCCCCGCCTGTTTTGTCTGTTTTGAGCTTTCTGGATATCTATTTACCGGATTTTCCCGCAGGTTTGGCTTTTTCAGACTTTCCTTCAACCACCGCCTTTTTGATGATCACCGCCCGCACCGGCACATCCCCGGCACCACCACGAAAGGTTGTGGGTTCTTTTTCAATGGCGTCCACCACATCCATCCCTTCCACCACCCGGCCGAACACGCAATATCCCCATCCCCGGCCGTCTTTGGCCGTAAAATCCAGAGGCGTGTTGTCCACGGTATTGATAAAAAATTGTGCGGTGGCGGAATCCGGGTCTGAGGTCCGGGCCATGGCCACCGTGCCCCGCAGGTTTTTCAGGCCGTTGTCCGCTTCATTGGGGATGGCCGCCTGGGTGGCTTTCTGCTCCATGGTTTCCGTGAACCCGCCGCCCTGGATCATAAATCCCCGGATCACCCGGTGAAATATCGTGCCGTTGTAAAATCCGTCCCGCACATAGGCCAGAAAATTTTCAACGGTTTTCGGGGCTGCCTGGGAATCCAAAGCAATGACGATGGTGCCGAGACTGGTTTCCAGGCGCACGTTGGGCGGTGCCGACGGTTTTTCAACGGCAAATCCGGCGGTGGCGAAACAGGCGGTCAGCAATAAATATCCGATAGTTAAAGTTATTTGTTTCATTTCGTTGCTCCTGTTGGCTTGATAAAAGTTTATTCCTTCTCATCTTGCATCTGCCGGAATGTTTCTTCAAGAATCGGCAGGCGATACTGATCTTTGGGATTTTTCGATTCTCGCTTGAGCTTTAAGATGGCTTCAAGACTCAGCACATGCAGACGATAACCCTGAAATTCAACTTCAACTGTCTCAGGTAATAACTCCTCGAATCCATATCCTTTTTCAATAACCGCCAGAACATCCAGTGGACCCAAACGGGTTGACATCAGAATATGTCCTTTCCCTTTCAGGTCTCGTTCCGTGGGTTCAATGATCAAATCATCCGGACGGCGTTGATGTGCCTCAATCGATTTTAAGAAATTTAATAACCTGTCAATATTGGGATCGTTTTGGCGATGTACGATATCCACGTCAAATGTGGTGATGGGCGCTCCCTGCGCGACGGCGGCGAGGCCTCCGACCAAAATAAATTCGACACCGGATTCACTCAGTCCGCTAATCAGCGCCTTTAGATCGGTTGGTTGAAATTCTTTGTTTTTTGAAGGCATTTCGTAGCTCCGCAATGGCGTTGATGGCATTGTCATTGGACAGGATGCGCTGTTCCGGCGTTAGTTTAAGAAACATCCGGATCAGATCTCTGTCCACCCCCACTTGATGCGTATGTTGCATATTTTCTTTTGGAGTCATGTGAGCTTGTTGGCCTTTTTATTGTCGTCAATGGTCGTGCGGCACATTCCCGTGCACATGCGCATGGTCGTGAATATGCACATACACCTGGTCATCTGCGAATATTTTCCCGCCGCGCAGGGTGAAAATGCCGTTGGTGGTGACGTTCAGAAATTCAATATGATGGGAAATAATAATATAGGAGAGGTCCATTTTCGGCAAGATGTCCGTGATGACCTCCCGGGTTTTTGTATCCAGACCGGTCAGGGGCTCATCCAGGAGCAGGACTTCCGGCTGCATGGCAAGCACCGTGGCGAGCGACACCAGTTTTTTTTCGCCGCCGGACAGTTTGAAGGTGATGCGGTTTTCAAATCCGGAAAGACCTAAAAAATCAAGGGTATGCCGGGAGATGTCAATGGCCTCTTTTTTGGATTTTCCCATGTTCAGCGGCCCGAAACACACATCTTCCAGCACCGTGGGGCAGAACAACTGGTCGTCGGCATCCTGAAACAGGAGCCCGATGCGGTGCCGGACGGTTGAAAAATCCTTTTCGCTCTTCATGGCTTGGCCGAAAATCGCGATTTCGCCTGCCTGGGGCGTCAGCAGCCCCATCATGACATGGAACAGGGTGGTTTTTCCGCTGCCGTTGGGAGCGATGAGTCCGATTTTCTGACCGGAAAAAAGTTCAAAATTCAGGTCTTTTAATACCGGTTCATCATCATCGGCATAGGCGAACCCAATATCCGTCAATTTGACGAGGGACCCGCGGTTATCCATGAAATAAGACTTCCAGCGAGATGATCAGAATCGTGACCGCCGCAAACATCGTCATAAACACCCAGCTTTTTTTGTCTGCCTGAAATTCGGCCAGACTGTAATATTTCCCCTTAAATCCCCGGCACCGCATGGCGTCATACACCCGGTCGGCCCGCTCCGAGGCCCGGATCAGCAGCATGCCCACCACATAAGCATAGGTTTTATAGGTATGCAAGCTGGTTTTGGGGATAAACCCCCGGATTTTGATGGACCGGATAATTTTTTGATATTCCTGCTGAATCACGAAAATATACCGGTAGGTGAGCATGAGGAGAAACACCAATTTTTCCGGAACCTTCAACCGGTTCAAGGTATGCCCCAGGGTGGCGAGGGTCATGGTGGCGACCAGCGCGATCAATACCATCAATATGGCATTGGATTTGATGGTGATCTGGGCGGCCAGCAGAATGCCGGCCAGGTGCAGCCGCACGGGGCCGAAGGCATAAACCGTATCGCCGGGGTAAGTCAGCGGGAGCACGGCCCAGAAGAACAGGATAAAGACGTTCACCATGGCCAGCCGCCGGAGGACTTTTTTAAATCCTAAGCCGGCCGGCAAAATGATTGCAATGGATACGGCCAGCGCAGCCAGCAGGGCCGGAAACCCGTTGCACAAGGCAACGGCAAAGGAGAAAAACGTCCCCGCAACCACCCGGAATCTCGGGTCAATTCGATGAATGAGGGAATTTCCGCTGCTGAAAGGTTCTTCAATCATTGTTTGCCGTTATTCTTTTTGGATAGAAAATATGCCGCCATGCCCATCAGGCCGACAATATAGCCGATGCCGCCGAAAATATCCGTGACCGTGGGGCCTTTTTGCTGCATTTCAACCAGCATCCGGGTGATGGGGTGCAGTTTTTTATCAAGAAGGCGTTCCATCATCCGCTCCAGTTGCTTGGGGTCGGGTTGGGGGGCAGCGACTGGTGCATCAGTGGCGGGCAAGGGTTTATCCGGGACGGGGTCCGGCCCAGGAGGTTGCGCAGGGGAACCCGCCCCGCCGGCAGCGGCCTGTATTTCCTGGGCGGAAAACTTCCATTCCCCCTGGTGCCCCATGCCTGCCTGAATCACGATTCGTAATGCAGATGATTTTGGAATTTTAAACGAAAATTCCCCATTTTCAGAAGTGGTGCCGGTCAAAAGCTCCTTGCCGTCCGCATCATAAACCAGAATCTGTCCGTTTTTTACGCGCTTGCCGTCCGGATACTGGCTTTCGGTATAAACCGTGTCCCCTTCGATCCAGCCGAACACCACCACTCGGTGGGCGGCGGCCATAGAAGCCTGAAATAAAACCAAAAAAAGGATAAGCACGGGCCATATATGTTTTTTCATGTTCTGCTCCATGGGTTGGGAATAAGGGAGGGTTTGACTTTTTTTAAAAACACAATGCAAAACGCGGTGACAATGCCCTCAATGATCATCACAGGGAGATTGGACATGATAATCAGCGCGGTGACTTCCATGAATTTTTCTTCCGTAAACATCAGGGCCGCGCCCATGATGACCGCGCTGAGAAACACCGCGCCGAATCCGCAGCCGAACGCCGCCGGCAGCGCCATGCCGTTGCCTTTATGAACCAGTGGTGCAAAAAGATAATAACAGATCACCGCAGGTCCGGCCATAATGAGGGTGTTCACGCCCAGGGTGGTGATGCCGCCGAATTGAAAAAACAGGGCCTGAAGCGTGAGTGCGATGAGGATGGCCGGGAACGCGCACCAGCCCAACATGAGCCCGACAATACCGTTTAAGATCAGATGGACGCTGGACGGACCCACCGGTACATGGATCAGGGACGCCACAAAAAACGCGGCGGACAGCATGCCGGTCTGGGCGATTTTGTCATAATTCAGTTGCTTGAGGCCCACGGCTGTCCCGGCGGCGGCCAGGGCCGCACCGGATAAGAGCACCGGGCCGGACAGGATTCCTTCAGATAAATGCATATTGCATATTCCTTGTAACTGATATTTTTTAAGACCCTGCTCAGATGGTCCCGGTTTCAGCCTGACGGCCTGAGCAGGGTCCCGTAATAATGGAAACAACCCGCAACAGATCAGAATTCCAGCGCCAATTGAGTGGTCACCCCGTGACAGATATCATCATTTGAATATTCCTGAAACTGATATTCCAGCCCCAGGCGGGTGCATTCAAACGGATGGCAGAATATCGTGCCGCCGTAAGTATTTTCCGGCAAAAAGCCGCCGCAGTCATCCGTGCCTTCATATTTGAGGCCGCACCCGACATTCGACGGGTGAACGCAGGAAAGTTCAACGGTCCACGCCGATGGCCGGACGGTTTCATTTTCACCCGCGAACGTCAGTTCCCCGGCCTTGAAATCATCCAGGGCGCCAACATATTCCGCGGAACAAAATACGCATTGTTTAAATGATGCGCAGACATGGGCGGATACCCCGCCCACCAAGTCATCCACCCCGTCGGGTGCGCCGTCGTCGTCCGTGTCGTTGGCTTCCGACAACCCGTCGCTGTCCGCTATATTGGAGAGATAGGAGACGCCCCCGGTCAGGTCAAAGGCGCGGGACTCGTCTTCCGACAGGCCGAGCCGCACACCGGTAAAAAAACCGTTGATATGGTTCTTTTTGCCGACCTCAATCACATCCCCGTTAAACGCCCCGGCGAACACATCCACCATCTCCGGATGATATCCCGCAAACACGGCGCTTTCCCTGGTCTCCCCCAGCTCCAGGGTGGCGGGATCAGAGATGAACACCGTATCATAAACGCCAAACGGCACATAGAGCTTCCCGACGTGCAGGTAAGCCGGTATTTCCTCGGTTCCGGTAAACGTGATAAACCCTTCATCCAAATCCATGGGTTCGGTGTCGTCCTCTTCCCACAGGGCCAAGGCATGGCCGGACACGTGCTCGTTTAATTCAATATCCAGCCCCAGCTCGAATGTGCTTAAGGTGATATCGCTTTCTTCATCATCCGGTTCGCCCGACGTATCCGGCTCAAATTTGGAATACCCGGCTTCCGCCTCCAGGAGTCCGCTCAAGGTGATTTTGTCAAGCCAGCCGGATAAATCCGGGCCTTCGGATGGTTTTTTTTCAAGTTCCTCAATGCGCCTGGACAACTCTTCAATCCGGGATTCCGCTGATTTTTCGTGAGATGCCAGGGCAGGAGTGCAGTTTATCAGTCCAATGATCAGCAGGCAGCCGATCAGGATGCCGTATTTTTTCATTATCCGCTTCTCCTTTATCTATATCATGGCATAAAGGGCCGCAAGCCCTGAATGATTTTTCCGGTCGTCTTATTTTTCCGTCTGTCTTATTTTTCTTTCCAGGGATGAAACTCCACCCAGATGACCGCTCCCAGCTCCACGTCTTTTTTTGCGCCGTCCTTTTCCATCTGAAAATCCGCCGTGTTCAGCGCCGCAAACCCCCACCAGCCGGCTTTGGGGGCTGCATAGGAAAACACCCCGTTCTGATCCGCCTTGATGGTCTGGGCGACCATATAGTCCGTGGGCGCGGTCGCTTTCTTGTCCTTATTGTAATATTCAATTTCCACGGTTGCGTAAGGAACCGGCTTGCCATCCAGTTTCACAATTCCCTGAAAAATATTGCCCGCATACAGGCCGTAAGGTTTGGACAGGGGCACGATTTCGGTTTTAAGCCCGGCTTCCCCGTCCCACCCCTCATCAATGCCGAATGCCGTTACCACGGTTTTGGTGTAATGAATGATAAAACAGTCTTCCGCCGGTTCCCAGTAGGGCGTGGGCTCCATGCAGAACATGTAAACGCCGGGGCGTTTGACCGGGTAAGACAGATTCCATGCCTTCCGGCCCATCACTATAGCTGGCTTGAGATCCGGAAGCAGGTTTCTGGATTTGCCGTTTTCCAGGACTGTCAAGGACTTGGGTGTCTCCAGGTCCATACCGATGATTTCAAAGGGATGGGAAAAGGACAGGGTAAGGTTGATGTCGCGGCTGTCTCCCTGCATGACCATGGAATCCGATGGAATCGCCATGCCGAAATGGGCGTCCGACTGGGCTGAAAAAAATAAACAACCTGTTGCAATTAAAGCAGATATTAATTTTTTCATGAAAGTCTCCTCCTGTGTTTTTGCAAAATGAATAAAAGGGTTTTTATTTATGCTTCAACTCGTTATTTTTCTTTGTAATTATTTAAAAAGCGGTGCTGAATGACATCGCAATCTCAAGGCAAAAAAAAACCACGACAGATTTTTCGTATCGTTTTGATACAAAAACCTTCGTGGTTTTAATTAATTGAATAAATTATCGGCTAAAAGGTATTGCTTGCGCCAGCTTCTGCCAGCAGTTAGAGGGTTACCTACCGCTTCAAAATTTCTTTGTCAACTTAAAAAAAGAAAGAAACCCCGTGCTGCCCGGACCCGCTGCCGAACACATCCCGGCCCCAGGGGATTATGCGATTTTTTGATTGGGTCCTTGATGGCATCCGTGTTTTTCAAAGGTTTATAAAGCTGTTATCTTCCCGTTGATCAGGATTTCATCAACCCCCGCGGCGAGGGCCATTCGAACCTGGTCATTGGTTTGCGGTAAAAAAGCAATCACAAACGCTTTTCTCCGGTGATACCGGTCAACGATGGATTTTTTGAACAGGGGACACGGCCCGATGGCGGGCGTCAGGGCATAGATCCGGCCCGGTTGGATGCCGCCCAGCCACGGCAGGCCGGAAAATGCCGCAAATCCCGCCCGCCGGCATTCCGGTTTTCGGGCATAGAACCGGGCTCCTGGGAAGATTTGCTGAATCAGGGTTTCATGACCGGCCCGCCAGGTAAGGAATGTGGTCTGACGGACAATCCGCTGTTTCAGGCCCCTGTTTTCAGCCCAAGCCGCAAGCGATAGGATGGTGTGGTCCCCTTTTTCGGGCTTCACGTCAAAAGTCCAGAAACAGTCGCCGAACGCGGCCAGAAACTGATCCAGAAACAGCAATTTTTCGCCGTTTCGCAACCTGAAAGCTTCCAGTTCCCGACGGGTCAGGTCAACGACGTTCCGGCCGTCCCCCGAAAGCCGGTGGAGGGTCGGGTCATGAACCAGAATGATATGACGGTCTTTGGTGATCCGCAGGTCGGTTTCAAGGGCTGTAAATCCCATATCCACGGCAGCCTGAAAAGACTCGCGGGTGTTTTCAACCGCTTTTTCAGTGTAGCCGCGATGGCTGATCCACAATGGATTTTGGGGGAAAACCGGTTTCATGATGGAAAGATATAATCTATTTTAAGGGGATGCGCAATTATTGGTGTTCATGGCGACCTTGCTTAATAAAAAAAACTTTGGTATAAGGGGCAAATTTTACCTTCCGAAGGTTGTCCCTATGATGGGCAGCATGGACACTGCAATATTTCCGGTTTGACCGGTTGATGAAATATGTCTTAACAGGATGAATAACTAAATGAAGTTCTTATGGAAACTGTTCAGGTGGCTGCTGGCGCTCATCGTCTGCGGCATTTTTTTCGGCATTCTCGGGTTTATCTGCGTATATTATCATTTTGCCGCCGACCTGCCGAAATTCACTTCCTTAACTGATTACCGACCGCCGGTGGTCACAACGGTTTATGCGGATGATGACCGCAAAATAGGGGAATTTTATGAACAACAGCGGATAGTTGTGCCGCTGTCGGAAATGCCGGCAAGATTAATCCAGGCCTTTATCTCCGCGGAAGATTCCCGTTTTTATCAGCATCCGGGAGTGGATTTTCACAGCATCATCCGGGCGTTTTTTAAAAATCTGCTGGCCGGGGAAGTGGTTCAGGGGGGCTCCACCATTACCCAGCAGGTCACCAAATCGTTTTTGCTCACCCCTGAGCGCAGTTACCAGAGAAAAGTCAAGGAAGCCATCCTGGCATTCCGCATTGACCAGCAGTTTACCAAAGACCAGATCCTGTTTCTGTATCTGAACCAGATATACCTGGGAACCGGGGCCTATGGGGTGGAGGCTGCGGCACAGACCTATTTCGGCAAGCCCGTCAGCGACCTGAACCTTGCTGAATGCGCCATGCTGGCCGGTATTCCCCAGGCCCCCAGCCGGTATTCCCCCTTCAATTACCCGGAAAAAGCCAAAGCCCGCCAGGCTTACACATTAAGCCGAATGGCGGAAGAAGGGTATATCACCAGAGCGGAAGCGGATAAAGCCATGCGTACCCCCCTGGACATCCGGCCCCGCCGGAACTGGTATCGGGACAACGTGCCGGATTATACGGAACATATCCGCCAGACCCTTATTGAGATGTTCGGCAAGCAGGCGGTCTATAACGACGGGCTTAAGGTATATACCAGCGTGAACATCGACATGCAGCAGATGGGCTGCAAAGCTGTCCGGAAAGGCCTGGGGGACCTGGATAAACGCCAGGGATACCGGGGGCCGCTGGAGCGGTTGCTGCCGGAGCAGATCGAGGGATTTTCGCAAACCATCGCCCGTCAGATGATCAATGCCCCATTGCAGGCGGATATGATCATCAAGGGCATCGTAACCCAGGTGAGTGATAAGACCGGATCAGTCAATGTCCGCATCGGGACCGAACATGGGATTATCCGGCTGAAAGACATGACATGGGCGAGAAAGCCGAATCCCAACGTGGATTATTATGCAGCTGTCATCAGCGCCCCCAGCCAGGCCCTCCGCGTCGGGGATGTCATCCTTGTGCGCGTGATATCAAAGGAGGCGGGCCGGAAGGAATGGAATCTAGCCTTGGAGCAGACCCCGGAAGTGGAAGCCGCATTGCTCTGCATTGAAACGCAGACCGGAAAAGTCAAATCCATGGTCGGGGGCCGGGATTTTTCATCCAGCCAGTTTAACCGTGCGATTCAGTCCCAGCGTCAGCCGGGATCCGCTTTTAAGCCCATTATTTACGCCGCGGCCCTGGACAAAGGGTTTACCGTGTCTTCCGTTATCGTGGACGCGCCCATTGCCTTTGAAAATGCGGACAATGATTCGGTATGGAAGCCCAAAAATTATGATATGAAATTTAAAGGCTTTACCCTGTTCAGGGAAGGTTTGATCGATTCCCGCAATGTCATTACCGTCAAGATCCTTCAGGATATCGGCGTCCGGTATGCCGTTGATTATGCCGGAAAAATGGGAATCACCACAAATCTTGACAGGAACCTGTCCCTGGCCCTGGGGGCATCCGGCGTGTCGCTGCTGGAACTGGTGAAGGCCTATTCGGTGTTTGCCAATCAGGGACGGCTGATTGATCCCTGTTTTATTAAAAAAGTGGTGGATCGGGACGGCAATGTGCTGGTGGAATACTATCCCAACCCCCGGCAAGTCATCGAAGAAAGCACGGCCTATGTCATGACCTACCTCATGGAGGAAGTCGTCAAATACGGGACCGGTCGGCGCGTCAGCGTCATCAACCGGCCCGCAGCGGGAAAAACCGGCACGACCAACGAGCTGAATGATGCCTGGTTTATGGGCTACACCCCGGAATATGTCACCGGTGTATGGGTCGGTTTTGACAACAGAAAATCCCTGGGCAGCAAGGAGACCGGAGCCCAGGCCGCGAGTCCCATCTGGCTGGATTTCATGCAGCACGCCCTTGAAGGCCGGCCGGTCAGTGTATTCCAGGTGCCGGACAGCGTTGTATTTGTAAAAATCGATGCCCAGACGGGGCATTTGGCGGCGCCGGGGTCCGGGAATACCGTGGTTGAATGTTATAAAGAGGGGACCGCTCCCACGGAATCCGCCAAACAGCCGGGTACGGTCACCGAAACGGAAGATTTTTTTAAAGACGGACTTTAATTCAACGCTGCCGGGGGCCGTGCATCAGTGTAATTTCTGCTCTTCCGGCTCCACGAGTTTGATCTCGCCGTATTTTTCTTCATACCGTTTCAGGTTGTCGGTGAGGGCGCTGATGATCCGCTTCACATGACCGGGCGACACAATGATGCGGGATACGAGATGCGCGCCGGTGGGGGAGTTGAGCAGCCAGTCGATGATGAACTCTTCCGGCCCGTGGGCGATAAACATGGAATTGCTGAATCGCCCCATGGACGCCTCTTTGTTTGCCTGAACCTGAATTTTCTGCGATGACGGTTTCTTTGAATCGTCCATGGTGTTCTCCTTATTTTTTGAGGCTTATTTTAATCCGGTGTCCTAATTTTTAATAGGCGGCAGGGTTTATCCGGGTCAGGGTCAAACGGCACAACACCCCATCAACCAATGAAATTTATGAGATAGTAAGTATCATGGTAAAGAAAAAAGAAGAAACGTTTTATTTGATCACGTATCGAAACGCCAAGGACACCAAGGTGCTGACCCTGAAAGCCAGAACTGTGACCGATTCTTCCCTGGGGCTCAGTTTTGTGGCCATATCGGATTTTGTTTTCGATACCCAGTCCATTGTCATTAATCCGGAAGAAGAAGATCAGCGGCGCCAGTTTGAAGGGGTGAAGACCCTGCACCTTTCCATCTACAGCATCCTCTCCATTGAGGAAGTGGGCGCGGACCACAAGGGCCTTAAATTTAAAAAAGACAAATCCCACCTGGTGGTGCTGACCACGGATCCGGCCCCATCCCCGTCCAAAGGAAAGTGATTTTTAATTTTTCCGGTTTCTCCGGATGATTTTTTAACGGTTGCGTCTATCCGTCATGGCGGCTGGGTCCATTTTTTATTCGTTTTTTATACGGGCTTGACAAAAATTATCCGGCCCGTTACAAACTTTCCCTTTACGTTAAGATAAAGCGCGTTACTCCTGTCGCAAATTACATGATTTAAAAAATTTAAATATATTAATTCGTTAACAGTAAAGGAACCATCATGAGCGAAAAAAACAAACCTGCCCCCACCGCACTCACGGAACTGGAATCCAAACAGTTTTTAAAACCTTACGGCGTCCCGGTGGTGAATGAAATTTTAGCCCCTACGGTCGCGCAAGCGGTCAAGGCCGCGCAAACCATCGGGTTTCCGGTGGTGCTGAAAGGACTGGGAAAAGAACTGCTCCACAAAACAGAGCTTCAACTGGTGCATCTGAATTTAAACGATGCCGCAGCCGTTGAAACAGCCGCCGGGACCATTGAAAAAAATGCCGGGGCCAAACTCGAAGGATTTCTGGTCCAGCCCCAGATGGCGGGCAAGCGGGAATTTGTGGCCGGCATGTTCCGGGATGACCAGTACGGGCCGGTGGTGATGTTCGGCCTGGGCGGCATTTTCACCGAAGCACTGGCGGATGTCTGTTTCCGTCTCGCGCCATTAACCGTGCAGGATGCGGAAGAAATGATCACCGGCATCAAATCGAAGAAATTGCTCGGCCCGTTCAGGGGGGAGCCGGCGGTGGATATGGAACTGCTGGTCCGGGCCCTCATGGGGTTATCGAAAGTGGCTGTGGAATGTCCGGATGTATCCGAAATCGATATCAATCCGCTCCTGATCACGCCCGAAGGCAAACCCGTGGCCGTGGACGCCCTGATCATCAAGAATGCCCCCAAACCCCTGAAAACCTTCACCCCGCCCGTCAGCCCTGCGGATGTGGCACCCCTGTTTTATCCCAGATCCGTGGCGTTTGTCGGTGCTTCCGGTCGCCTGGGAAAATGGGGATATACTTTGTTGACCAACACCATCGGCGGCGGATTTTCGGGGGAGATTTATCTGGTAAACCCAAAGGGCGGAACCATCGCCGGCCGGCCGGTGTACACCTCCGTGCTGGATATTCCGGGCCCGGTGGATGTGGCGGTGGTGACGATTCCGGCTGAAGCCGTGCCCGCCCTGATTCCGGAATTCAAGAAAAAAGGCATCGCCAACATGCTCCTTATTGCGTCCGGGTTCGCCGAAACGGGTGGCGACGGCATCAAAAAAGAAAAAGAACTCATCGACCAGGCCCGGGCTGCGGGCATCCGCATTATCGGCCCCAATACCATGGGCATCTGCAACCCGCATATCAATTTCTACTGCACCGGCACCCATGTGCGCCCGACGGCCGGTTCCACCAGCGTGGTGGCACAGTCCGGCAACATGGGAAACCAGCTCCTGGCGTTTGCGGAGCTTCAGGGCATCGGCATCCGGGCGTTTTGCGGTTCCGGCAATGAAGGCATGATCACCATCGAAGACTATCTGGACGCTTTTGAAGTGGACCCGTTAACCGAAACCGTGATGCTCTATATTGAAAGTGTCAAAAACGGCCGCCGTTTTTTTAAAAGTGCCCGCCGGGTGGGGAAAAAGAAACCCATTATCCTGCTGAAAGGGGGGCAGACGGAAGCCGGAAGCAAGGCGGCCGCCAGCCATACCGGGGCCCTGTCTTCCGACAACCGGGTGTTTAACGCGGTCTGCCGGCAGGCGGGCATCGTGAAAGTGGAAAGACCCATGGAGCTGCTGGACCTGTCCGCAGCATTTTCATCACTGCCCCTGCCCAAGGGGAAACGGGTGGCCATCATGACCCTGGGCGGCGGCTGGGGCGTGGTCACCGCCGATTTGTGCGAAGCCCACGGCCTGGATGTGCCGGAACTGTCCGAGGATATCATTAAACAAATTGATGAAATTCTGCCGCCCTACTGGAGTCGCGCCAACCCCATCGATCTGGTGGGCGAAAACGATCTGTCCATCCCCATGACCACAATGGAAGCACTGATGAAATGGGACGGATGCGACGCCATCATCAATCTGGGCATCGTGGGCCGCCGCCACCTGATGTCCCGGCTGGCGGATTCCCTAAGGCTGGCGGACCCCACGTGCCCGGAAGATTTTCTGGGAAAAGTCAACCAGGCCCTGGATGACTTTGAGGAAAAATATATCCATCACATTGTGTCCCTCATGTCCGTTTACCAGAAACCGGTGCTGGGGGTGAGCATGCTGAAGGGCGAAAAAGACCTGACCGTCACCCAGGTGAAAGGCTTCCGGTACAAGGGGCTGTTTTTCCCCACCCCGGAGCAGGCGGTGCTGTCCCTTGCAAAAATGTATGAATATCAAAAATTTATCAATCGGGAAAACGGCAGCTCGTATTGACTTTTCGATTGAAGCCGAATTCCCCGTTTATAATCAGGGGTAGCGGCAATGCCGCTACCCCTGGAATACTCGCCAATAATCCCTCGAAAAGCATTCTATGACTGTGTGAGCCCGTATCCATGCTCCCCATGGAGTGAGTAATCCAAGCCGACGGATTCTTTTTCCGGATCCAGGCGGAATTTTACCGTCTTTTCAACAATAACGCATATCACCAGGGTGAGCGTACCCGCAAAAACGACGGTGGCCCCGATTCCCGTTAATTGGACCATGAGTTGGTTCATGGCGGTCCAGCCACTGGGCCCTGCCGCTGCGGCCGCCGCCTTCATCCAACTGTCCCGGATGAAAAAACTGAGCAGAATGACGCCCAGCCCGGAGCCCACGCCGTGAATGCCGAAGCAGTCCAGGGCGTCATCATACCCCAGTTTTGTTTTCATGCGCAGCGCATAATAACAAACCACGGAAGAAATCGCCCCGAGAATCATGGCACCGTAGGGCAGCACCACGCCGGCCGCCGGCGTGATCACCACCAGGCCCGCCAGTATGCCGGACACAAAGCCAAGAGCCGTGGCTTTTCGGTAAACAATCGTTTCAATAATCAGCCAGGTCAGGGCGCCGCTGGCGGCGGATATTTGGGTCATGGTCAGTGCCCGGGCCGTGTCCAGCCCGCTGTGCACGGTAGAGCCGGCGTTGAAACCGAACCAGCCCACCCAAAGCAGCCCTGCCCCCATGAGGGTCATTACCAGGTTGTTCGGCTGCATGGCGTTTTTGGGATACCCTTGCCGGGGCCCCAGATAAATAGCCACCACCAGCGCGCTGACGCCTGCGGAAACATGGATCACCAGGCCGCCCGCCAGATCGATGACGCCGGACGCCCCGGCATTGAAAAGCCATCCGTCGGACGCCCACACCCAGTGGCATAATGGGCAGTAGATGATCAAAAACCAGAGGGAAATGAACACGCAATAGCCCCGGAAGTAAACCCGCTCCGCCAGCGCGCCGCTGATGAGGGCCGGGGTGATGATGGCGAATTTCCCCTGGAACATGGCGAGCACATATTCCGGCACGCCGTTGACCACCGCATCATCAATGCCCTTTAAAAAGAAATAATCATTCGACCACCCCACCGCGCCCCCCAGAATATTTTTCCCGAAAGCCAGCGCATACCCGCAAACCGTCCAAAGCACGCCGATGATGGCCATGGCGACAAAACTGTGCATCATGGTCCCCAGAACATTTTTGGTTCTGACCAGGCCGCCGTAAAACATGGCGAGCCCCGGAACCATGAGCAGCACCAGGGCGGTGGATGTCAGCATCCATGCCGTGGTGCCGGTGTCAATGATTGGATTTGCGACCGGATCACCGGCAAGGGCAATGCCCGGAATGCTCCATAACACGCCGGATAAAAGAAAAAATACTGAAATGATTCTGCCTGTTACGGACTTCACAAGTACCTCCTGAACAGTCTGGTTGATAAACGGGTTAAGGGAAAGTTATCGGGATGCCGGTCCCGGCAACCGGATTCAACGGCATCATTTTTGTACGCGTGTACCTTTTTGTAATTTATGCAAGCGGGGTAGTCGGTTAGCTCCTCCGGTTGTTGGAAATACAATGAAATTATACGATAAATTTCCCATTAACAGCACACTTGGCTTGTAGCTAAAAATCACAAATGATTACGAGGTGTTGGCCCGCA
>JBAQUK010000282.1:0-12511 GCA_049297455.1 Desulfosalsimonadaceae bacterium | reverse complement strand
CTTAAAATTGCGCGGATGCGCACAGGGAGGTATCCTTTTGTCAATTCCTTTGAAATCAGGCTTTCACAAGCATATCTCCATTTAAACACATAATTGATGGGAGTTCACAAAGGTTTAAGGGAAATTTTATTTAACATTTAAGATTTATTTTCATGGCAGGAAAACCACAACGTCAGGGCCGCATCGCAATGGGCAAAAGCCCGCGCCGAATGGTTTAAAAAATATGCCCCGGATGCACTTTCGAGTTAGGTCTTGAATCTCAGGCGCATATCATTTATAAAATAAAGCTCACCTCAGGGAACAGGTTTGTGGTGATGCATTTTTGCGCGTTAACAGAGATACAATAGAAAAAATTGCCTAAGGATTTTGTTCATGAAAAACCGTTTTCCCCTTTATACATTAATGTTGCTGCTCGGGAACTTGTTGCTGGCGCCGGGGCCGGTCTGCGGTGAAACCGTCTCTTTTCCCCTGCAACTGGACTACCCTTTTCTCAGAACCCTTGTGATCCACTCGGCTTTCACCGACCCGGACCACACGATGGTCGTCACCGACCCGGACAACGACTGCCAGCAAATTTCCCTATCAAACCCAAGTTTTGAGAGTGATAACAACCTGTTGCGTATAGAGGCCGAGGTCCACCTGAAAGGGGGAACCCTCATGGGGGGAAACTGTTTGCTCCCCATCGAATGGGACGGGTATCTGGTGGCGCATTTGAAGCCCCGGATGAGCCCCAGCAACTGGCGGCTGTCCTTTGATTCGGTGGATTCCGTTCTCCTGGACAGAAATCGCCGGCCGGACAGTCTGGTGGGGCATTTGTGGAACCTTTTCGAAGCGCCCGTGATGGCGCGTATGGGGCGTATCCGTATTGCGGTCAATGAGCCCATTGAGCAACTGAAACCGTTTTTGCTTTCCTCTGTGCCGGTGTCGGACCATCCACGGGTGAACAATATGCTCGCGAGTTTAAGACCCGGCAAGGTTGTTTCAGAACCGGAAATGTTGAAAATACAGGTTCTTGCCGATATCGCAACCGTTCCGGCCCCAGCACCGGAACCGGCTCCCGCAGCCCTGACGGATAGGGAAATAGACGCCTTTATCGAAATATGGGAAACATGGGATTCTTTTCTGGTCCAGACCCTGATGTCCCTGATGGACATGCCTTTAACGCCTGCGGAACGTGACGTTCTGATGACGGTGCTGCTGGACACAAGGTATCGATTTATTAACGAACTTGAGGCGAAAACCCCGATTTCCTCCAGCGATTTTGTGAGGGAGCAGTTTGTGGATGCATGGGAAAAACTGGCGCCCATTTTAAAGAACCAACTGTCCCGGCAGCCATCCGCCAATTCATGGGGATACCTTGCGTTTTTTACCGCATCGGATGCACTGTCCGCCCTTGATAAACTCGGGCCGGTACTGAATATTGAAATCAGCCGGAACGGATTTATCCGGCTGGCCCGGATGCTGTCTGAGAACAAGGCCCTGACCCTGCAATACAGCATGCTGGTGGATCCGCGTTTGAGAATGCTTCTGGGCATGGAAGCGCCCCCGGAGATCACCAGCCCGGCCTTTGACGAAAAACTTCTCGAACAGCAGGAACCGGAAGCGGAACCGGCAACGGAAATTCCACCAACTTCCATGAATCTCCGGCGGCGGTTTATATCGGAACTTTACAGGGCATTGACGCCGGGAGAGTGTTGGGCGGCAAAAACCGGGGCTTCGCCCAGCGTGGAAGAACTGAAGCAGTGGCTGGTGACCAGGGACAATGTTGAAACCCATCTTCAGAAAATAAAACCCATCCTGGAAGCCGCCACACAGGACAATGTAAAAAAGAACCCCATCCCTGAAAATTATCTCCCGATGTTTCAGGATGCGGTTTACGCCTTCGCATGGCAGGAAAGCTGTTTCCGCCAGTTTATTATTGAAAAAAAGAAACTGACTTATATCCGGTCATACACCAACACGTCCGTCGGCATCATGCAGATTAATGAACGGGTGTGGCGGGGGATGTATGACATTGACCACCTCCGGTGGGATGTCAGCTACAATGCCACGGCGGGAATTGATATCCTGAATACTTATTTAAGGAAATATGCCTTGCCCAAAATGAAATCACTTAAAGGAAAGGACGCGTTAGACAACGATGGGATGGCGTCCTCGCTTTATGCCATGTACAATGCGGGCCCCGGGGGGTTTTCCAAGTTCGTCAAACGCCGGAGCGCCGGTCAATTCACCAATATAGACAAGCATTTTAAGGAAAAATACACCTGGGTCAAGAGCGGCCAGTGGGACAGGCTGGGTGATTGTTTTTAATCCGGATGATTTCCGGCCGAAATTTTCCGGTTTTTCGGGCCTGATGGTCTTTCCATTTGACGATTCCCATGGAAATGAAAAAAAAGCCGAAACCGAAAAGGGCCGCATAGGCGGACGGGTTGCCGCCGTATGCGGCCGCCACGCGCTCTCCGATTAAAGCGCCGATGATCATCAGGATAATCGGAAACACATAGAGAAAAAACGCCAGCAAAAAGAGGCGGCCGGAGTCAAAAGACACCACCACCAGATCCCCAACCTGGGCGTTGACCGTATTGATGGCTTCCACTTCCATTTCCTTATCGTTTCCTGATGTGTGGCAGTGCTTCCGTTCGGAACAGGATTCGCAGGCTGTTTTCTGTCGGGTCCGCAGCACGGCGGTTGTTCCGTTTACCTTTATAATGACGCCTTCTTCGATGGCCATGAATTGGTTCCTTTAATGTTGTTGAATTCCTTCGACCCTGTTTGAATACCCTGTTATTAATCTCTTCATAATGTCATGTCAACTCTTCCGGCGGCGATGGCACCGGGCCGGCGCATCAGGGGAGGGGTTGATTACCGGACGGGAGCAGGTGAAAAGATATGCGCAGTATCAAAAAAATCCTCGTCATCATCGCCGCTTTTCTGGGAATTTATTCGCTGATGGGATTTATCGTCCTTCCCATGGCTCTTGAATCCATTTTGCCGGACAAACTGACCCAGGCGTTGAACCGGCCCGTGCGGCTGGCGGCGATTCGTTTCAATCCCTTTGCCCTGACATTGCGGATCGAGGGGGTTGACATCCGGGAGAAAAACGGTTCCGATCCCTTTGTGTCCTTTGACGCCCTGTTCGTCAACGTCCAGGCGGTTTCCATATTTAAAATGGGCCTCATAATCAATACGTTGCATCTTGAAAAACCTATTGTCCATCTGGCCCGGATGGATGCGACCAAATTTAATTTTTCTGATCTGACAGGCGAAGGGAAACCGGAAGCATCCGAAAAAGACAAGGCGGACCCGGAAGCACCGTCAAAACCGTTCCGGTTTGCCGTCCGCAATATCGCCGTTCATCAAGGCTCCTTGTTTTTCCGGGATGCGCCCATGAAAAAGGATCATGTCATATCTCCGATACAGTTTACGCTGCCCCTGATTTCCAATTTTGAAGAAGATGCGGCGACCGATGCGGATGCGACGCTGACGGCGGTTTTAAATGATGCAAAAATGTCCGTTGATGTGAAGACGCAGCCGTTTCATGACCCCCTGGAGGCGAAGATCAATCTCTCGCTGACCGGTATTCGTCTTCCGTATTATTTCGGCTACGTGCCAAAAGACATGACAGGTGTTGACGTCACCGCCGGTTTGCTGGATATCCGTTCACAGATCCATTTTCTTAAAAAGAAAAAGGGAACGGAAGTGACTGTTGAAGGAGATATCGGGTTTATAGACCTGGCCATTTCGGATAAAGCCGGCGCGCCGGTGCTGACCCTTCCGGAACTCCGGATTGCGGTCGCCCCTTCCCGTCCCCTGGAAAACAGGATCCAACTGGCTTCGGTGACGTTGCGGAAACCGTCTCTGTTTGTGAACCGGAGCAAGGAAGGTGTCATCAGTCTGGCGACACTTGGGCCGCAATCGGCGCAACCGACGGAAACCGGGAAACCGGAATCTGCGAAACCGGAAGCAAAGGAATCTCCAGAAGCGGGTGATGCGGGACCGGCAGCCCATGAAGCGAAGGCGAAACCTTCAGCGCCCGCCGATCCGGGCAAAGGTTTCCGTCTGGTAGTGGAAAAATTTTCACTCGATTCCGGGAAAGTGTTGTTTACGGACCATGCCGCAGGATCAGCCAATCCGAATCCGGTCGCCAATCCGGAAGCGGCTCCCGAAATCTCTCCCGAAGCACCTACTGAAGTGTCCCCCGAAATATCATCTCAAATAGCGATTGATGACCTGAACGTCGTGGTCAGCGATTTTTCCATTGAACCGGATAAGATTGCGCGGTTTGACGTGAAAACCCGCGTGGACAAGGAAGGCAATCTTTCCGCTGCCGGCCGGTTTGGCCTTTTCCCGCTTTTTGTGGAAAGCGATTTTACGATTTCCGATATCAATCTTCTATTGGCCCAGCCCTATCTCCCGGATTCTGTTAAATTGAAGATCACGGACGGCCGATTTTCCGCCTCGGGTTCCGCGGCCGTCAAGACATCCGATGAAGGCAGGGTGGGAGCGACCGTGACGGGAAAAGCGGCGGTTAATGATTTTTCCCTGGAACCGCTTACGTTAGCGCATTCTGATGTGAAAAACCATGGGGAGCAGAAAAGCGATATCTCCGTAACCGGCACGGTGAGTGTTTTTCCGCTTTTTGTGGAAAGCGAGTTTGCGGTTTCCGATATTGATCTTGCCTGGGCCCAGCCCTATATCCCTGATAATATAAAATTAAATATCACAGACGGCCTGTTTTCGGCCGCCGGAAACGCTTCTGTCAAGACTTCCGATGAAGGCAAAGTGGGTGTTACGGTTACGGGAAAGGCGGCGGTGGATGATTTTGCATCCGTGGATTCGCAGGACCAAAAGGCTTTTGTATCCTGGAAATCGTTTTCCGTTGACGGCTTGAATGTCGCAACCGATCCGCTCATTATCGGGATGGACAAGATCCTTTTAAAGGAGCCCAAACATCGGTTTGTGTTGTATGAACCCGGCGTATCCAGCGTGTCAAAGGTTTTTTCAGCACCGCAAGCTGCGGCGCAAACCGAATCTGCTGAAGTTAAACCGGAGGATTCAGGGGAAAAGGCACCGGTTATTCCCATAACGGTCGGTGAAGTGGTCTTGCAGAATGGCGATTTTCAATTTACCGACAAAACCGTCGACCCGGATTATTCCACCCGCCTGAATCTGTCCGAAATGCGGGTTACCGGATTGACATCTCAACAATTTAAATCCGCGACATTGGTGGCTGAGGGGCGAATTGACAATGATGCGCCGATAAAAATCGAAGGCACCATCAATCCTTTTAAGAAAGATCTGTTTATCGAACTGGATGTCCGCCTGTCCAACATGGAACTGAGCCCCTTGTCGCCCTATAGCGGTAAATTTCTCGGCCAGACCATCGGAAAAGGCAAATTGACGACATCCGTCATTTTTAAAATCGATCAGAATACCCTGAGCATCAAGAACCAGGTGCTGCTGGATCAGTTTACCCTCGGCCGGAAAGTGGACAGTCCGGGTGCGATAGACCTGCCCCTTGGGATGGCCATCGCCCTGCTCAAAGACCGGAGCGGCCGGATCGACATCAACCTGCCGGTTTCGGGGCGCACGGATGATCCCCAGTTCGGAATATTGAAAACCGTTCTGGATGGGTTTAAAAAACTGATTGTCAAGGCCGCTACGTCGCCGTTTGATCTTGTCAGCGGCATTGTCGGCGGCGGGGAGAAACTTCGATATATTGAATTTGATCCGGGTGCTGAAACCCTCAATGAAACAGGCAGCGAAAAAATAGATGCGGTCGCAAAACTGATGTTTGAACGACCGGGACTGAAAATGAATCTGACCGGGTATGTGGATGTGGAAAAAGACCGGGAAGCCATGGCTGCCGCCAGTGTGGATCGGGAGCTAAAAGCCTTAAAAGTCGAAGACCAGCCAAAGTCTGGGAAACACCGTCCCAAACCCGAAGATATGGATCTGACCCCGGCAGAATACGCGCATTACGTGAAAGAACTCTATACTGAGAGGGTGCAGGCGGATCAGGACGCATCCCTGCCGATTCCGGAAATGGCCGCCCGGCTTCAGGCGCAGATGCCTGCTTCAGACCAGGACCTGCGAAAGCTTGCGGTCGAGAGAGCCCGGCAGGTGAAGGCGGCTATCCTGCAGGACAGCCGCCTTGAAGCACACCGTCTTTTTTTGAATGAAGCCAAAACACTGGCGCCCAAAAAAATCAAAACCTTCAGCGCCGGAAGGGTGGAGCTGGGGCTTAAATAACGTTAAAAAAAATGCAGGGGAATCTTAATTTATGGCACGCGTGGATGATTATATTAATGCAAAATCAATGGCGGTGGAACGGCTTTCAAAAGTGACGGCTGCCGAAATCGCCCGGTTTTCCGGTTTTGAGATGGTTGATGACGATGCCTTCCGGGTCTTTTTTTTAAACCGGACTTACAGGGTCAGTTATCCGGATTTTCAATTTGTTGACATGTCAGATAATGCAGCACCGGTTCCCATTCAGGAAGAGCTGCTGATACTGCACTATATGAGCGCATTAAAACATCTCGCCCCCGCTGGCCGGTGGATTGCATACAGGGAAATCCCCGGTGCATCGTTTTATTTCAGCTCGTTTGTGAAGCGGGCCATTGATCCATTGAAAAAAGTGTTCGGAAAAAATGTCGCCCCCTTGGGCCCGGCTTCGTCCATGCTTAATGGAAAACCCATAGAAATAGGGGATGCCGGGTTTGAATTCCGGATTTTTCCCAAGGTCCCCATGCAGATGATCATTTATGCGGGAGATGATGAATTTGAACCCGAGGCCAATATTTTGTTTGATGCCACGGCCGGAGAATTTCTGTCGCCGGAAGATGCGGCATGGCTGGCCGGAATGGTGGTGTATCGGTTGATGGCATTGAGTCGGTAAGGAAAGGTGGTTAGGAGTGGTGCCCCCGGCAGGAATCGGACCTGCGGCGCATGGATTAGGAATCTGTTTTAGTCACTTTCACCGCTTTTCATTTCCTATCATAAACACCTTGACTTTATAAGAAATAAATGCAAGTGTCTTTCATGGTCTATCATCTAAAAAAACGTTATTTCATGTAAAAAGTTGGTACAGGATTGGTACAAAATGCAAAATAGATAAAATTCAGGCGGGTTTTTTTGTACCAACTTTGTACCAAATTAGAGATCATGAGGGGGGGCAAAAATGAAGTGGTTTAAAGCGAAATATCCGGGAATCAGATTTAGGGAACATGAAACCCGACGGCATGGAGTTTCAAAGGATAAATATTTTGTTATTCGTTATCAGTTGGACGGAAAAACAAAAACGGAATCCCTTGGATGGGCTTCTGAAGGATGGACAGAACAGAAGGCGAACGAAACGCTTTCAGAAATAAAGAAACGTATCCGCACCGGTGAAAATGTCCGCACTCTGGAAGAAAAGCGACAGGTGAAGCAAAAAGAGCGGGCGGCAGCAATCACATTTCAATCATTCTTTGATACGGTTTATCTACCAGCACAAACCAGCAAGAAAAAAGCCACTGTTTACGCTGAAACCAATTATGCAAAAAACTGGATAATGCCGGTCATTGGTGAAAAATCATTTGTCGATATTTCACCGCTGGATATTGAACGGTTAAAAAAGAACATGATGCAGGCAGGCAAGGCAGCGCGGACGGTTGAATATATCTTCGCAATTATCCGCCAAATTTGGAATATGGCGCGGCGGGATGGCTTAACAAAAGAATCATCCCCTACACAGGGCGTTAAAAAGCCGAAAATCAATAATGCCCGTGAACGTTATTTGACCCCTGAAGAATCCGACCAGTTGCTTGATGCTATTAAAGCCAAAAGTCAGGCATTATACCGGCTTTGTCTGGTGTCTTTAAATTGCGGACTTCGGGCAAGTGAGATTTTCAATTTAAAATGGCAACATATCAACCTTGATGACGGAACCTTATTTGTTTCTGATGGCAAGGGCTATCAATCCCGTTATGCTTTCATGACGGATGTCATAAAAGACTTGTTTGAAAATATAGTGCCCGGTGCCCCGAATGAATATGTTTTTAAAGATCGAAACGGCAACCATATTGTAAGGGTATCCGGCTTATTTCAGAGAACAGTTGACGCCCTGGGACTGAACAATGGCTTATCAGATCGCCGTCAAATGGTTGTTTTCCATAGTTTACGGCATACCTTCGCAAGCAACCTTGCACAGAACGGCATTGACCTTTATGTCATTCAGCGACTTATGGGGCATAAGACTTTTGACATGGTTCAGCGTTACAGCCATTTGTCCGACAGCACGTTGTTAGCGGCGGTTGAATCATTGAACCACAAGCCGACCACCGGCGCGGACGTGATACCGTTGACCAGCACAAAACAAAGTTAAACGCTTTCCCGGCATAGGCCGAAAAGTCTGCTACCCTGGCAGACCTTGCCGGGACTCACACACAGGGGCCGCGAAGGGAGCGGATGAAATGACAGAAATTTCCATAGAAGATCATTTGAAAGAATGCTTGAGGCTACAAAGTGAGGATTACTACCTTTCAGCAATTCGTCACTTTAATCTGCACCAGCTTATTCGTGCGCAAGGCGTGGATGCGTTGAAAAATATTCCCGAAGATTTTGATTTTTATAATAAGCGCGGGGTAGATGAATTCTTTCAGGGCGTTACCTTTTATTTTTTAAATGAGTTTTTGTTTTCAGAAAAAGCATTAGGGAATGATATTTTTAAAAGTATACTGGAGCGCACGGATTATAAAGTATTGATCGGCGCAATGTATTTAAAATTATATCTTTATAATATTGATATTGAGCAGCCTGACCTTGCTACCTATAATAAAAAAGCGCTTACTCCTAAGTTTCAATACCCGTTTGACGTGAAAAGCGATGATTTTTTTTGGCAACTGGCATCTGATTATTATGTCATATCATCTGTGAAAAATTTGATCTTTGAGATCATAAAGCACCCATTAACAAAAGACCTATTTGAGAATGAACCTATCAATTTTTTTTATGCGCTTGACGCGATAACCGACTTGATCAAGAGCGCGGAGGCGCGGGCCTTTTCTTTCTGGTTTCCGGTTGATGGTGTGCCTAAAGCACTGATTGGGAGGGCTGGCGGAAGGGGCAATTCCGAAAAGAAAAAGGGAAGAATCACTTTGTTGGCTGAAGCAATCAAACAATATATGCGAACCGACAGCCCTGAATTTGTCACCATCACACGGCAGCAGTGGCAAGCGGCGTTAAGAAATTGTAACAATGGTGTTTTACCGGATGCTAAAACCAGAAAAACATACAAGGAAGAGGTTGAGAAAGACCTAAAGATACAAATAAAAGTGGTGAAAAAATAGGAAAGGCTTAGCTATTCCCGGAAAGGCTTAGCACTTCCGCTTTTAAACCCCCTGAAAAACTGAAAAAATATCAATTCAGCGTCACAATTTATCTTTGTGAAGGCTGGATTTTTAATTTTAAGAGGAAAGGGGATTTTTATTATGTGGCAAAAAATTGCACAAAGCAACCAATGGCCGGAAATCGTTTACCTGAAGGACATTCACAAACTGCCTTGTTTCCCGTACTCAAAAGGCGGCTTTCGGAATCGGGTTACAGGCAAGGACGCTGACCCGGATTTGACGGGCGCAATTATCGAGATCGGACGTTACAAGGCGATTTATCGAGACGCCTTGCTTCCCTGGCTGGATGCCAAAACAACAGCACGAACACAAACAGCTTAAGGGGCAGCGTGATGGAATCCACCGGAACGGCAACCTTGACCGTTATCACGTCCGACATACCGGCGCACCTGGCAAAGGAATTTAAACTTGTAGACGGCAAGTTGATAAAGACGGCAACGGCGAACATGACACGCGGCAGGGCCGAGCGGCGACCAGTCAAAGACCTTGACGACCTGGCGGGCCTTGTCACCGGCCTAAATTCAAGTCAGGCGTTGACATACGGCGTTTGTGATTTAGAAACGGCCTATGTTTTAACAAAATCCGAATTTCACAAACCGCACAAACCGCACGCGCCGGGCGCACCGCTGGTTTGCCGGACGCGGGATCATTTCAAATATCTTGAAGACGCCGGCTTCATGATTTTTGACATTGACCCGGCACCGGGCGCCCCCGCACCGCAAACAGCGGACGCCGTTCGGGAAATGTTGACCGGCGTTTGCCCTGACCTGGCAGCGGCACCGATTGCAATCAGACCGAGCGCGGGCAGTTTTATTTATAACGGCGACGTTGAATTGATCGGCGCGAAGGGCTGGCGCGTCTGGATACCGGTTTTAAATGCGGCGGACATACCGAGAGCCGGACAAATATTTTTTGAACGTTGTTGGCTGTCTGGCCTGGGCTGGATAGGCGTTTCGAAGTCAGGAAGCTATCTGATACGTGGGCCGGTTGACGCGACCGTCTGGCAACCTGAACGCCTGGACTTTGCCGGGCCTGCTGTTTGTGAACCACCGCTTGAACAGCGCAAACCCGCACCCGTCCTATATAATAAAGATGCCGGACCTTTTGACACCGTTTTAATTAAAAGCCTGACACCGACTGAAACGGCGGCACTTAGCGACCTAATTCGGGAAGCCAAAGACGCAAAAAGACCGGAATCACAGGCCGCAAAAGATTTATGGGTTGATGAGCGCGTTAATGAAGCTGTCAAAAAAGAAAAGATCACACCGTCCGAAACACGCCTGGAAGAAATAAAGAATATTTTTTCGTCTGCTGTCAAACAGCGCACGCTTTACGCTGAATTTATTATCCAGTTTCTTGATGGAACCAGCGCGACCGTTGAACAAATCCTAAACGAAAAAGAAAAATATCACCTTTTTTATTGCCGTGACCCGCTGGAACCGGATTTAAACACCGGCAGGGCGCGTTTGCAATTGCTTGGAAGCGACAAATCCCATTTGTGGGCCTTCACGCATGGCGGCAGCCGTTTCACCCTGACACGGGCAAGGAAAGAAATTTTCTTGCAACCTGGCGAACGAAACCGCATGGCCGATGAACTGCTGACCACCGCGAAAGTTGACGGCACCCTATACACACGTGGCGGCGAGCTTGTCCGCGTCACCGACACCGGGGCAATTATGCCAGTAAATTTAGACGGGCTGCTGTTTTTTTTGGACGGGTTGGCGAAGTTTCAAAAATTCAATAAAAAAGAAGACGAATGGAAGGCGGCAGACTGTCCGCGAGACCTGGCGACCGCTGTTTCCGTTTGCGCGAAACTGTCCGGGACGTTGCCGGAACTGCGGGCCGTTATCAATCACCCGACCATGGACCCGGCGACAAGGCGCGTTGTTTCCCGCGATGGCTACGATAAGGGCACGGGGCTTTTAGTGTGGTTGAACGGCGAGGACTGGCCGTCAATTCCCGACACGCCGAACCGCGAGACCTGCAACAAGGCAGCGCAAGACCTTTACCGACCGTTTCATTTTTTCCCGTTTGCCGGACCGGTTGACCTGGGGGTTTTTATATCAGCGTTATTAACCGCGGTTATAAGGCCTTTGCTACCGACCGCACCCGGCTTTTGTTTCACCGCACCGGCAGCGGGCACGGGCAAAACACTGGCGGCAGTTTGCGCGGCAATCATAGCCGGGGAAAACAGACCGGCGGTTATGCCGGGCGGATCTCAAAAAGATGATGAAGAAATCAGAAAAAAACTGTTTGCCGTTTTACGCGAAGGCGCGGGCGTTTTGATTTTTGATAACATAAACGGCGTTTTTTCGAGTGACTCCGTTTGTGCGATGCTGACAAACGAGACTTTTAAAGATCGGATTTTATGCGTTTCTAACACCGTGGCCGTTTCGTCCGCGACTACCTTATTTTTAACCGGAAATAATTTAACCCTGGCAGGCGACCTTTGCCGACGTATCTTGACATGCCGGATAGATTCAAAAACAGAATTGCCCTGGAAACGGCAGTTTGCTTTTGACCCCGCGACCTATTGCCGTGAACACCGGGCCGAGATGATCGGGGCCGCGTTGACGCTTTTAAAAGGCGGTTTGCTATCAGATTACCGTCTGACCGCTGGCATGGGCAGTTTTAATGAGTGGAACGATTCAATCAGGAAAACAGTTTGCTGGATTGGCGACGAGGGTTTTTTGCCGGTTGATGACCCTGTCAAATCCATTGACAGCGCGTTTGAAGCTGACCCGGAAACCGCTAAAATTGGTTCACTGGCAGCGGCATGGTTTGACGTTTTCGGGGACGCACCCGCGACCGTGGCGGCATGTATCAGCGCGGCGAACGAATACGACGGCGGGACGTATAACAGCGCACACCGACGACACCCGGCTTTATTTGATGCGATTGATGAAATAGCCGGGGACCGTGGAAATATTAATCCGCGACGGCTGGGCCGCTGGATTGAACGACAGCGGGACCGCATTATTGACGGTCTGTCCTTTGAACTGAAGTTTCCCCAAAAAGCGTCATGCCGCCATGCGTAGTAGTACGGCTATTAGAGAATTAACGACGGATTTTTGTGGTACTGGGAAAAGACTACTAAAATTATCGTCCAATGCCGCTTCCGT
>JBAQUK010000281.1:0-5704 GCA_049297455.1 Desulfosalsimonadaceae bacterium | reverse complement strand
CGAATATTTCAAATTAAATCAGATAGTTATAAGTTTCGAAAATTTTATTTAACTGACTGTTTTTATTAAAAATTTGACCATGTCCGCAATTTGCGGGCCATCGCTGAAAACCGGGAAACTTCAGTTTCCTTTATCGTTGCCGCCGGCAGGATATCCGTGATGCTGTTTTTATCCGGCTCCCGCCTCCAGAGGGTGCCGGTGTCCCTGGCGAGACTTGCCAGGGAAATATACCAGTCGGCCAGCGCGAAGATGCGCTGGGCCCTTGCATTCGCCAGGGCGGTTTGCGCGGCCAGAAGGTCTAAAAATCCCCCCACGCCTTCCTTGTAGCGTCCCAGGGCCACATCATGGGATTGTTGGGCGCTTTGGAGCAGATCATTGCTGGTTTTGACCCGCTGTTCGGATGTTTTAAGGTTAAAATAGCTGGACCAGACCTGGAAGATGATTGTCTGCTCAAAGGAGTCAAGTTGCGCCTTTTGTGCTTCGGCGTCCTGCTCTGTCTTGAGTTTGTCGTATTGTCCGGAATATCCTTTAAATATCGGTATGCTGAGCATCAGCCCGGCCGTGTTCTGGTGTTCCCACCCGGAAGCGTGGTTGTCGATGGTCCCGCCGAAGCTGTTGGTCAGCGAAAGAGACGGGTAAAGCGCGGAACGGCTGGCCTGAATGCGCGAAAGAGACTGTTCCACCCGGCTTTTCTGGGCCGCCAGATCCGGACGTCTGGATTGGGCCTGCGCGATATAAGCGTCTACTGTTTCAGTCATCCGGTTAACCGGCGGGTTGACAGGCAGATCTTCGATATCATAGGGCGTGTTGGCGGGTATGCCCATGGCGGTGGCAAGGGAGCCCCGGATGATCTGCACCTGGCCTGCGGCTGTCTCAAGGTTGAACCAGGCCTGGGAAAGCGCGGTTTTTGCCTGGAGCACATCGGCAATGGTGGCCAGTCCGTTACGGTGCCGCTGTTCGGCTGCGGACAGATTGGTTTTGGCGTCGTTTACAGAGGTTTCCAGTGATTTTTTAAGGGCTTTTGCATTGGCGTACTGGAAATAGGCCTGTAAAACCTGAAAAACCGAGTCCTGGATAGCGGCATTATGCGTAAAATCAGCAGCCAAAAGGGCCTGACGCTTTTCCTCAACAGATGCATCCCGCCCGCCGAAATCCAACAAAAGCCAGTTTAGCCGGATGCCCGGTTCAAAACTGCTGACGGATTTTCCCCCCTGACTTAAATGATATGAGGCATCAATATGGGAAACACCGGCGTCGGCATCGATTTGTGGATAATAACTCCCCTTTTTGCTGAGCCAGTCGGCTGCCGCCGACCGGGCTGCATACCAGGCGGACCGGGTTTCCGGATTGTTCCGGAGAGCGATCTCAACGATATCCGCAAGCCGCCATTTTGTTCCGGGTTGCAGCAGGCTTTCCGGGATGCCTACGGGTTTTGGGGCAGGGCGGTGTTTAACCCCTCCGCCGGGGGGCGGGGTCCATGCGTGATCGGGTGAGGGCGCGACCCATCTGTTTAACGATGATTCATCGGCAAGGTGGACGCATCCCCCGAAAAACAGCATGGCCGCAAAAATTCCTGAATACAGAACCAAAAGGATTCCTGCCGACGATTTTCTCAAATTCATAAGAAATGATTTGTTTTTTAAATTTTGAAGGAACTGCACTTTTCATAAAGCGTAAGGGTTACGAATATATATTGAGAAATTGCCCTGTTCAACAAAATAAACCATGATGCTTATCAATAGTCTGTAATCCGGATGCCAAGGCGTTCATTTTTATAAAATACAAATGAAATCAGATTGTTGAAAAAATGTTTGTTTTTCATCTCCGGTGCATAGTATGTAATGCAGTAACTATTCAGGTATACAGGATTCAGGAGTCAGAATTCAGAATGGCCCGCATGTAAGCTCCCGGTTATTTACCTGATTCTTCAAGTCGCCGGGTTTATTCAGAAATATCACAAAATTCAAGATCATTGACAAGTAAGGGATTTGGAAAATTTTAAAATACCATTATGCCGTTCTTCTTGCTCATGCTCTTGCTCTTAATCTTACTTTAAAATCTCAATAATAAGAGCAAGAGCATGATTAAGAGCAAGAGCATTAAAACGGTATATTAGTAAATTCCAAGTCCCTAAGGGAAGAAGACAGGAGACAGAATAAAAAATGATTAATTCCTTCATTCTGGCTTCTGAATTCTGTCTCCTGAATACCTGAGAAGTTACGTAATGCACTGATAACTTTGTTCCTGATTCCAATCCGTGTTAAACAAAATTTTAATTTATAAATTAAGGAGAAACGACGTGTTGCTGTTAAACCCCAAAAAATACCAGGACCGGAATTACCCTGACGCGCGTTCCAAGGAAATCATGCTCAAAACCATTGAGTGGTTCGAAAGCAAGGGTCTGAAAAAAATGAAGGAAGATTTTTTCTCAGCCCAATTTACCTATGATTTCGCGGAATTCATTAAAAATGAAAAAATCTTTGAGACCCTGTTTCTGCCCAAGGGGTATGGCGACAAAGACCAGTATTACAGCACATACCGGATGTTCGAGTTTTCCGAAATCTGCGGATTTTACGGAAGCGCTTACTGGTACATGTATCACGTGTCAACCCTGGGCCTGGACCCGGTGTTTTTGGGGGATAATGAAGCCCTGAAGCACAAGGCGGCGGGAACTCTGAAGAAAAACCCGCTCTGCGCGTTCGGCCTTTCCGAAAAAGAACACGGGGCCGACATCTATTCATCGGACATGAAGCTGTATCCCCAGGCGGACGGCACGTATCTGGCACGGGGCACCAAGTATTATATCGGCAACGGCAACGAAGCGGCGGTGATCACGGTTTTCGGCAAAATCGACGGCACGGAGGATTATGTCTTTTTTGTGGTGGACTCAAAACATGAAAAATACGAATGCATCCAGAATGTCATTAACGCCCAGAATTATGTGTCTGAATTTGCCCTGCATGATTATCCCATCACGGACGCGGATATTTCCGCAAGGGGCCCGAAAGCCTGGGACGACATGCTCAACACCATCAATATCTGCAAGTTCAATATCGGATCAGGGGCCATCGGCATCGTCACCCATTCCTTTTATGAAGCCTTAAACCATGCGGCCCACCGGAACCTGTACGGGAAAAACGTCACGGATTTCCCCCATGTCAAGCGCCTGTTTGTGGATTCCTTCTGCCGTCTGGCAGCCATGAAGCTGTTCGGCCTCCGGGCCACGGATTATATGCGGGCCGCTTCGGAAAACGATAAACGGTATCTTTTGTTTAACCCCATCATGAAAATGAAGGTGGCCATTCAGGGAGAAGTGGTTCATGAACTGCTCTGGGACATTATTGCGGCCAAGGGGTTTGAAAAAGACAATTATTTCAGCCAGGCGGTGATGGAGCTGCGGGGATTTCCGAAACTGGAAGGCACCCGTCACGTCAACATGGCGCTCATCGCCAAGCTGATCCCCAGCTATATGTTTAATCCCAAGGATTTTCCGGAAGTGCCGAGGCTGAGCGGCAATGAAAATGATGAATATCTGTTTAAGCAGGGAAAAACCAGAGGGTATGCCAAAACCCAGTTCCATGATTTCCGCAAGACCTATGCCACCAAAAATCTGCCGAATATGGAGATTTTCAAGGAGCAGATCAAGGCGTATGAAGAGTTCCTGATGGTTTCCGGCATGGAACTCGGTGAACAGATGATGAATGATTTCGATTTTCTCCTGTGTGTGGGGGAAATTTTCACCATCATCGCCTACGGCCAGTTGATCATTGAAAGCGCGGCCATGGAAAAGATTGATGATGACCTGCTCGACCAGATTTTTGATTTCATGGTCCGGGATTTTTCCGCCTATGGCCTGGAGCTGTATGGTAAACCGTCGGCCAATGAAAAGCAGCAGGCCGCATGCCAGAAAATGATCAAGCGGCCGGACGCCAACCCGAAGCGGTTTGAAAAAGTTCTCAAAGAGAATGTCTATTCCCTGATTGATGCGTATAAAATGAATCCTTAGCCATTAAGGCGGCTCCACCGAAACAACACCAAAAAGGCGGGAAGATTTTTCTCGCCTTTTTTAATTCTATCTACAAATTAGGACTTTTGGATACAACATATGCTAATGAGAATTTTTTATGTAATTGGTATACCATTAGTTATTTTTTGCTATTTGATTTATTGGTTATTAACTGGAAGAATACAAATTGCTAAAGGAGGAGGCAGTCCTATATATTTTTCTGAGGAACCTATGCTATTTCTATTCCTGTGGATTCTCGCTTTTGCGATGGGGTGTTTTGCAGGCTTTATGCAGTATAAAAAATATTTTAAGAAATGAATTCTTCGTGTGACAATGGTGGGTGGGGTCACCCATTAAAAGTCTGGGTCAAGAGAAAAAACACCCCCCATGCAAAAAAAATGGTATTTTTTTTCTCGAAACTTCCATCTGAATCGATTCCTCGCAACGCCCGTTATTTCTAAGGTTTTTCGTGTCAGCTATGCCTGCACCAGTCACCCATCAGGATATAGGCCGTTCCAGGCTTTTTGGGGAATTCCGAATTCCAGGGACGCTGTATCGAATTAATCGACATTTTTTCTTTTTACTTTTCTTGGTGGGCAAGAAAAGTAACAAAAGAACCCAGCCCCGCGCTGCGGAAAGCTCCCCGGGCCTGACGGTTTCCGTGGCGTGGGCAAAAACTCGCTGTTTATAATGGAATGACGGGATCGGTTTTGCTGATCCTGTTTATCGTCACCGACAGATTTGTTGACCTCTATCCGCTCAGACAGTTTGCCCCCGTGATCCACGGAAACCGTCAGGCCCGGGGCCGCATCGCAATGGGCTCCCCAGCGGCGAAAGATTGTTGCCTGTCTCCATGTTCCGCTTACTTGCGGAACGGGCCAATGGCAGGCTGGAAAATTAAACAAACGATAAAATCAAATGAAAACAAATTATTAGAGCATGTCTGGATTTCAATCCCG
Organism: Desulfosalsimonadaceae bacterium; assembly: GCA_049297455.1. Classification (GTDB taxonomy): domain Bacteria; phylum Desulfobacterota; class Desulfobacteria; order Desulfobacterales; family Desulfosalsimonadaceae; genus SURF-3. Next base: position 739 of record JBAQUK010000281.1, on the reverse strand, counting down.
ACAAATAAATGAGGGGAATTTTTGCTGGAAGATTTCTGTCCGGCAAGGATCATCTCATATTTTTTAGCGCAGCCGCTTCGATCTCTATGTCGCAGGGTTTTTGCCCATCGCGCTGCGTCCCTGGCGGGCTGTTTTTCGTGGAAAAAGGGGGAAACTGTCTGAGCGGTGGCAGGGCAATGCATTGGGTGCAGACGGGGAATTTAGGGACGGGAATTTAGGGACGCCCCAAACTTATTAACTTAGCGCTTGCATAGTTCCTATGGCATGCCGAATTAGTTGATTTTTCTTTACTTTTCTTTGGCGGGCAAAGAAAAGTAACAAAAGAAACCCGCCCTACGATGCGGAAAGCTCCCCGGACCTGACGGTTTCCGTGGCGTGGGCAAAAACTCGCTTTATATAATGCATTGCCGGGATCGGTTTCGCCGATCCTGCTTATCGTCAGGGGCAGATTTGTTGACTTCTATCCGCTCAAACAGTTTGCCCCCGTGATCCACGGAAACCGTCAGGCCCGTGGCCGCATCGCAATGGGCTCCCCAGCGGCGAAAGATTGTTACCTTTTACCCGAATCTTTTCAATGTCGGGTAAAAAACTCAATTTGAGCAAAAAATCATATAAAAACAAGAATTAGGGGGACACCGTACTTAATTAATCGACTTTTCCCTTTTACTTTTCTTGGTGGGCAAGAAAAGTAACAAAAGAACCCAGCCCCGCGATGCGGAAAGCTCCCCGGGCCTGACGG
>JBAQUK010000280.1:0-20913 GCA_049297455.1 Desulfosalsimonadaceae bacterium | reverse complement strand
CTGCCACCTGCTCAAAAAAAGATATTTTCTTATATACAGACACAAATTCAATCGACACCGGGCTTGTTCAACCACCGGATAAGATCGTGGCTCGCTTCGCTCTCACGATCTATCCTTATTCGTTGGGTAGCAGTTCGGCGAGGCGTTGCCGGTAGTCCGCGAGCAGATCGGCCTCGAGCTTGGCCCAGTGGCCGGGCTGGCCGGTTTTGTCCACCCGCTTGTCGCCGCTGGAAAAGGAGAAGGCGTTGGCTGTGGCCGAACGCATGACCTGGCAGGCATGGATCTGCGCCATGATCACCAGAAGCTCGCGGACCTCTCCGGTGGGATCGGGGTGATCTCTCCGGCCGTGACCGTCAGCGATTGGTCGAGGTCGCGGCCGACCCGGAAAACGGCCTTCCGGACGCATCTCTCCAGAGTCTGGTTCGAAGAGAGATGCGCCCGGATCGGACAGGCGAGCCGCAGGTCGGCGATCAGGTCAATCAGCAGCACCTTGCAGGCCCTCCAGACGGCTCTTGGAAAATTGGGGTCACCCATTAAAAGTCCCGGTCAAGAGAAAAAAGCACCCCCATGCAAAAAAATACCATTTTTTTGCTCATAACTCCCAGCCGAATCGATTCCTCACCACGCCCGTTATTTCTAAGGTTTTTCGCGTCAGCTGTGCTGCATCAGTCACCCATCAGAATCTAAGCCATTCGGGCTTTTTCTTTAACCGCAGAAAAAACCCGAATAGCCCGTTCCGCATATTGCGGACCAGAAAATCTTCGGTTCCATGCCGTGTTCAGCTCAAAAGCTATGGTTTTTAAACCAGACCCATATGACTCACGGCATAGGCAGACAGAAACCGACAGCCGATATGTACTGCGCGGAACGGTTTGCCAATCAAATCTCGTGGATTTTCACCAACCCCAACTCTGGTTCACCGCCCCGGTCAGATCCTAAGAAAACAGTCTGGCAGAATCGAACGGTACTCCGTCCCTCATTATATAATACGCCGCTTTTGAGAGCTTATCCTCCTTCAGCCGTTTACCTGACTAAAGGGGGATAAGGCGTCCGCAGTCTCTGCGGTGCTTTGGGCGGCGCTTTGGCTGAAGCCGGGCCTTATATGAATCCGTCATGATTATTTCTCGTGCTTGTAATACATCACCCCAAGCGCTTCGGGGCCGGCGTTGATGCCGATGGACGGGCCGAAATAGGTACGGATCACTTCCCGGCAGTCAAAATTATCCTCAAACACACTCCGCAAGCTGTTGACCAGGTTTAAATCCCTGCCATGGGCGATGGCCAGACTGATGGGCGACTGGCCGATTTCCGCCTTGATCATGTCCAGCATGGACAGAATCATATTGGGCTGCTTGCCGAACAGCCGGGTTTTGACCACCAGCTTGCCGTCCTCAAACCCGAGAATGGGCTTGACGCCCAGAGTCAGACCCATGAGGGATTTAAACCCGCCGATCTTTTTCTGTTTCCGCAAATATTTGAGGGTCGGGATGGCCAGGTAGGAAGTTGTCCGCGTCATCATCCGGTTGAAATTATAGACCACGCTGCCGAATTCCTTTTTCGCCTTGAACGCCCTGGCCGCCGCGATCACGGCGAGACCGAAGCCCATGCTGCATGACCGGGAATCGATAATCTCCACCCGGCATTTGCTGTTCCTGAACTCTTCCACCACTTTTAACGCCGTCGAATAATTCCCGCTTAAGGCTTCGGAACAGTGAATGATCAGGATTTCATCATAGCGCGCCGACAACTGCATCAATTTAAGGGCGTACTCCTGATAGGGAATGGCTTCGGTATACATGGTTTTATATTTTTCGTAGTTTTCATAAAACTCCATGATATTGATATCGATACCGTCCTTGTAGGTTCTTCCGTCCAAAACCACGTTGACAGGCAAGACTTCTATTCCCAGATCCTTGGCGATGCTCGCGGGGATGTCCACTGTACTGTCCGTTAAAATCAGTTGTTTCATATGCCGTCTCCATTCGATGTTAAATGGTTTATCGTTATGCAATTCGCTTATTGTTATTGTCTTATTTAATAAAAGTCAAGCCCTTAAGATTACATTAAATTTTTAAATGGGAAATTTGGAGCAATGGGATAATCCGGAAATTTGCAAACCGCCCCAATGCGGACAAACCTCGCTGCCGGTGCGAGAAAAAAATTACAAATGATTGCGCATCTGAAAAAAAGCTTTCTTTTTATGTTTAAATCAGATAATAATTATTGGTTTGTAAATGGCGAGCTTACCTTATTAATTGATAATTGAGCGTTTTAAATCAAAATATCAGCCCGTTATGTCAACCATGACGGGTTTAATTATTTAAAAAAACCAGCCATTTTTTCGCAGTCTGCCGGTGAGAGACACCCCTTAAATCGACAATAACCTTAACCTTTTCGAATAGTAATGTAAAAAATGAAAAATACACCCAATACATCCGTACGCAATATTGCCATCATAGCCCACGTTGACCATGGGAAAACAACCCTGGTGGACGCCATGTTCAAACAAAGCGGCGTGTTCCGCGAAGGTCAGGTGACGGACGACCGTCTCATGGACAACATGGATCTGGAGCGGGAACGAGGCATTACCATTGCCGCCAAAAACTGCGCCATTAACTGGAACGGCACCAAAATCAATATCATCGACACGCCGGGCCATGCGGACTTCGGCGGCGAGGTGGAACGCGCCCTGTCCATGGCCGACGGCGCCATTCTTCTGGTGGACGCTTCCGAAGGCCCCCTTCCCCAGACTCGTTTTGTGCTGAACAAAGCCCTGCAAAAGGGCCTCAAAATCATCGTGGTGATCAACAAAATCGACCGGGACGATGCGCGGCCCGCGGAAGTGCTGGATGAAATTTACTCCCTGCTGATCGATCTCGACGCCACGGATGAACAGATTGAATTTCCCCTGCTGTATGCGGTCGGCAGACAGGGGATTGCCATGAAATCCCCGGAAGATCCGGGAGAAAACCTGCATCTGCTCCTCGACATGATTGTGAAGGAAATTCCCGCGCCCGTAGCCGTGGAAGGCGAGCCCTTCCAGATGCTGGTGTCTGATCTGAGCTATTCGGATTACCTGGGAAGGCTAGCCATCGGCAAAATCATCAATGGCTCTGTGGCGTCCAGAAAAGACTTGGTATGCATTCATGAAGACGGGAAACTGGTTCCCCTGAAAATCTCCAAACTCCAAGTCTACAGCGGCGTCGGGCTCAAGGAAACGCCTGAGGCCACGGCCGGGGACATCATCGTGCTGTCCGGCATCGAGGACGTCAATATCGGGGACACCATCTGCACGAACGAGAGCCCCAAGGCCCTGCCCCGCATCCGGGTGGACGAGCCCACGGTGTTCATGAATTTCACCAACAACACGGGGCCGCTGGCCGGACGCGACGGCAAGCTGGTGCAGATGAGCAAAATCCGGGCGCGCCTCATCAAGGAAAGCCTGATGAATGTGTCCGTCCGTGTTGAGGAAACCGACGACAAGGAAACCATTATCGTCAAAGGCCGCGGGGAATTTCAGATGGTGATATTAATTGAAACCATGCGCCGGGAAGGGTTTGAACTCTGCGTGGGCCGGCCCCAGGTTATTTTCCGCTATGAGGATGGCAAAAAACTGGAGCCCATCGAAAACCTGTTAATTGATTGTGAAGCGATTTACAGCGGCACGGTCACTGAAAAACTGCTCCGGAAAAAAGGCAGCCTGACCCGCATGGTGCACCGGGACAACGGCCGGGTGCGCCTGGAATTTTCTATTCCCTCCCGGTCCCTGATCGGATACCGGGATGAATTTCTAACCGACACCCGGGGCACCGGCATCATGAATTCGGCGTACGCCGGATACGAGAAATACCGGGGTGATTTCCCCAGCCGATTTACCGGCAGCCTGGTATCGGATCGTCAGGGTTCCGCGGTGCCTTTCGCCCTGTTCAACCTGGAAGCCAGGGGAAAACTCATGATCCAGCCCGGCGATGAAGTCTATGAAGGCATGGTTGTGGGAGAGCACAGCCGGGGCAACGATCTGAACGTGAACCCCACCAAAACCAAAAACCTGACCAACATGCGGGCGTCCGGCAAGGATGAGGCGGTGACCCTGACCACGGTCCTGCCCATGACCCTTGAAAAGTCCATTCAGTTTATCGGGGACGACGAACTGGTGGAGGTCACGCCGAAAATCATCCGGATCCGCAAAACGATTCTTTCCATGCACGGCAGAAAAGTTGAACGCCGGAGCGTGGCGGCCTGATCTGAAGATCAACCAACCGGAACGATCAGGGCATCATACACCAATAACCGATAGTGTTTTATCAACAAATTAAAGATTACCGACCCATGCATTTTGAAAATTTAGGATTACACCCGGAACTGTTACAAGCTGTTGAACGGATGGGATTTACCGAACCCACCCCCATTCAGGAAAAGATTATTCCGGAAATCATCACGGGCGACCGGGATCTGGTGGGACTTGCCCAGACCGGCACCGGAAAAACTGCGGCTTACGGGCTGCCCATGATCCAGTTGATTGATTTTGACTCACACCACAGCCAGGGCGTCATCATCTGCCCCACCCGGGAACTCTGCATCCAGATCTCCAAGGATTTTACGGAATACTGCCATTTTGTGAAAGGCGCGAAAATCGTTGCGGTGTATGGCGGCGCCAGCATGGAAACGCAAATCCGGCAGATCAAAAAAGGCGTACAGATCATTGTCGCCACCCCCGGACGTCTGCTGGACCTGATCAAGCGGCGGGTGGTGGACATTTCCCGGATCGCCTATGTGGTGCTGGATGAAGCCGATGAAATGCTGAACATGGGATTTCAGGAGGATCTAGACGCGATTTTAAGCCAGACGCCTGGAGATCGCCGGACCTGGCTGTTTTCCGCCACCATGCCCAAGGCCGTGGCCGCCATTGCGGGCAAATACATGAATAATTACGTTGAAATCACCGCTGGAAAACGCAACGCCGTGGCGATGAATATTGATCATGTCAACTACATGGTCATGGAAAAGGACCGGTATCCGGCATTAAAGCGGATCATTGATTTTTATCCGGATATTTACGCCCTGATTTTTTGCCGCACCCGCAATGAAACGCGGCTGGTGTCCGAAAAGCTGATCAAAGACGGCTATAACGCAGAAGCCCTTCACGGCGAACTTTCCCAGGCCCAGCGGGACCTGGTCATGCAGAAATTCAGGGACCGGAACCTCCAGCTTCTCGTGGCCACGGATGTGGCGGCCCGAGGCCTGGATGTGGACGACATCACCCACGTCATCAATTACAATTTCCCGGATGAGGCCGAAACCTATACCCACCGGAGCGGACGAACGGCGCGGGCCGGAAAATCCGGAATTTCCATTGTCCTGATGAACACCCGGGAGCGTCACAAACTCGCGGAAGTGGAACGCAGGTCCGGCATACGTTTCACTTATGCAAAAGTCCCCAACGGGTATGCCGTCTGCGAAAAACAGCTCTTTGCCCTGGTCAACAAACTGGTGGCTGTGGAAGTCAACCATGAAGCCGTGGAAAAATTTCTGGGGCCGGTTTACGAGACCCTGGCAGGGCTCAGCAAAGAAGAATTGATACAAAAATTTATTTCTGCTGAATTTAACCGGTTTTTAGATTATTATAAAAATTCGGAAGACATTAATGCCGGCACCACCCGGCCGGCAAAACAAAAACCGGCCGAATATTCTTCATATTCCGCCGACAAAAAGAGCCCGCGCACACGGCAGCCGGAGCCAAGGGGTAAAACCGGCAAATACCCATCGGAACCTCGAAGGCCGAGGGAAATGAACACCCAGAGTTTTTTCATCAATGTGGGCAAGATGGACAATATCCAGAAAGGCGCCATTACCCGGCTGCTCTGCGACACCTCGGGTATCGAAAACTTCCAGATCGGCAAGATCGAAATTATGAGGGAATTTTCATTTTTTGAAGTGGACGATCAGGTGGCCCTTAAAGTTCTCAAATCCATGAAACACGCAAAACTCGACGGCCGGGATGTGTTGGTGCAGTTTGCCGACAAAAAACCCGCAACCACCCGGAAAAAACGGTAGATTCAACAACCGGTTTTCTCAGAGTCTGTTTTGAATAACAGCCAGCTTTTGGCTGACCGCTTTCCGTTAATAGCGTGTGGCTGGTTAACGGAAAAGCGCTTTCTCGATCATGCCGCACGGGTAGGTAAAGGAGAATTCCTATGAACATGTATGTTGGCAACCTTGCATTCACGGTGACGGAAGAAGATCTGACGACCGCTTTCTCGGTGTTTGGAACAGTAGCCGGTGTGAACATCATTAAAGACCGGTTCACCGGGCAGTCCAAAGGCTTCGGCTTTGTGGAAATGCCGGACAATTCCGAAGCGGACAAAGCCATCAAAGCATTAAACAACAGCCCGCTCAAGGACCGCGACATCAAGGTCAACCAGGCCAAACCCAAATCAGACAGAAGCAAAGGCGGAAGAAGACCTCCGCGTTATTAATATCGGATAAATGATAAAAAAGCCGGTATGCCTTGCTGCATACCGGCTTTTTTTGGAAAAGCGCTATGAATAATTATCTGATCACCATCCTTCTGCTGGGCTGCAGCAATGTGTTTATGACCTTTGCCTGGTACGGCCACCTGCGCAATCTTTCCCACCGGGCCTGGATTATCGCCGCGCTGGTGAGCTGGGGCATCGCCCTGTTTGAATACCTGCTCCAGGTGCCGGCCAACCGGATCGGCAACCAGGTGATGACTGTCGGCCAGCTCAAAATCCTGCAGGAAGTCATCACCCTGTCCGTGTTTGTGCCTTTCTCCTTATTATATCTGAAGGAAAAACTGACCATGGACTATTTATATGCCGGGTGCTGCCTGCTCGGGGCGGTGTTTTTCATTTTCCGGGCCAAATTTTTCGGGGCGTAAACGCCTGACCCGGGAATATCTCCGCTCTCTTTTAACATATTGCAATCATACAACAAATGAACAAATATAGTCCGTTATCCCTTTAACCTTCAGCCCGAATTTGGATTTGGCAGGAACCTCAAACGCTTCCCCGCCTTTAACCGGCTTCCATCCTTCCGCCCCCGGCAGCGATACGTCAAGATCCCCGGAAATAATTTCCATGATTTCCCTGGCATCCGTATTGAATTCATATTCTCCCGGAAGCATGATCCCCAAAGTCTTTCGGGAACCATCCGGAAAAACAACCGTTCGGCTGGTAACCTTTCCATCAAAATAGATATTTGCTTTCTTAATGATCGAGACATTCTTGAATTCAGGCATGGGCTTCTCCTCTCAATTAATATTTTTTTAACTATAACAAGCAGTTCAAAATAAAATGATAATTTTTACGGCACAGACGTATGCGCAGTAAAATCCAAACGGATTCAATGCGCCTTTTTTACGTAAAGCACAAACCCGAACATTAAGCAACTGCATGTAAACAGTTTGTTGCGCCCTTATTTTCACTGCTGAGATACGGTTTGAAACAATTATCATCGGCTATTTTCTATTCTACTTTTCTTGGCGGGCAAGAAAAGTAGCAAAAGAAGCCCTGCTACGAACCGGAAAGTTCCCGTGCCAAATCAATGCCGGGTAAGAAACCCGGCCTACAAAAAAATCATATGAAACCGAATAATTATTGTCGGGATTCCAATCCCGGCAAACGCGTCGATCTTTATGCCACTGGGTTTTTGCCCATCGCACTACGTCCCGGACGGGCGGTTTTCCGTGGAAGAAGGGGTACACTGTTTGAGCGGCTGAACGGCAGCGCATTGGACGTTTGAACGTCTTGAATTCATGCATCAATCAGGAAGAACCGATCATAGAGCGAGTTTGTACCCCGCCACGGAAAACCGCCCGTCCGGGAGTTAAGCGGCGCGGGGCTGGGTTCTTTTGCTACTTTTTTTGATGGACTTTTAAAAAATAAGATTTTCCCGATTTTTTAAAAGTCCATCTTTCTTTGCCAAAAAAAGTAGACAGAATATGGCCGATGGTAACCGTTCTGGAATCCGGAAAAAATACGGTTTCCGTGAAACGAGGATACGGGCAATGCATAAAACCCAATTTCTTTTAAACCTATTGAAATAAATATGGTTTATTAATCGAAAACATGTTACAAGGCGCAAACATCAAATTTTCTCATCCGAAAAAGGAACAAAGGCTATATTTACAGTCTGAGCCGGGGCGATCTTGGCGAGAAAACTCCTGTTGATACTTTGCAGGTGAAATTCTGCAGCGTATTATCTGGAAACCATCGAAACTTAAGTTGGCCCAGGATAATTTTGGACACTATGATGATTCTATCCAAGTTTATGGCTGCTTGCCACGAACCAGGCAGAAACAATCCATGTATTTGTGGTTCCGGGCTGAAATTTAAAAAGTGCTGTTTGGGTGCTTATTCCTCAAAAGCCTCCGAGCTATTCCGAAACGCATACAATAGTGGTGAATATGATGAAGCATTGATTCACGCCCGGAATTGGTTCACATGGTACGCACTTTCCCACAAAGCACATACAATTCCAATTCTTGAATCTGATCAGGATGCAGGAGAGCAAATGCTTCAAATCGACATTGAAGCACTTGCCGAATTGTTAGGAAATTTGCATCTGTGTTACTACCGCCTTAAACGAAACGATGAGTTCATCGAGGTTATTGAAAGGGTTCGGAATGTAGTTCATGATAAACGTTGGGATGCTAAGATTACATACACTCGCGGACTTTGGTATTTGATCGATAAGGATAATGAAGGTGCTGCATACGTTGCGATTCAATCGATTGACCTTCAGACGTGCTACGATCCAGATATTCTTTCGTTGTATCTTCAAGTTTGCCCGACAAAGCTTACACTAACAGAATCGGTTGAGATTATAGACCGAATTCTCTCCAACACCCAAGATGAATCAATTAGACTACAATATCGAGTAGTTACGGCCATAAATTATTATTTGGTATGCCAGCATGCAGATGGCGATAGACTGCTTAAAGAGGCTATTTCAAAGTTCTCTGAACTTCCTGCGGACAAGAAATCATCTTACGGAAAGTTGAAGTTTGCCTACACTTTAGAGCTTTACGGCAAAGCGACAAATCAACAGAAGATACTTGAGCAAGGACGAGAAGTTACCATTGATTTGATTCATGAGGCGAATGAAGAACATTTCACAGCAATCTACATGGCAGATTTGCATAGGCTCCTTGGTGATTTTGATGAGGATTTAGGCAACCATCGCAATGCTATAAAAGCGTTCTCGATTAGTCTTGAACTTAATCCGTCTGAGCTTACAAAAGTTTTCCTCGCGCGGTCTTTATGTAATGACGGCCAGTGCAATGAAGCGAAAAAATTGCTCGAATCGATTGACGATAATATTCTTGATAAGCCAGGGAAGTTTGACTTGGCCATTTCTTGGGCTATTTTTGCGGCTACTTCTCTTAATGTTAGTGACCTTAGAAAAGCCAAAGCGCGGTTAAAAGCAATTGAGGCACACGATCCGGTATTTATCCACCTTCGAGATCGGTGGATGATTGACCTTCTCGAGGCAACGCCAAAGTCTGAACCAGGAAAGATTCGCAGGCTTATTCGCTCTTTTAACAAGTATTTGATATTGAACCCAAATTTCTTTGGGATTGGTATTAATATCAATCGAATAATCGACGACGGAGACAGTGCGACCCAAAATAAAAAGAGCTAATCCATGACTGGTGCGGACGCAAAAAAGCCGTGCCGCTGAGTTCTTCGTTGAAAAAAAACAACCATGCCTATCCGGTTAGCACAGGCTTGTCTGATTCCACAAAGTTCAAGAGCAATCTGGCATAGGTATTTTTTATACCCCAACGCGTCAACCTGTCTTAACCGGATAGGCATGAAAACAACTATGACAATCGGAGAGTTTGCTGATCGCAAAAAGGAAAAATGGAAATCACCGTCGCCGGATATTGAATAAAAACTTCAACATTATAACCTCTTACAATCCACCACACTGTCCCCTTCCACAACCCGCCGGTCATCTCACCGGGCAGGCGGCCATCAATTTATTTACTTGTTGATTGACAAAATGCCCTCCTTTATGTACATCTGAATGCACATAAAGGAGATACAACCATGAAAACCATCCCATTCACGGATTTCCGCAAAAACGCCTCCGGATTTATAGACGAGGTGGAGCATGGAGAAACGCTTGTCCTGATTCGTCGCGGAAAGCCGGTTGCTGAAATCGTGCCGTTTTCCGAAAAGCCCGACAGACCCCCTTCGTGGAAACAACCGGCAGTCCGTTTGCAAATCCAGGGAAGCGATCTGTCATCCGCTATTCTGGAAGAACGTGAGACCGCCTGATGAAACTGGCTGTGGATTCATCCGCGCTTGCCAAACGATATGTCCAGGAATCCGGCAGTGAAAAACTGGACCATCTTCTGCAGGATGCCTCGGAGCTGGCCCTCTGTATCATTTTGGTTCCGGAAATCATTTCCGGACTTAACCGCCGAATGCGGGAAGGGGCTCTGGATATCGCCAGTTACCGGATGGCAAAAAGGCAATTGCTGGATGATGTCCGTGACGCAACCATTCTGCAGATTACACCCGCCGTGGTATCCCGTTCGTTAAAACTATTGGAAAACAATAACTTACGCGCAATGGACGCCCTGCATGTCGCTTGCGCCCTGGAGTGGCGGGCTGACCTGTTTATCACCTCGGACAGAAGACAATTCGCGGCAGCCGTAAACGCCGGGCTTCATGCTGAATTTCTGGGCCAACCTGTCAATTCGACGAACCCAGGGGACCGGGCCGCAAATTAAGGCGTTTTCCAAATAACCTACCACATCGACCCCTTACCCTGTCAGTCGATCATTCCCCCGGCCGGACGGCCATCACGTCACCTTGCGCTTGGGCGGCAGAAACGCGCGCATCAGATTTTTATTTGCGATTAACCCTTCTGAAGTTTTTATGACAAGGCCCTGTCCGATTAACTCATTGATATCCCTGGTTAATGTTTTCTCCATCAGACAAAAAAATCACCGGGCGGGTTACCCGGTGATCATACTTAAGCCTCCTCGCTCCGGCTTATCTCGGTTTATACCCGAACAGTTTCATATACTCCTCAAACCGGTCCGTAATCTGCGCGTCCGTCATACCGAAATCCGCTGAACAATAGCGATGCGCGCCATGTTTGTGCTGGGGGTTGCCAGCAATAAAGGCTTTCATGCGCGCTTCCACCGACGGGGCAAACTCAATCCCGTGACGGACATAAAGATTTTTCACAACGGACAGCGGGTCGGCCAGCAGTTCTTCATACAGGATGTCATGCACCTTCACGCCGTGGTATTTCCTTGAAAACAGGTTTCGGCGCATTTCCACATCCAGCATATCCAGATCACATTGCGCGATTTTCCGGACGTCCAGACGCCGGACCATATTGCAATGGGCGAAATACACGAGACTATTGGCGCTATTGCACACATCCACCGGATGCCGGTGGGTCTGGACCAGGATCGCGTCCGGCATCAGCCGCAGGATTTCGGTGAGGGAGCCGGTATGGGCCGGGGCTTTCAAGGCCAGGCGGCGGTCCGGGGTCTGATCCTGGAATATTTTTAATAATTGCACATACTCCGCATAGCTTTTGAGCCGGTTGCTTTCCATGCACCAGTAGGCGTAGGAATATACCGGCGACAGCATCCAGTAGGCACCGCTCTGAAATGTCAGGGTCATCAGAAAGATGCATTCCTCGTATTCCGTGTCCCGGATCACATGGATATGGTCAAAATGCTTGGAAAGACGCCGGAACACATTATATTCAAAGGGGGTAGTCGGTTAGCTCCTCCTATTGCGGGCCAACACCTCGTAATCATTTGTGATTTTTAGCTACAAGCCAAGTGTGCTGTTAATGGGAAATTTATCGTATAATTTCATTGTATTTCCAACAACCGGAGGAGCTAACCGACTACCCCGCATTTTTTATGTAACAGGGATGATGGAGGTGGACCATGTTAAAAGGAAAATCAGTCATTGTCACCGGCAGCACCAGCGGCATAGGCGGGGCCATGGCCACAGCCTTTGCATCTGCCGGATGCCATGTCATGCTCAATGGTTTCGGGGAGCCGGATGCCATTGAAACGTTTCGGAAGGGCTTGGAAAAGGATTACGGGGTGCGGGCCCTGTATTCGGCGGCGGATATGTCCCGGCCGGATGAAATCGCCGCAATGGTCAGGGACGCTGAAGCGGCGTTCGGCAAGGTGGATATTCTGGTGAACAATGCCGGTATTCAGTATGTGGCGCCGGTTGACGAATTTCCCATCGCAAAATGGGACGCCATTATCAGTATTAACCTGTCATCCGCCTTTCACACGATCCGGAACGTATTACCGGGTATGAAGAAACGCGGGTGGGGCAGGATCATTAATATCGCTTCCGCCCATGGACTGGTGGCCTCCCCCTTTAAATCCGCCTATGTGGCGGCCAAGCACGGGTTGATCGGGCTTACCAAGACGGTGGCCCTGGAAGTGGCGGAGCAGGGCATCACCAGCAATGCCATCTGCCCCGGATACGTGAAAACACCCTTGGTGGAAGGACAGATCACGGATCAGGCAAAGGCTCATAACATGAGTGTTGATGAGGTAATCAAAAATATCATTCTGGCGGCCCAGCCCACGAAAAAATTTGTGACTTTTGAAGAATTGAACGCCTTGACCCTGTTTCTGGCCGATGAACCTGCGGCGTCCATTAACGGCGCGGCCATATCCATTGACGGCGGCTGGACGGCAAAGTGAGGAACGTCACAATTTAATGAATTAAAACCTTGACAGATGAAATCCCGCTACGTAAATAGAGTGAATGTTCATTCCTATAAAAGAGGTGCGTGATAATGGCAAGACAAGATAAACGGGATTGCATCATCCTTGCGGCAATGGACCTGATCGCGGAGCAGGGGTTTCATGGCGCATCCATGTCCATGATCGCTGAAAAAGCAGGCGTGGGCATCGGTACGATCTACCGGTATTTTGAGAACCGGGATGCGCTGATCCGGACGATGTATAAGGAAAAAGAAGAAAGACTGGTGACGTTGTTGCTGGCGGATTATCCCCATGACCGTCCGGTGCGGGAGTGTTTTTTCCATATCGGAACCGGGGTGATTGACTATTTTATCCGAAATCCCATTGATTTCAAATATACTGAACAGTTTCACAACTCCCCATACGGCGTGGAGCATCGCAGGAACCGGATTTTTGCCTCAGCGGACAAGCCGGATATTTTCATTGAACTTTATGAAAGAGGGACTGCCCAGCAGGTGATACGGGATCTGCCGCTGGTGGCTTTTTTCAATCTGGCGTTCGCGCCGATTATCTGGACGATACGGGATCATGTATTGGGGTTCGTGGATCTGGACGCCCCGCTTTCCCGAAAGCTTGTCGAATCCTGCTGGGATAGCGTCAAGATATAAAGGAATGAACATTCATTCCTTTACAAATATATTAACCGTTTTTTTTAAAGGTGCCGCATGCGGAAAATGGAAAAAATCAGAAGGGTTGCCCTGGCCGGAGTGATTCTGGCAGTGTTTGCGTTAACGGGATGTGATGAGATCGGCAAACTGACGGGTTCGGCAAAGGGGACGGGACAAGGTCCGGGAGGTCCGGTTGGGCCATCTCAAGTATCGGTAATAACGGTTGAAACGCAGAAGATTACCCTCACCACTGAATTGCCGGGGAGAACCGCGCCGTTTCGAATTGCGGAAATCCGGCCCCAGGTCAGCGGTCTGATATTAAAACGGTTGTTTGAGGAAGGTTCCGATGTAAAGGCCGGACAAGTTCTTTATCAGATCGATCCCGCTCCCTTTCAGGCCGCACTTGACAATGCCGAAGCCGCCCTTGGCCGGGCGCAAGCCAATCTGAAGGCCACCCGGTTAAGGGCCGAACGGTATAAGGATTTGCTCGCGGACAAGGCGGTAAGCCAGCAGAACTATGACGATGCGGCTGCCGCCCTGACACAGATTGAGGCTGATATCCAGTCCTGGAAAGCAACAGTGAAGACGGCCCACATCAATCTGGAATACACCCAAATCACCGCCCCCATCTCCGGCCGAATCGGCCGGTCCAGTGTGACGGACGGCGCCATCGTCACGGCATATCAGCCCCTGGCCCTGGCCGCCATTCAGCAACTGGACCCCATTTATGTGGATGTGCCCCAATCCACCGCCGAACTGTTGCATTTGAAAGGCGGTGGCGATCAAGCGGAAACCGATCGCAATAAGGTCAATCTCATATTGGAAGACGACTTCCCTTACCCCCTGGAAGGAACTTTGCAATTTTCCGACGTGACGGTGGACCCGACCACCGGGTCCGTAATTCTGCGGGCTGTTTTTCCCAATCCGGAAGGCGTGCTTCTGCCGGGCATGTTCGTCCGGGCGGTGATTAATGAAGGCGCTGACGACCAGGCGATTCTTCTTCCGCAGCAGGGCGTGTCCCGTGGCACCAAGGGAAATCCCTACGCGATGATCGTGGATCCCGAAGGCAAGGCCCAGATCCGGCCCCTCGTCCTGGAACGGGCCATTGCGGACAAATGGCTGGTGGCAAAAGGTCTTGCCCCGGGCGATCGCGTGATCGTTGAGGGTCTCCTCATGCTGCGGCCTGGAACGCCGGTGAATGCAGTCCCCTTTGGTTCGCCGCCAACTAAAAGTGATCCCGGAGATCCGTCGCAAGAAAAGAGCAAAGGAGGGGCCTGATGTTATCCAGATTCTTCCTTGACCGGCCGGTTTTCGCCTGGGTCATCGCCATCGTCATCATGACGGCGGGTATACTGGCGATTTACAAAATGCCGATTTCCCAGTATCCGCCCATCGCGCCGCCGTCCATCTCCATTGACGCCTTTTACCCCGGCGCGTCCGCGGAGACCGTGGAAAACACCGTGACCCAGATCATCGAGCAGAAGATGACCGGCCTGGACGATATGCTTTATCTTTCCGGCACCAGTTCCTCGTCCGGGGCGTCCCGTATCGAAATGACCTTCGCGCCCGGGACGGACCCGGATATCGCCTGGTCCAAGGTCCAGAACAAGCTGCAACTCGCCACGGCCAGCCTGCCGGATGTGGTGCAGCGCTCCGGCGTCAAGGTGAGCAAATCCACCCGCAACTACCTGATCATTGTCGGGCTGATATCGGAAGACGGCAGCATGAACGGCGACGACCTGCGGGACTATGCCCAGTCCAATCTGGAAAAAATCCTGTCCCGGGTGCCGGGCGTCGGCGAAGTCGAGAATTTCGGCTCGCAATACGCCATGCGGGTCTGGGTCGATCCGGACAAGCTGACCAGTTATCATTTGACCATGGAGGATGTCATTCTGGCGCTCACGGCCTACAACGTCGAGGTATCCGCCGGTCAGTTCGGCGGGTCTCCGGCTGTCGAGGGCCAGCGGTTGAACGCCGCCATCATCGTTCAGCATCTGCTCCAGACCCCGGAAGAATTCGCCGATATCCCCATCCTTACCAATCCGGATGGATCGGTGGTCCGGATCAAAGACATCGGCCGGACGGAACTGGGCACCGAGCGTTCGGATATCGTGGCCAATTTTAACGGAAACCCGGCGGCGGCCATGGCCATCCGCCAGGCTGCCGGCGCCAATGCGCTGGATACCGCCGATGCCGTCAAGCAAAAACTCGCGGAGATGAGCCGCTACTTTCCTGCCGGCATGAAAGTGATTTATCCCTATGACACCACGCCCTTTACCGTGGTGGCCATTGAGGAAGTGCTCAAAACCCTGTTTGAAGCGGTCCTGCTGGTCTTTCTCATTATGTACCTGTTCATGGGGAATATCCGGGCCACCCTGATCCCCACGATTGCGGTGCCGGTGGTGCTTCTGGGAACCTTTGCGGTGCTTTCGGCCTTCGGCTTCTCCATCAACATGCTGACCATGTTCGCCATGGTGCTGGCTATCGGGCTTCTGGTGGACGACGCCATCGTGGTGGTGGAGAACGTGGAGCGGATCATGACCGAGGAAGGGCTCCCGCCCCGGGAGGCCACCGCCAAATCCATGGGCGAGATCACCAGCGCGCTCATCGGCATCGGCTTGGTGCTGTCGGCGGTCTTCGGCCCCATGGCTTTTTTTGAGGGCTCCACCGGCGTGCTCTATCGCCAGTTTTCCGTAACCATCATCGCCGCCATGCTCCTTTCGGTGATCGTGGCCCTGATTCTGACCCCGGTCCTCTGCGCCTCGTTTTTGAAACCCATTCCCGCCGATCATAAGCCGTCGGACAATGCGATTTTTTTCCTGCGCCCTTTTTTCAGATGGTTTGACCGTGTCTTTTTCCGCATCAGAGACATTTATGTGGGGGTTGTTCATCGGTCTTTCTCAAAAGCATTCCGTTACATCATTGTCTATATTGTGATCGTGGGGGCGGTAGGGTTTCTTTTTCAACGAATGCCCACCTCCTATATTCCGGATGAAGACCAAGGCATCCTGCTGGTTCAGGCGATTCTTCCGTCGGGTTCCACCCTTGAGCAGACGCAAAAGGTTATGAACAAGGTCCGGGATCATTTTTTACAAGATGAGGAGGAATGCGTGGAATCCGTCATGTCGATTCCCGGTGTGAGTTTCGGCGGGCAGGGACAGAATATGGCGCTGGGATTTGTCAAGCTTCGGGAGTGGGAATTGCGTCAGCGGCCGGACCTGAAGGTCAAGGCCGTCGCAGGCCGGGCCATGGCCTCCTTTTCCAAGATAAATGAGGCCATGGTGTTTGCTTTTCCGCCGCCGCCGGTCATTGAACTGGGCATGGCCTCCGGGTTTGATTTTCAATTGCAGGATCGCGGTGGCATGGGCCATGAGAAGCTCATGGCGGCCCGCAACCAGCTTCTCGGCATGGCCATGCAGGATCCGCGCCTGGTTCGGGTCCGGCCCAACGGCATGGAGGATGTGGCGGAATACTTTGTTGACGTGGACTGGGACAAGGCCGGCGCATTAGGGGTTCCCATCAGTTCCATTCACAACACCATCTCGGCGGCTTTCGGCTCCGCCTATGTCAATGATTTTATTCAAGCCGGCCGGGTTAAAAAGGTCTATGCGCAGGTGGACGCTCCCTATCGCATGCTGCCCCCGGACCTGGAAAAACTCTATGTGCGAAACTCCGTGGGCAAGATGGCGCCGTTTTCTTCCTTCGCCTCCGGTCGCTGGTCCATGGGTTCTCCCAAATTGGAGCGCTACAATGCTTTTCCATCCATCAATATTTGGGGTGAGCCCGCGCCGGGCCGAAGCACCGGCGAGGCCATGGCCACCATGGAGGAGTTATCCGTCAGATTGCCTCAGGGATTCGGCTTTGACTGGACCGGGTTGTCTTATCAGGAACGGATGGCCACCGCCCAGGGACCGATTCTCTATGCCTTTTCCATTTTCGTGATTTTCCTTTGCGTGGCGGCCCTGTATGAAAGTTGGACCATTCCTTTTGTAAATATGCTGATGCTGCCGCTGGGGGTGTTCGGCGCCATAGTGGCCACCTCATGGCGGGGAATGCCCAATGACGTCTATTTCCAGATCGGCTTTCTGACCACCCTCGGCCTTTCGACCAAAAACGCGATCCTGATCATTCAGTTTATCAAGGAGCGGCTGGCACATGGCGCCGGGCTTATTGACGCGACGCTGGGGGCTGTCAAAACACGATTCCGCCCCGTCATGATGACTTCCCTGGCGTTTTTCTTCGGCGTGTTGCCTCTGGCCATGGCAAGCGGCGCGGGAGCGGGGGCCATGAACGCCATCGGTACGGCTGTTTGCGGGGGTATGCTTTCGGCCACGTTTATTGACCTTATTTTTATTCCGCTGTTCTTTATTCTGGTATCCAAAATATTCAAAGGGAAACCAAAGGGGCAACCTTCCGAATACGCCATTTCATCCACCGGCCGCCAGGAGGTGCGTTAACATGAAAAAACAAATGATACTTATCCTTGGCGTGTTGCTTTTCATGGTGGGCTGTTCCATGAATCCCAAATACACGCAGCCCCCGGCGCCGGTTCCGGCAGAATGGCCGCAAGGCGAAGCCTATAAGCTCACGCAAGCCGCACCCGAAGCACCGGCTGCCCAGGAACTGAGCTGGAAGGCGTTTTTCACCGACCCGAAACTTCAACAGATTATCGGGATGGCTTTGACTAACAACCGGGATCTGCGGATTGCCGCCCTGAATGTGGAAAGGGCGCGGGCCCTGTACGGCGTTCAACGGGCCGAGTTGTTCCCGGCGGTCAATGCGGTGGGCGATGGCGGCAAGCAGCGTGGTTCTGCCGATCTTATCAGCTCCGGAGAACCCAGGACAATTGAACAATACAGCGTGGGGCTGGGCATTGCCGCTTGGGAAATCGATTTTTTCGGCCGTATCCGCAGCCTGAAAGACCAGGCCCTGGAAGAATACCTGGCCACGGATGAGGCCCGGCGAAGCGCACAGGTCGCACTGGTGTCGGAAGTCGCCAGAGTGTATCTGACCTTATCCGCTGACCTGGAAAACCTCAAACTGGCACGGTCCACACTGACAGCCCAGCAGTCCGCCTATGATTTAATAAAGCGTCAGTATGAAGTCGGCGTAGCCTCGGAATTGGACTTGCGCCAGGCGCAAATCCCGGTGGATTCGGCCCGGGGCGATGTGGCCCGCTTTACGCAAATTACGGCCCAGGATCGGAATGCATTAGACCTTCTGGCCGGATCGAAGGTGCCAATGAATCTTTTGCCGTCGGACCTGGCAAGGTATCATCCGCCCAAAGAAATTTTTGCAGGCCTGCCCTCCGAGATGCTTTTGAACCGGCCGGATATCGTGGCGGCGGAACATCGGCTCAAAGGGGCCTATGCCTTTATCGGCGCGGCGCGGTCCGCCTTTTTCCCGCGCGTTTCCTTGACCACATCCATCGGAACGGCCAGCGACGAACTGTCTGGTCTTTTCGGCTCCGGGTCCGGCACGTGGAGCTTTGTCCCGCAGATCGCCGTACCGGTTTTTGATGCCCGGACCTGGGCTGCATACAGGGTCAGCAAGGCGCAACAGAAAATTGCCCTGGCCCAGTATGAAAAGACGATCCAGGCTGCTTTCAGGGAAGTGGCCGATTCTCTTGCGGTGCAAGGCACGGTGGACCAGCAGGTGGCTGCCCAGCAATCCCTGACAAATGCCGTTGCGGATACCTACCGCCTCTCAAATATACGATATTCAAAAGGGATTGACAGCTACCTGGGCGTCCTGGATGCCCAGCGGTCCCTTTATGCCGCGCAACAGGGTCTTATCTCGCTCCGGTTGGCCAAACTCGCCAACCAGGTGCGGCTTTACGCGGTATTGGGGGGCGGGGGTGAATAGCATCCATCAGGGTGATTTTCAGCATTTTTTGATAATATTTGATTGATTCATTTCAGTGCGATCCATTCGATGTCCGGAGGAGGGGATATGACGATTCAAAAAAAATTACTGGTATTGGTTGACGGTTCCGAGCGGGGCATACAGACGGTGAACTATGTAAAAGCCTTTATGCCGGTTGATGAGAATACGCGAATTGTGCTGTTTCATGTTTTCAGCGGCAGACCGGAAGCCTACCGGGACCTTGAGAACAATCCCGCCTGCTCAGGCGCCGTGCGCCAACTTAAGGACCGGGAACGGCAGGAAAAAAGAAAAATAGAGACGCACCTTGAAGAGGCGAGACAAAATTTGATCGCAGGGGGGTTCCCGGAGCAGTCGATTGAAATCAAATTTCGCCACATGGAAAGAGGGGTCGCCCGGGATATCATAGATGAGGCGGGAAACGGTTACACCGCGGTTGTCTTAAGAAGGCGGGGGATGGGCGGGCTGACAAGTGTCATACTCGGCAGTGTTGCCGTCAAGCTGTTGCAATCTTTAACTTTTATTCCAATTATAATCGTGGGACAGGCCCCTCCTGTCAAAAAAATCTTGTTGGCTGTGGATGGTTCGCCTGCTTCGGTGAAAGCAGTTGAATTTACAGCCGCATTGTTAGGCGGTCATAAATATGAAGCCTGCATTTTTCATGCGATTCCAGGTTTGGGGTGTGTCGATTTTGACCTTGCTGAAATGAGTAAAAAGGAATGCTCCGAAGTAGAAATGACAGATACCTGTGTGGAGGCCTTTAAATTAAAAGTCGCACGAATGTTTCAGGATATAAAAGAGTTGCTTATCGCGTCCGGGTTTGACTCTGGAAAAATATCGGAAAAAATAGTTGCCGGTGTGCTCAGCCGGTCCGAAGCCATTGTCAAGGAAGCGGAAGACGGAGGTTATGGCACCATTGTTGTCGGGCGAAGGGGGCTTTCAAAAGTTGAGGCGTTTTTCATGGGACGCGTCGGTCATAAGGTGGTTTATGGCGGGAAAAAATTCACAGTCTGGGTTGTCTGATGACAGGCCTGACGTCGAGATATTAAGGAACCAGTTTCCGGATGGTAACACTCATCAAAAGTTCAGTTTTTAAATTGACTTGGTTGAATAATTTGATATTCTTACTTTAAAGTAAGAATTTTTCCGCAATGATATAATAAAGGAGCCAGCCATGCCTATCAGCAGAATAACATCAAAAGGCCAGGTGACTATTCCTAAAAAAATCAGAGAATTTCTCAATATCGGCGCTTATGACACAATCGAATTTACCCTGCTTGAGAACGGAAAGGTTTTGATTTCGAGTGAGAAACATTCCGCGAAAGCGCTTTTTGGCATGCTCAAACACAAAAAACAATGCAAGCCGGTCTCGATCGAGGAAATGAACGCCGCCATTCAGGAGCGATACCGCGAAAGGAGTTCGCGATGATCGCATTTGATACCAATGCTCTTGTAAGAGTGCTGGTTGAAGATGATAAGGATCAGGCAAAAATTGTAAGGGATATTAGGGAAACAGCAATTACAAATTTACCGTTTTTGGATAGATTGTTATGTCCCACCAGCGTAGAACGGGTGACCGTTGCAATCGTTGCTCAAGGTCTGATTTTTCGTTGCCGCAAATTTTAACAC